>NC_015151.1:1970556-2298983 GCF_000190315.1 Vulcanisaeta moutnovskia 768-28
TGTTTGATAACAACCGCTGGCACAAGTCAATGAATGCCTGAACCTGCACCTGCAGAGCGTGCATCAACGCCAGCTGGTCGCGCCAATTGTTAAGGTCGTAACCATGTTCAACAAAATCATCGAGTTTCTTGGTCATGTCCTCAATAATACCCAATAATTTATCTAGGATTGCCATCTCATCACCAACGCCCTACCTGCATTACCCACGAGGTCAAGCTTCCTAGCATCAATAAGGAAGTCCTCATATATTGAAGCCCTTCTATGCATCCTCAACCACGCATCATCACCAACCATGTACAGTATCACACTATCACCAAAAACCTCATGAATCAGATAACAATCAGTACTATCACCAATGGGTACTAAATCCACCTTATCCGTACCCAGGTAATCAAACAGGTCAAAGAGTAACCGTGAGTACCTACCTAGGTCAAGCCCTACCACGAACTCCACCGCAATATCAACATCCTCACCAAAACCCCTCCTAACCATGGAACCAAAGAAAACCGCATAGTAAATGCCATAATAACTCCATGAAAAATCCTTTAATTCGCGTAAACTTTCATCCGTATTCATGCGTTCATTAAATTATTTGTTTACTAGAATCGATTTTGTCTTAGCATCGTTGTGTTCATATTGCTATAATATCATTAAAGTAATATAAAGTAATATATTATAAAATTAAAAACGAATGCTAGAAAGCCATCTATGATGCTTTTAACAATTGTTTTTGTAACTATTTTAATATCTAGGTATTAAATATGGGGTGTTAGCGTTGGCATTGATAACCAATTACATTACTCAGATAGTAACCGCTACTGTTAATTACAACACCCATAGGCCAGTACGACGATGCATCTTGGCTGGTTTCAATGGCAGGTGTGCCTACAAACGTCACGTAAAAGCCCCATACACTACTTGGGTTAGTACCAATTTTTACATAATAAGTTTGATATATGCCACTTCCTGAGGCTAATCCGCTCAGCATGTAGGTAACGCCAAAGCCTATTAAATGTGCGATTATTGGGTCATCAAGTATGTAGTCAGCTAATATCTCGGCAATTGCACCACCAACGTCTGGTGCCCATCCAGGTATGACTGGGGTATACGTATTAATTACGTTTTGTATATTATACGTCACATAATTATCTGCTACCTGTGCCGGACTGGGTGCATTATTGCACTCGGTTGTTTCTGAAATTAAATTAATGGCTGGGTTATAATAATATGACTGCCCGTCAAGAAGGGCAAATGCTTTACCAGCAAGTCCTTGCTTTGTTAGCAATGTTAAGGTATTAGTTATTGAGCCGTTACTAATATCAATATATGGATACACATAAAGAGTACCTGGACTATATGATGAAGAACTTAAACTCAATACCATCGTACCATTAGCTACATAAATTGGTATGCAAGAGCCACCTTGATATAAGCAATCGAGGAATGTGACGGCAGCAACATTACCTATTGCTGCGAGGAACAATGAACCTGAACCCGGCACATAATAAGTCGGTGTACCCTTTGAGCATTCCAAGTTAAGGGAACTTCCATAGCCAACAGCCACGGAGCCTGTCTCACCACAGAATGAATTTATGTATATATTTATCTCGCTTGAGAATGTAATTGTAGGACTACCTGATGTAACTGTCGTTACATAATTATCATTTGAGTAGTTGTATATAGCATATGTTGCGTAGAAGCCACTCCCGCTCTGTGCATAATTTTGGCCTCCTAAGCCTATATTTATGTACGTAATACCACTACTCCATACATCAGATCCCCAACTCACGAAGAAGAATGGTATTGGCCCATTAAATTCGTAGCAACTCTCCAATTGCCACGATGATGAGCTAGGCAGTCCAGGTGGATTGTTTAGGACAACACTATTACCCATGCATGATCCTTCATAGCTATACCCATATGGGTCTGTTGTATTTATCTCGGCATTACTCATTGTCGTGCTTACAACAGTCTTTGTTATATTTCTTGGTATTGGTAGTGGTTTTGCCATTGTTAGGTTTACCGTGGTCACCATCGCTATGTGCCTGTTATTAACTATCCAGCCTGGGTCGTAAGGTATTGCCAGTATCATGAACCTGATAGTGTTGGCTTCGTTGGATACGTACGTGACAAATACCAAGAGCGATGGCCATGCTCCCGTTACATGCCATTCCCCGGCTATCTCCCTAATTAGTGTACCTGTCAGGTTTATGCTCACTGTGCCGGTGCCGTAGTAGTAGCCTACGGTGTAGATCTTCGTTGGTGTGTATGCGAATAGGCTGATCGTTATGGGTGCTGGCGTGTTGTTTAGATATGCGTGTATTATGAGTGTTGGCCCTGCGGTATTACTTGCGTTGTAGTAATTTATGGTAACCGCCTTGCTTGTGAGTGTCATGAAGGGCTTTGGCTCTGCCTGTGTTTGGGCTAGGGCTGTTAGGGCTATTGATAGTACGGCTACCGAGAGTATTGCCAGGGCGATTATACGCGTAATGTTGGTTCGCCTGGGCATAATGGTTATCACTGTCTTAGGTATTTTTTCTCCCGACTATTTATAAGAGATGCGCCCTGCCTTGCCGAGATATGCCTCCAGGGTATTATTAAGTTATTGAGTTTTTCCTCACTAATCGCAGTGTAGGTCCATGGCCTGGGTAGACAATGAAGTCGTTAGGTAACTCCCGTATAACCAGCATATTGATTCCCTGAGCCTTTCCATACTACTTCCCGGCAGGTCTTCCTACCGACATTACTTACGAATGGTGTGTCTCCTGTAATTACGAAGTTATCATTTACTATTGATATTAAGCTTGGTGTACGCCCTGACGTGCGTATTACCTTAAGTTAAGTGGTAGTTCTAAACCTTCACCAATGAATATTGGGTTTGGAAGTTCTGGCTTTGGGAAGCCCCATTCTGGTGCTAATTTATAGAATACTTCCCTCAACTCCCAATCGAGTCTCTGTGCGCCATAAATGGTATGCCCAAGCGATTCGTTAGTTCCTTAACGGCATTAACATGGTCAAAGCGTAGGTGCGTAGCCACGATGACCGATGCCTTCCTACTGCCCATAGCCCTTAGTATCCTGTCTGGTTCATCCTCCTGGGTCGATAATTATGCAGGAATCGCCACTGCATACAAGGTGGCAGTTTGTCTTGAGAGCTGACAATCATGGTCTCTACACTTAGCATTTAAATCACGGCCCCTTACCCAGCCTACCCATTATTGACCAGACCTCGATTGCGCAGGCTAGTATTGATAGTGACTGTATGGTGGCCCCCACGTAATTGACCACGGACCTATTAATTAGCGCCAATATCACAGCAGCGATGATAAGTAATGCACCCACTAACCACATGTACCTAGATGCCCTATGCGTAGCTATGCTTGTGAGCACTCCATAATTACTAACCAGCAGTGCCAGGGCAATTATTAGAAAAGCTATTGATGCCACGAACTGCTTAATTAATAGCAGGGCTATGCCAACGACAATAAATACAACGAACGCTATTGGTACATAACCCCTATCAAGACCGCTTCGTATTAGTACAACGCCCAGGTATATGTACAGGCCCAGGATCAATGCGAGCGTGATTAACGCAAGCATTGCTATGTTGCTTGGTATGTAAAGCATGAAGTAGGGTAGCGGTATGTCCGTGTATATCGTTAGGTAACTAGTTATGAAGAGCCACAGTAGGGATGCAAAGTTAACCAACACAAAACCCACGTAGAACCAAACAAGCTTACCAAGCATCTTCGTACTTACGCCCATACTATAAGTACGCCATAGGACGTTCTTAAATCCCTTTCCATTAAATAGTGGGCGTCAGAAATCCTTATAACACTCCACATTAATCACGTGATTAGGTTATGAATAATAAACTCCGTGGTTACTTAGCCATGCTTGGTGTCCTAGCCGCCTGGGGTTCGTCTTACTCAATCTCTAAGGTTGCTATGTATTACATGTCTCCCTTCGTACTCACGATGTATAGGTTCGGCTTTGGCGGTTTATTGCTCTACTTAATTGGTAGGGGTTTGGTGATAAATCGTAGGTACGTAATAAACGCATTACTTAATGGGGCCTTATTCGTGGTCTTCCTAAACCTCGCCATTAAGTATAGTTCAAACCCAGCCCTGGTCTCCGTGCTCGTTTATACACAGCCAATCTTCGTACTAATACTATCAATAGCCTTACATGGTGAAAAGCCGACTGTACTGCAGGTAGTTGGTATCATAATGGCATTCAGTGGTTTATTAATTGCTGTCGGTGTTTATAGCTTTGACATTGGTGACGCCATTGCAATACTTGGTGGTTTCATTTGGGCGCTGGGCACCCATTATTACAGGAGGAACTTGGTCCATGAGGACCTCATTAGGTTGAATGCCTCAATGGCGGTCATATCAGCATTAATAGCGGCACCAACGCTCATCATTAACCCGCATATGGAATTGACACTGAATGCGGTCGCATGGGGCATAATCGTAGCATTGGTGGCCCAGGTAATGGGCTTCCTACTTTGGTTTCTCGGTGTTAAGGACCTCGGCCCCGTGACTGCAAGCTCAATCTCAATACTCGTACCCGCATCCGCGTACTTATTCGCCCTATTAATACTTGGTAAGGTACCTACGGAGATGGAAGTAATAGGCTCGGCAATAACATTAACCGGCGTCTTAATATCACAGTTAAGGATCTAGTAAACCTCATTGACTCTGTAGGTTCAGGGTTTCGTAAAGAACCTGCTGACCATTTGTAAATGCTACCTCCGCCGTGTTTATGCCGTAAATCCCTGAGTCGCCGTTATAATCCACGGTGCAATTTCCAACCCTCAACACCGCACCTACGTAATGCGTCCCATTACTAATTATGGTTAATAACGCCGAGTCCCCAGGTGGTATGATGCATCTATTGTTTGGTGTGAACTCGGCGTTATTGATTACTATGTATGCCAATTCCACGTATTCCGTGCCTGAATTAATGATTATAAATGTCGCGTTATTCTGTGACATGCTTGGGCCCTCTATCATAACCCTAACGCCAAATGACCTTGATGCATTACTGGCTATCCCAAATACCCAAACTACTATTGCTATGGTTAATGTTATTGCTACTACCACGAGTATTATTGTCGTTACTGTATCGCTCAACCCCTCACTCATTGTGAATATTAAGTTTCAATTCCCCTTAATAAACATTATTCTTAATTATTAAGAGTATAGCCACAATCAACGAGGAAAACGTTAGTAAGGATAAAATCATTAAGAAATAAGAAAGATAGCCTATACAATGAATTATAAATTGGTATGAGCATTAGTGCCTTGACTGCAGTACCCATCGTCGTTGGCGTGGTCCTAGTACTAACGTTGATCGCCTTGTTGAACATATAAAGTGCGCAACTCCCAGCAGGTTCGTGGGTTGGTACGGTAATTAATACACCAAGGTAGCAACTCCTCAACCCACTAATCATTGTTAATGGCGAGTTAATTAATATAACCGTGCAGGACCCACTATACACATTCCATCACTATGGGTTCAGACCATACATCCTCAACATGCTGGAGACCATTAATCTCAATGGGGGTAGGTATACCGTGTATGCCGTTATAACAGAAGTTCAATGGCGTGGTCGGTTATAATCGGTCTAGTAAGTATTACCAATTCCCGGCAGGTCAGGTGACGGACTTTGAGAATCAATACGCGACCAACTTCTGCGGCGGTTAATGTATGTTTTATGTATTATGTACGTGCAGGTGCGATACTACTCTCCATTAATTTGGTCATTACCTTATTCGTGAGGAATTAGCGAAGAGGCTTGAGGCTAGGTATGAGGAGCTTTTAAGGGATTCACCAATAATAAAGGGTAACCTGGCCGTAGAATTCATTAGGGAGGATAGGAATGCGCGGTAAATAGATAGTCTGTGATGCCAGTGTTATTGTTTAATGGGTCATTAGGGAGGATTATAGTGATTACGCTGGTAGAATAAGGATTGACCACATTAGTGGCAGAGTAACTGTCGTAATCCCATCAATAGCGATTACGGAAGTAATGAACGCACTTAGAAAGTATTATCTACGTGGGTTGGTTAGCGAGGATTTTATAAGGAGATCATTGGAACTATTAAGAGGTGGTCTTCTCGATATTCGCGAAATAACGTGGAACTTAATTATGAAGGCCTCGGACTTCTCAATAAAGCACAACGTGACGATATACGACGCTGTGCATGTGGTGCTAGCTATGGAATTAAATACCGTCCTATACACAGCGGATGAAGCATTAATAAACGCGCTAGGCAACGCTCCGTACATAAGACACGTAAGGGATTACGCATCGTCAACGTAATTTACGTAACTCTGCCAGTAATGGTATTTCCCTAAGCATTTCCTCGGTCACGTATTCCCAATAAATGCCGACTGGCTTACTATCAACCCTATTCACACGTATCACCCTACTTGGCGTAACGATAATGTCGACAGATAGGTCAAATGGCTCTTTGGGAATCTCATCGCTCACCAACTGTAGTTCGTGGACGGTGGTTATGACTGGTGTATTCTCATTGACCTTATCCATGGCGCTGGCTATTCCCCACTCAATCTCCGCATAACCATGTGACTTACCCAGCCTGCGGCCATTACCCGGGTTTACGGCTACGGAGCCTACTATAACGAGGTCTATGTTGGGCATATCCCAAGGCTTAATCGGCACACCCCACCTGAACGCACCCCTAATGGTCGAAGCCTCGCCATAGTACTGCCTCGGTATTCTACGAGGATCAAGCATTAGGAAGCCCTCCCTAATCCTCGGCGTCGGCATTATCAACAACTTACCATTAACTAGCGTCAACTCCCTACATCGGCGTTGAGGCGAATCTGGATTAATCTTAACCACACGAGCCCTAGTAAACTCAGGCAGTGAAGCGGCTAGTTCGCAAGCTCTCTCGGCACCCACGAAGTTTGGTATCCTGCCATAGACAGGCCTTGGGAATGTTACTACGTTCCTCTCCTCAAGTAATTTCCAGACTTTCTCCCTAATTGCTTGCTTCGTGCCCTTAATGTCCATTATAGGGTCACCTTATTGATCGTGAAAAATTAAATAAAATTACTGCCTATACTCACTCATGGGAGTGGTTAGGATAGATTCTAAGACGGTGATTAAGTGGGTTTAGGGGTAGCGCCTTGTGTTAGGTGGTAATGCAATCGTTAATTTTAGGGATAAGGAAGCTGAAATAGAACTAGTTAAATGATCTGGATATTGAAAATGTGTGGATTATCTACGGTCTACCCAATGCTGATAAAATTATGTTTCTTAAGAGATTTGGTGGGTTAAATAACGTCATTCTTAGCAAGTATGGTTACTCCGTAGTTAATGACACGTTGGTCATGTACCTACTTACTGGTAAGTTTTACGTGAACCTCTCCGAAGCCAGCATATGCGCGGTTAACGTGACCAGGGCCGTGAGGATTGAAGGCTTTGCCTACGGCCCATTGGGCATGAAGCTCTTCGTCATTAATGGTAACTACATGAACGTATTCTTTTATGCACCCGAGGGCTTACGTTGGATCTACGTGATTAGGTACGGCCACGAAGTCCTCGGCTTATACGCACCAAACCTTCAATTACCCGTTAAATGCGGCAGCTAACACTGTCTCAAGGCCCAAGATTTTATAAGCGCCCGCCACATTAGCCTTTGTATGAGTTATACACCCAGTGGTGAGGCTAGGAAACATGCCGAGCTTGCATTGATTGCGTTTAGTGAGGGTCTCGAATTCGTTAATAAGGGCGACGTTGTTCAGGCGAGTGAGAAATTATATAAGGCTGTGGAGAAGGCGATAAAGGCCTTGGCTATTGCCAAGGGGCTTGATGAGGCCAGGGAAGCATTGGGCAAGGGAAGATGGACCGTAAGTTTACTAGATAAGTTTACTAGACAAGGCAGCCATTAAGTTGGGAGATTCCGTCAAACAGACCTGGGTAGATGCATATTTCTTACATGTGAATGGTTTCCATGAGGTAAGGATAGAAATTGATGAAGTCAGGGCAAGATTACCAGTAATACGGAGTTTGATTAATGTCGTTAAGGAGGAGCTTGGGCTTTAACTTATTGCTGTTTTTGACATATATCTCATAATTAATGGTGTTTCATGGTTATAAGGAATTGATTGGGCTAAATCATTAAGCATATGCCTTTGATTACGATATTGTCATTACATACATAATAGTATCTTAAATTTGTTGTAAGGCTCATTGACATCGTATTGACTTCCTAAGTTTAAGTTAGGTTGAAAGAACTACTAAATGGATAGGTAAATGTTGGATATCATGACAATAAGTTTATATTAAAAATAAAAATATGGTGGGACGATGAATTCTTCTTCAGCTATGCGTGAACCTAGTGATAGGTTATCCCTTATTTATGTCGGTGTTTCTAAGATATATAGAGGATACCTTGCAATTATTGCTATAGCATTACTAATTCTAGTACCAATCATGGTTTTTGCGCCGGGTAGTACATCAATCATGGTTCTAGTTAAGAATGTGGCGTTTTTCCAATTCCTCGGCTTATTAATAATGTTACCAGTAATGTATCGCTATATCTATAAGGGATTCGCCAGTTTAGCCGTAGCCGATAAGAGGACTTACGGTATTGGTAAGATAGGGGCCCTCGGATTATTAGCGATTAATACTATGGCAATTGGTGAATATCTGTATATAATGGTTGCGACAAGTCTTAAGTCGCTGACATTATTGTTAATGATCATGATTAGTTTTGTACTAGGATTCACACTCAATTTACTAACGATGATAGCCCTATACAGACTTGGTAATGAGTTTATAATTGATGAATTGAAACTTGGCGTGATTGGGTTAATTATCGCGACCTTACTGATAGTAATACCGAACCTAGTAACGATATATATTGGTGATATAATGGGTATACTTAGTATGGCAGGTATACTTCATGGCCTTAATAACGTTAGGAAGATAATTAGGGATAGATGGCGTAATTTATGAGGTGATGCCAACGAGATTTAAGATAATGTTACCGCTTGCCATTACCTCAATAATACTACTTTATATTGCATACCCCTATCTCACATACGCGCTCGGTGGTTTACCGCCAAGTGGTATCATTACTTTTAATAGGACGTATATTGTATTTCCGCCGAATAATAGCATATTGCCTATATTGAAGCTTTATGATGTATCGCCGGGCTCCACGTACGAGCTCATTACCGTACTTCCACCAAGGGCTGGTGGCCTTTTCTGCTATTCGCTTCCTGAGGGTGAGGTTTGGTTTTCATGTCCAGGTAATTATACGATACTCTTAATGATTATGAATGACACGATTAGTAAGTGGCACTTATTGTATTATAATTATGAATTTGCGGTGTACGTTAATGGCACGATTATCCTAACTGGCTATCTAATTAATGGTACATTCGTGATAACCCACTACAGTAATGGTGTTTTTGGCTTCATAGCCAATGTTTATTATGGGAATTGCCTCGGCATGACCCCTCTCGGCTTTAATAATGAGAGTATGGTATTAATTATTCCATCGGTTGATTCAACATTTAGAGTAATTAAGTATGTTGGCTTTCATAATTCAATTGCCCAATTACTAAACGGCGTGGTTACTGAATCATTGTTAAGACCCTAAGTATTTATTGTTAATTGAAACAATTACAGTAAGGCCATTAACATGCGATCTTAATCTTACCTTGTAGCACTTATGTGCATTAGTGAACTTAGAAACCACAGCATACTATTATGTTGAATATTTAAATTTCTAAATTTTTATTAATAATCAATGGCTGGTAATGGAGGTCTAGGTAATAGTAGCGATAGGGAGAGGATGATTCTTCTTTATCATGGTGTTTCGAGGATTTTTGAAGGGTATATAGCGGGTATAGTGTTGGGCATATTGCTAGCTATTGTGCTTGTGGCTATTATATTGTCTAGTGATGATAATGTTAACGTACTTATTCATAATTTCGGCATCTTCTTCATTACCGTCGGTATCCTAGGTTTACCTTTTACATTTTTCTTTATGTACGGGGGCTTTACGTACCTGGCACGGGCGGATAAAGGTAGGTATGGCATTGGCGTACTGGGTGCTATTGGCTTGTTAGCGCTAGGTTTAGTCCTTATTTCAGAGGGCGTATACCTTGTCATTACACGTGTTTCCTACTCCATATTCTTAATAATGAGTGTGATAACGATAATTGCTGGCTTTGTGTTTGAGTTACTTATGTATATAGTCCTGTACAGACTTGGCGATGACTTCAGCGTTAGTTACCTAACGGCTGGTGTTATCGTTTCTTTGTTTGCAACTGTACTCTTGGCAGTACCCGTAATCAACATTGTGGGAGACGTCATTGGGCTTATCGCCTTTGTATTGATTCTTGTGGGACTTAATGAGGTTAAGAAAAGCATTGAGAGAACAATTTCTCATTAAATGATTATGGCAGCGAAGGAATTATTTATTAAATCATTAAGTGAAGTATAGGCCGGTATTATTCTACGGCATTCTATGTCCGGAGAATCATCTTTATCGCTGGAGTATGCGGAGAATTTGGTTTTTAAGGGCTTGTTTTTGATAGCGATTGTGCCCAATTGGGATAGGGATGTTTGGTTGCTTCTTGCTTCCAGGGGATTGAGAAGCGTGGCTGGCGGCGCACTCGGCGTAGTTACTGGGCTTTACCTGTATTACTACCTGCATTTATCATTAACCGAGGTCGGCATTTTCTTCGGTGTTGGCGCATTCACAGCACCACTCCTCTCACTCCTCTTTGGCAGGTTGGGTGATAAGTACAGTAGGAAGGTCATTCTTCTTCTCACGTTATCCTTCCTACCAATAGCGACGGCGATACTACTCGTGACCAGGTACTACCCATTATTACTACTTGCAGCTGCCCTCGGTGGCTTCGGCACCGCTGGCACGTTGGCTAGTGGGAGTTTTGGTGCCGTGGCTGCGCCCGTCCAAACGGCTATATTAGCCGATAAGACCGAGGGCATGGATAGGTCCATGGTATATGCAATATTCAACTTAGTATCTGGAACGGCATCAGCAATCGGAGCATTATTAGCTAACCTTAGCTATCGAGACGTATTCTACGCGGCTCTTGCATTATCAACGATCAGCCTATTCGTGATATTACTAATTAAGGAGGAGCATGGACCTAAACATCGAGCCAATGACGATCCAAACGGTAATTCCAAGACCATAACTCAGCAAGTTAGGAGAGATTTAACGTACATAAAGAGGTTCGCGATAGTCGGCGCGCTGAATGGCACAGCCCAGGGATTAATAACGCCATTCTTACCGATAATATTTAAGATGGTCCTCCACGTGAATAATGGAGTCGTTGGTGACATATTCTTCATTGGCGGTCTCGCTGCAGCCTTCACATCACTCACGGCGCCAGTCTTCTCGAGGATTTTCGGGCTTAGGGACGCCATAATAATTCCGAGGATAATATCAACAATCGCCCTAATACTAATCCCCTTCTCAACAACTCTTTACCTGGCCGCAATCACGTATGTGATTTACGTGATGTTTAGGGTCTCATCCCTAGCCCCACAGCAGGCGCTAATGATGGAGCTCGTGGGCAGAGGCAATAGGTCAACAGTCTCTGGGGTTAATCAAGCGTCACGATTGTTACCATCGGCGACGGCAATGACTGCGGCTGGTCCAATGCTTGATTACCTACCAATACCTGTGCCATTCACTATAGCATTTGCAGCAAATATCGCAAATATAGCCCTATACAGGAAGTTCTTTCCCAACCCAAAGCCAACGCGTGGAGGGGTAACCGTGATTGAGTAAATGGCTAAACAACCTCGGAGGCCCTAACCTCAACACCCAATTCCCTAGCCAACTCAAGTGCTCTCTTCCTAATCGCCAAGCCAACGATGAGTAGCCTCGGCTTTACCTTATTAACTCTCTCGTAGAGGATTCCCTCCCTATATAATTCAGCTACGTCTCCACGATCAATGCTCGCCTTGTACTCAACGAGTATGTGCTCGTTATCCCTAATAAGAACATCAACATCAATGACCGAGGGATAGCTAAACACGAAATCCTCGTCATCATAATAGGTCCAGCGCCTAACCTGGTAAACCTTGAGTAGGTCACTGGCTAAGTACTTAATGGATTCCCTAAAAACCTCCTCAATGAACAATCCATAACGGTAGCCCAATGCCGTTACTGATGATGTTAGCTTCTCAATACTACTCTACATAATGAGTATAACCTCGCCATGTCTCTTAATATCCTCACTTAATGTCTCCACAACCTTCCTAAGCCCATCATGGGATTTAACGAGCGCCTCCACGGCTTTCCTTATTTCCTCAAAGGACTTACTTAATAATTCCACAGTTTTCCTTAATTCACTTACTTCCTTGCCCTGCTTAGCAGCGATGTCCTTCAAATCAGCTATGGCCTTAACTAGGTTGTCAACTGAGGACTTAATATCACTAATGCCCAATAGCCCCATTACTGCATACCTAAATTCCTCATCCTCCTTTAACAGCCTTAGAAGTTCTTTCCTAAGATCAAAAACCATGCCCTATTATGGGCTCATGCTTAATTATTTAAACCTACCCATGGCAATGCTTTATTAGGGGTTTGAAACATATCCTTAGGATGGTTTCGTGGGAACTCGTGTTTAGGGCTTCGGTATTCATTGCCGAGGAGATGGGCGTTGCCCTGCGTAGGTCAGCCTTCTCGCCTAACATTAGGGAGCGTATGGACCACAGCTGCGCTATAACGGACGCCGAGGGTAATATCGTGGCCCAGGCGGAGCATATACCTGTGCACCTTGGCTCGTTCAGGATAGGCGTTAAAAACCTACTTAACTGGCTTGGTAGGGAGGGTGTTGAGCTTGGTTCTGGCGATGTCGTGCTTCTCAATGACCCATACATATCGGGTACGCACTTAAATGATGTCATGGTTATGGAGCCGATCTACGTTAATAATAGGCTCATTGGTTACGTCGTTAATAAGGCTCATCACGTAGACGTAGGTGGACCCGTGCCAGGTAGCATAAACCCAAGCGCCAGGACAATCTATGAGGAGGGTTTAATCATACCACCAGTCAGGATAATGAATAAGGGTGAGTTACAGCGTGACATACTCAATATAATACTTAGTAACTTCAAGACCCCGGAGACCGCAATTGGCGATATAACGGCCCAACTAGCCGCGAATAGGGTTGGTGTTGCTAGGGTTAGGGAGTTGGTGGAGAAGTACGGTGTTGATGAGGTTGTAAATGCGTGGAGGGAGGGTATTGAGTACGGCAGGAAGTTAACCCTAATGGAGATTGGTAAGTGGCCTAGGGGTAGCTACGATGCGGTGGACTACATGGAGCTCGGTGATGAGTTACTACCCATTAAGGTTTCCGTGGAGATCGGTGAAAATGGTATTAAGGTGGACTTCGGCGGCACTCATGAGCAGGTTGAGGCGCCAATAAACGCTGTCTATGGTGTTACCTTCTCTGCGGTGTCATTCGTAATTAGGTCCTTGGTTCAAAGCGACGTACCGACGAATGAGGGTTTTTATGGAGTGATCGATGTTATAGCGCCCGAGGGCACATTGGTCAATCCAAGAAAGCCGGCGCCAGTGAGTGGTGGCAATGTCGAGACAACCCAGAGAATCGCCGATGTAGTATTCAAGGCATTAGCCAATGCGCTACCCAGCAAGGTTCCCGCGGCTGGTTCTGGTACTATGATGAATGTAATGATTGGTGGAACACTGCCTAATGGCAGTTACTGGGCTTATTACGAGACAATCGGTGGTGGGACTGGCGGTAGGCCCGGTAAGCCAGGTGTGAGTGGCGTTCATGTTAATATGACGAACACGTTGAATACACCCATTGAGATAGCCGAGAGGCAATACCCACTACTGTTCACGGGCTATAGGATTAGGGAGGGTAGCGGTGGTGATGGCCTTTATAGGGGTGGTGATGGAATTATAAGGTCATTCAAGGTACTGACTAGGGCGAGACTATCAATAATGGCTGAGAGGTCCAGGACAAGACCCTGGGGTCTGTGGGGTGGTGGTGACGGAGCGCCAGGTAAGGTCACTATTAGGAGGAGTAATGGCGAGGTCATTAATTTACCGAGTAAGGCAACAATAGACCTGGAGCCAGGCGATGAGGTAATAATAGAAACACCAGGTGGTGGAGGGTATGGTTCGAGAAGGTGATTTTATTAAAAGTCCAGCAATATATTGTGGTAAGTGAATGGATGTTAGGGAAGAGATTAATACATTAATTAGGAGGGCCAGGGACTTCTTAAGGACGGCTAGCTTTCAGGTGGAGAGTGGGATGTATGATCTAGTTATTTTAACCTTGAACAAGCCCTTCAATTATTCTTGAAGGCAAAAATCCCTGAGTACGGCGCTCAATACCCACGTATGCGTAGTATACGTTACTTACTTAATTTTTACGTGATATCGTACCAAGTGATAAGAAGCGCGTTGTGAGTGAATTATTGAAGGATAACTATATTGATGCTAGATATGTATCAAGGGAATATACGAGAGAGTAGGCTGAAGGGTTAATTAGGGTTGTTAATGAAATAATGAGTGGTGAATTATGATTATTTAATTAAGGATGCTAGGATGCGTCAGGACGTATTCAAGAAACTTGATAAGTACCTTCGTATCATTAAGGAGGTTGTTAGGTCCATAGACCCTGATGCTGAGGTTTACCTATTCGGTTCTGTTGCTGAGAATAGGTACGCATTATCGAGTGATATTGATGTATTGGTAATAACCAATGCTGACCCCGGAATTGTTCTCGAGAAGTTGTGGAGGGCAGGTATTGGGCCTCCCTTTGAGGTGCATATCAGGATGCCCAATGAGCTGGTTTATTACGAGAGATTTAGTAATTAATTAAGATATGATTAACTCACATTTTCTAAGCATCGTACAGAGCGTGTCCTATGCGGTGGACTTTAGCAGGTGAGGGTGGTTATGAATGTTGATGCCCTGGTTTTGTAGGTTAGTTTATTTTGTTTGATTTCTTAATTAATGGTTCATAATAATTCAATCATTGATAATGTATAGTAGGTTTGGGTTTATTGATAGGCCGTTGAATCCAAGTGGAGTTCCGCCTATTGAGCGTAGGTACTCGCCTGTGGGTTTTGAGGGTGAGCTTGAGAGGGTTAGGGCGGCGATTAATGCTTTTCTTAGAGGTGGTGATAATATTGCTGTTGTCATTGTTGGGCAGTATGGTTGGGGTAAGAGTGAGTTGCTTGATGCTGTGGAGGCCGTGGCGCAGGGCCTTGGGCTTAGGGTTCTTAGGCTTCCGCTGTCCTTTGGTCTTGATATTAATGTTGTCATTAACTCATTGCTTAAGGCCCGCGGTAACTCCAGTGAGCCTCTACTCGTGCTTATTGATGAGGCTGATGAGGTTAGTAGGGCTGTTGAGCTTAGTAATGCCCTTAGCCCTGGCGATGCTGCTAAGGTTAGGGACTTGGTCATTAAGCTCGGTTCTTTGATTAGGGCGTTGATTGAGCCTAGGAATTACAGGGATGTATTAGGTGTGGATCCAAAGAGACTTAGTAAGGTTATGGTAGTGCTGGCTTTCACACCGCAGCTTTATTATAACATTCTCAAGAACATGGTGCCTGACGTGTTTGACATAACGAGGGGTAGAGTATACATGGAGATAGTGCTTGATGAGAGAATGCCCCTATGGCTCTATGAAGCAATGCTACTACAGCGATTCAATGCCTACTCAACCGATGATAGACTTGACCTGGTGAGAAAGGGCTTAATTAATGCTCTTCATCCACTGAGGCGTGAGTACCTGGCCACGCTTTATGAGTTGGTGGCTAACACTGAGGGCGGTAAGGCTTCGCCGAGGGCCTTGGTTAAGTTCACGTCTAAGCTCCTGGACATGATTGTGGAGAGGGGTAAGGAGCTTAATTACGAGTTATTTGAGGAGTTCCTGAAGAGCGAGGTCTCCAGTGGCGAGTTGAAGGCATATCTGGATGTGATTAATGAGGGTCCTAGTGATGAGAGGGGGTCCAGGGTTTTTAAGGCATTATTACTGTCAGGTGTTCCTAGGGATATCAATGACTTGAGTTCGGAGCTTGGGTATGATGTGACTTCCTACATAAATGCAATGGTTAAGGCGGGGCTTATTGAGGAGGTGCAAGTCGCTAGGTTTAAGCTTGACAGTGATGGATTAAGCAGAGTCAATAATGAATTAATTAAGTTAGGGTTGGCGCCTATTGAGGGCGATTTGAGGGATATATCGATAGGCTATGGTTCGTACTACACGGCATATGAAGGTGAACCCGTGATCTACGTTATTTTTCCAAGCAGTGCTAAGATTTCATCAGCGATAAGCATTGTCAAGGCCTATCAAGCGTCCCCTAGGTTGCATAGGATTCTCGTGTTTGGTAAGGAGCCCGAGGAGATTATTAGGGCTAAGGAGGAGGTTAGTAAGGCTATTAGTATTGTTAATACCTTCCGCGAGGATCTAGCCATGGAGGTTGTTAGAGCTGCACTTGGTTCTCAAGTAACGCTTTATCCATCATCGGGTGCCTGGTTTGGTATTATTGAGAATCCGCTTGATGCTAGGATTGGCGTTATAGTGAGTATTGATGGTGATCCTAACCAACTCATTAAGTTGCTGAGTAAGGTTGTGAATGAGGGTGCAATGGTCATTAATGGGCAGGAAAGATTCATTGATTCGTTATTGGTGATTATAATGTCAAGAACGTTACTCACAGGAGATATTATGAAAAATGTTGTTGAGCCAGTTAGTAGGTTATCCTGGAAGTTCGTGCTTGGTCCAGTAACGGACTTTACATACTTCTCAGTATTTGGTTCTGATAAGGTTGATGAACTTAGATCCATAGTGATTGGGTCCAGGCTTGAAAGACTGGATAAAGTTCCAAGGGAGTACTCCGTGTTTCTAGAAAGACTTAATGATTATAGGGATGAGATCCTGGCATTTAGAGATAAGGTTAGGCAGAGGGTTCTTCAGTACACGATGGCAGTTAAACGCGGTGCTAAGGAGTCTAAGGACGTTGTTATTAGGCGGATCGTTGAGGCGTGGATTAAGGGTGAAAATCTCAATGATCAGCCCGAGATATTTAGGGATGAAGGCGGTAGGGCTAAAATAAGTATTGTTGAGTCGAGTTTCATTAATTATCTTAAGTCATTGGGTAAGTCGAGTTTTACAGGTAAGGAGCTTGAGTACCTAGTAAGGAGGTTATACCCAACGCACCTATGGAGGGAGTTCAGGGAGAGCGACTTAATAAAGCTACTTAGTCTTAGGGGTTTACTATTACCCATTAGTGCTGACTTAACGGAATACGCACCATATACCCCTGAACTTGTACCGCAGGTGCTAAATGTACTTAGTAATTACCTAAATAGACTTAACGAGTCGCTTTATAAGCCATTAACGATAAGTATTGATGAATTGAAAATAAATATCGAGATTAAGCCAGGTATTAATATACAAGGAAATGACTGCGAAAAGGCATTAGCGCTACTTAAGGCTGTCCCAGAAACATCAAGTGAGTTCCTTAAGAGATACTCGCTCTTCATGTTATGTGTTGATGGGGTAGAGAGCGAGATTGATCAAAGGCTTGATGAGTTAAATAATGAGTTGTCAATATTATCATCATCCTTAAATAATGCCATTAAGGAGGTGATGAACAAACTCAGTAGTGTCAGGAAAGGAATTGATGATTATCTAACTGGCATATCCGCCGAAATAGAGTCCAAAATTAATAATTTAGTTGAGAGGATTAAGGCATATATCTCAAGGCTTAGTGGTCTTGAGTTGGAGAATGTTAAGGAGAGCCTTCCAACAATACTAGATACAATAAATTCTGAGGTTAATGATATTGTTAATTTAGTGAATACATTAAGGGATATTGAGGATAGAATTAAGGAATACATGGAATTAACAAACATCCTAGGTAATGCATCAACAATAATAGGTACTGAGATCACCACAATGAATCTCGATGATTTTGTAAATGACCTACTACCGTTAGTGAGACTTGGTTCGTTAAATGCCTTGAATAACTACCTAAATGAGCTTATACGCATCGTGGAGCTTAGGCGTAAGGAACTCAGCGACATCTTAAGTAATGTTAATACATTGATTGATAAGTACGTGAAGATAACAGCATGGCTTAAGAAGAGAGCCAGAAATAAGCTAGTGAGTAAGTTATTGAGCGGTGGGGCTCCTGAAATACCAAATCCATCACCAACATTTGATAATGCGAAGTATATAGGTGAGGCGGTCAGAATTGTGGATAGAGCAATTGATGGAATTAGTAAGGAACTTAATATACCCAGGGATTTACTCATTAGGATAGTCTCGTTAGGGCCTAATGTGGGTATTGACGATGAGACCATTGCTAAGGAATTCGGTATGGATGTCTCCACGGTTAATAAGTACTTAGAAAGTATGTGGAGGGTTGGCTTAATTGATAGGAAGTATGTGACATGAGGTGATGAGCAATGAAGGTTACAGTACTTGGGCTTGGAAGAGGTTGTGTGAGTAATGATGAATTTAATTGTAATGGTAATGTTGATGGTGCAACAGTGATAATTGACTTAAACGGTAGCCTTAAGTCACTAAATACAAGGGCTCAGTTAATAATATCTTCAAAACCGGAATCCATAGTACCCGTTAAGAGGTATTTCATTGATGAAATAATAGTTGGAAATACAGTATTAAGGACATTAATAGGTCTTGGAGAACTTAATGGTGATGCAGTTATCAAGGGTACTAAGGGCGAGACACTTGGAGTTTCACTGAACGGTAAGGTAATACTCTTTGCAAGGCCATTGCTTATTTACCTGCTTCATGATCAGGAACCCTTAATTAATGAACTAAAGCTATTGTTAAGTAATGCTAAGTCAGGTGTTAGTATTAGTGATGCCGTGGATGAACTAGCCTCATTAATAATATCTGAGAGACGTAGTAAGAAGGTTTCACGCACATTAGCATACCTTGAGGAATTTCTCCAGGATGGTAATGTAAGTAAGTTACCACCTTACATAGTTGATATATTAATGAGTGTTGGTGCCGTGGAGGGTGATAATATCAATAGGGAGTTGATTGAGAGAATAATCAGTGAGGTGAAGACTAGGATTTATCCGAGGAGGAATTAAGATGTTTAATGACGTAATAATAAACATGCTGGAGCTTATTGAGACGAGGATTACGCAAATACGGGATAAGGCACTTGGTCTGCTTAATGATGCTAATAATTTCATGGAGAATATAATTGAGGTTACGCCGAATAGGGGGTTTATTAAATTCATAGCCGTAGACTCGGGGTTTACGGAGATAGTTTATCTCGGTTTTAGGATAGCTGTTATTAACATAGCCATGTTAATGAATACCAATGGTAAGGGACATATACTAACTAGGTTTGAGGCATTACTAGGGGTTTCGAGTGAGGAGTTAGAGAGAATTGCCCTGGACATGGAGGTTAAGTATGCATTGGAAGCGTCAAGGATTTTCCCAATAGATGTTGTGTTGCTCGATGGGGCATTAATAGGGAGGAACTACGTGGGCAAATTTAATGTGCCAGTACTTGCGCATATTAAGGATGTTAGAAGCAATAGGTATTCACAGGGGATAATCGATACTGAGTTTAAGAACTATATTAACAAGGCGTTGCAAATAATGGAGGAGCCATTAATAATGCACATAATAATGGAGACCTACAGAGATAAGACCAAAAACACTAATGCATTAATGACGAAACCCTACGTGGTTGGTAAGATTGGTGATAAGGAGGTCTATGGCTTCTATGTTCAATACCTACCGGCCGCATTACCAATATACACCGAGTATATTGGTGATCCTGGCATGATTCAACATGTAATATCACGCATAGCGCCGCTATCAATAATGCCGAGGCTTGGGTATCCAGCCCCACTGTATGTAGTTGATAGGTTTGCTAAGGTAAACATGGACTTCAGGAGTATGGTGAGACTCATCATGGAAAAATTAGGTGGTGAGGTTTTGAGTGAATTAAGGGGTATGTACCTGAAGATAGGACTGAATGAGTATGTAAAGAATAAATGATCTTCATCCAAATTTAATCGAAACTAGGAAATAAGGTCAGGAAGATTGCTTCAAGGTATATGGATGTGCAATTTCAAGTTTCATCCCGGGTTCAATTCATCACATTATCAGTAGCGTCCCTGACCTAATCATCCATTAATAATGCATTATTCTATATTTAATGTTTTATTTCTTGCAATGACCATTAAGTAAATAAAGCGTTGCGGATTTTATTCTGATGGATGTTGATTTACATTGTACGTGCAATAAATGAGCTTAGGAGGTGCCTGGCTGTTTATGATGAGTTTGAGTGCACGGCATACATTAATAAGACCTATGGTACTTGGATGGTTAGGCTTAGTAATGATGAGGCTAATGCAATACTTAGTGAAGCGTCAAGATCATGCACACAGGTAGAGGGTAGTTTCCTTTATTGTATATTTTGTGTTGGTTCACAGTGCAGTATGGAACCCTCAGAGTCAGTAATTAAGTATATTATTGATTGCCTTGATAGGCTCAGTATTAAGCAGGGTGTAAAAGATACCCTCAAAAACATGCTTAATAAGGCTGTGGAGGTTAATTCTGAAGTTGCGTGTTCAGGTGAGTAATAATGCTTAGGCAAGTGTTTTTCGGAGGTATTTTCGATAAATTACCACAGGATGTTTATAGGAGTTGGTTTGTTTATCAAATGAGGGTTTCTCAGGCGTTAATTATTATTTCCATGGTATCATTCATAGCCGGTTCCACAGTGCTAATGTTAAGGTATGGAAGTCTGCATGGAGATTTAATGCTCGGCGGCTTAGTGCTTTTCTATGTGGGTATAATGTTTAGTCAACATCCTGGTTTTACCAGGGTTATGCCAAGTCCATTCGCGTCAATATTAATTGGCTTGTTAGCAGTTACGTGGATTATAACGTATACACTCGGCCTATGGTTTAATTGGATAGTGGGTGTGATTTTAGTTCTCTACTATGCATTATTATTAATCATTAGGGGTGGTTTAGGCAGAAAGCCACTTTACTGGCCTAACACGTTTTTCTTAAGTGGCCTAATTAGCCTTGCAATTGCTTTCTATATGAGCGATTTTAGGTTATTGGTTTTCCCCGTGGCATCAATAGCAAGTCTCATGAGGCGTGTTGAGAGTAGGCAAAGGCCTATTTATGCCGTTGATATTCCATACACGGTCTTGCTCCCCGTGATGACGTACTTCCTCGATAATCCCATAGTCCTGGCAGTATTTTCACTATTCACGTTGGTGGTTATTGGAGTACCAAGGAGATTTGGTCAGGCATTTAACACGATATACGCTAGGGCATACTCAATCGGTTCCTCGCTTGGTAGGGTATCGCTAATCATTACTGCTATATTATCATTAATTGGTGTTCCGCTGGGTGATGCCATTCATATGTTCTTCATAGGGTTTATAGCCGTGATAATGTCATCACTATGCATACCAATGCTCAACCCAGGGATCCTCTGGTTCTCAATGAGGCACTACGGAATTGCTGGCTTCGAAATACCAACACTCCTCTTCATATCGGCAATATTACGAGCAATTTACTACCTAGTTAGTTTCCAATTAATCATTATATCCTTAATCCTTGTATTTATTGCCTACATTGAGGTTGCCGTATCATACCTAAGTGGTGAGAGGATTAAGGTTCTCTAGAATAATTGAGTAATGCATTTGCTATTAACCTGGCAATCCTAATGGGTTCAGGTCTCTTGCCTTCTTTAGTGAACTTCCTAATTATCGTCCTAGCTGTCCTATAATCAATACCCGTAAACCTCACATAAATCCTTAAACCACCAGGTAACAGCACCTCCCTGGGCTTACCTAACTTTTCATAAAGCCTTATCCTCGTGTCCGAGTCATTTGGGAATAGTTTCCTTAGTGCGTTTATGACATCGCCTTCGGGCTCCTCGAAGGTTAGGCATATTATTGGTAAGCCCAGTGTATCCGTTAGCTTCTCAAGGTCAATTATATTGTACCAAGATATTATGCATCCATCAGTCATTACCAATTGAATGTCATTCCTATTAAATGACTTGTATAGACTTATTACGGCATCTGTTGCATCCAAACCACCGATAGTGGTCCTGCCTAGCGATACTCCATCAATAATGCCATCGCTCCTCATGACAACACCAACCAATATCGAGTACTTAAGATCCAGCCTAAAACTCTCAGCTATGCCAAGAGCCCTTATACCAGGCTTACTAATCAATGAATCAACGCTCATTCCATTAATCACTACAAATTAAGCGAATTTAATAGGTTTAATAATTGTTCCAGGTTAAAGCGTATCGCAATGAAGAATTCCGCATCATTAACCAATTTGGAAAACTTCGCCGTATTTACACGTATATGACTGTGGATTTCCATAATAATTAGTCGCATTGAGTATGAAGCCGAAGGTGGGTAAACCATATACCTGCGATGCGTCAACCACAGATATGTATAGATTCGTACCAACACCAACATTGAAGAACTCAACCCAGGTCTGCTGCACCGTTGATGATGTTGATAGAGGCAATAACATGCTTGCAACGCTGAATAATGCGCCACCAACGCTTAGCAAAATATCGAGAGACGCAGTATTGGGTATCAATGCCGCAAGACCAAGGACTATTCCAGCAAGCCCAGTACCCAGTTGCGGCGCACTTAAACCATACGCAGTATTGACACCACTAAGCTGTATCTGGTAATACCCATTAAATGCGCCAACAGGTCCATTACACTCATAGAGGTATTCAGAGCCGGTGTTTGTGTATTCAAAACCGGTATAATCAACAACGGAGGAAGCATTCAGCGCCGAATATCCAAAGTACTCCTCAGACAACGGTACTGCACCGTAATACAGCAGGCTGATTGTTCCATTACCATAATCAAGCGCGACGTTATAAGCATCATACCTAGGTACATAGAGCACCTCAGAAACGGTCGTCGTACCCAAGTACTCCGTATAACCAGTCGTTGGGTCAACGTACCAGGCACTATACCGAACAATAGCCCAGGTAGCATCCTCATAATAATAATAAATAGAACCTGACTCACTTATTTGAGATCCAAGTACATACTCCGCGGTATTCCCAACCCAATTCTCCTGCGTGCTGTAAGATGCGCCTATATCACCATAACCCGTCGCCATAGCGTTCCAATTAATAGTGCCTGAAAAGTCAATTGCCAACGTAATTCCCAGCCCCTTATCATTATTCAACACGCCATTACTCCAGGTTACCCAAGCCAACGGTAATGACCCATTAATACCTACGCATGTACTCTCCGGCCAGAACTCATATGGCAATTCCATATACGCATTTGGTTGCGGTCCACTTAAACTACAATTATATACCGTATAGCCATTGTATGTGCCGAAGATCTCTGGATCCGTTAAATTAACTATGTGATTAGTTATTATGATCTTGAACGGCCTTATTGAGCTTACGTTTATGTACACGGTAGCCAATATATACATAGGCTTCACACCAGGTACCAGGCCAGGTCTTTGTGCCGCGAGAGCCCAGCCAACATTGTATGGAATCACCATTGGCATTGTCCACGAATCATTATTTTTGAGATAGGTTATGAATACGAGCAATGATGTATTATAACCACTCACGGACATTCCGGTCCCTAACCACCTGTTTACTACGTAAGCCCAATTACTATTATTGAACGGTATGTTAATGACGTTACCGTATGTATGGATTATAGGCACTACACCGCTTGGTGCACTTGCGTACACACTAACGAAGGCGTTTACAGGCGTTATTGAAGATCCATTAGCAAGGTAGATCCTAATCACCAAGCCTGGCACCATACTACTTAATGGTGGTGTGCTATAGTACGATATTGTACTGGAACCAACCTTAATTACTTCCACGGGACTTGGTTGAACCTGTACGGCATTGAGCAGGGAGAGTATTATTGAGACTATGGTTATGGCAAGCACTATTGATATAAACCCTAGCTTTCTTATCATCAGATTAATGAATTATTCTATCTGATATATATTGCGCTTCGAGTCGTGGTAGAGCGGTATGAACATGGAATTAACTTACAATAATACTGTCCTTTATCCTACTTATTGCAGTAAATGCTTCCTAAGTAGGGCTGGGTTGAGTTTATGATTATACCCACAGGAAACGCTTCACTGGTTATTGAGCCGTACTCGTACTTAACCGGTGTTCCGTAGAATGCCACGTAACAACTTGAACCATAATTAGCGACTAGATTTACGTTGGTATTGAAGTAGAAGAATGATGAAGAGCCTGGCGGTGGAACCATCAAGCCAGCTATACCAAGGGCTGCTGAAGTAGCTAGGCCTGCCAGAAATTGATTTCCACCAAATATCGCGGCTATGCTTGAACCAACGGTTGGATAGGCAAGGATTAGACCGGCCACAAATAAGCCTACCTGTGCCGCGATTCCTAGGGGATTAGGATTGAATGTAGATGTAATTACACTAATTGGGAAGTAGCATCCTGACGACGTACATATTATATTGGGATTTGACGTACATAATCCGCTGTAGTGATAATTACCGTAACTATCCCTTGATATGAATACGTAGTCATAGACATAGCTTGAACTTATTAAATTAAATCTAGGTGCCGTCTGGCCCATTATGAAGCTCATAATCCCATTACCAAGATCAATACCTGGCCATAGGTAAAGAATGCTATTATGTATCGTGCCCGGCAATAGGTTGATTATTGCCGTAGCATTTGCGTGCTCATTAATTGGGTAGGTGAAGCCATACTGGTCCGTATAGTATTCCTGGAATTGAATTAAGGCTAGGGTACCATTAATACCCAAATAGAGGAAACCTGGACCCTTATTAACGTAATAATATAAGTTCGGGTATGAGTATGATAATGAGGAGCTAGATGAAAATACGAAATTTACGTAAATATTATCGACATAATTATAACCATTATAACCTCCATAAATGGGTAAGTTGCTTGAAAATTGCAGTGTTGGTCCAATAACTTCAAGTCTAGAGCCGGGTACATTAGCCACGCCATAAAGGCCGGAGCCCTGCTGAACATAACCACCTATACTTAAGACAATCCCACCACCAATATTATTGTTCCATGCATCCTTACCCCAGGCAACCCATAAAATGGGTACTGAACCATTAAACCCTGCACATGCACGTGGCTGCCAATAAAAGACTCCTGCACCTGCGGGAATTGGTGATGGAGCGGCATTCTGAACATTGCTATTCCCAAGGCAGTTGTATGGCCCTACAAAGCCATAGGGATCTGTAGGTAAGTTTGTCGTTGATGTGGCGTTGTAGTTACGTGCTACTTCCACCTTTACTGGCATTACTTTATTAAAGTCTATGTTTAGGCTTATGATCATTGATACATTGTTTATTACCCAGGTTGGGTCGTAAGGTATTGTCACTATTACGGTCCTTGTCTCATTTGTAGACTTGTCGAAATAGGTAATTAGTGCGAGTATGGAGGGCCATACTACATTGGGTGGGTTCCCGTTAGATATCATGATCTTTATCGTTTCCTCCGCTATGCTTACTATTGGTTTTGACGCTAAGCTTATGTTTACTAAGCCGACCCCATAGTAGTAACCAACCGTGTACACATGTCCATTGCCTAGTGCGAATAGGCTTATGGTGAATGGTACTGGGTTGTTATTTAGGTATCCGCGTACTATGAGTATTGGCTTTCTTAGGCTTGTTATGTTGTAGTAATAAACCTGGTACTCGTTGGTATTAATTGTTAAAATTGGACTAGGGCTCGATGGTTGAGCAAACACCGTGATGAGGATAGCAATGGTGACAATGGATATAATCAACATTACTACTGTAACGACCCGTCTATAATTAGTACTCACAATCATCGAGAATATTCCTCAATGCAACAAGCTTTTTTCTTAGTAGGGTGTTCTTAAAAAGTGAACCGAGCGTAATTGAACGATTATTTAATCAACGGCGATATCACGTCCTGGGCTTTAAGCCTAGCCTTATTAATCCGTCCCTAAGCCTTTGCACCTCGGACTCGCTTAACGGCCTTAGGTATGGCTCCTTCACGGTTCCGAAGTCGTAACGAAGCAGGTGAACCAGCTTGTAATAGCCATCAACGCCCGGATAATCCCTGGTTAATTCCCTAACCCTGGCTATTAAGTCCTGTTTTTCCATGGCTGATTGTAACCTGCCGGCTTTGAAATCATCAAACATGCTTCTCATTACCTCAGGGAGTACGTTTGCCATGGCCGATATGCATCCCTTGGCACCCACCATTAGGGCTGGTAGTATTGTTGAGTCTGCCCCATTTAGTACTGTTATGCCGAGCCTCACGTGGCCCATTACTTGCGTTATATCGCCAGTACTATCCTTAACACCGGCTATTTTAACGCCGTCATTGATGAGCTTTGCCACGAGATCTGGTGTTACATTGAATCCTGTATTCTGCGGTATGTTATATATGTATATTGGTAATTTAGTTGCCTCAGAGAGCTTTGTGTAATACCTCCTTAATGCTTCGTAGTCTGGTTTATAGTAAATTGGTGGTATTGACGATATGGCTATAGCGCCGAACCTTTCGGCTAATCTGATGGTTTCAACGACTTCATTCCAATCAAAGGAGAATACGTGAACTATCAATTGCTTATTGGTATGCTTCATTATTGTCTCAAGGGCTGTTCTCCTTTCCTCAATTGTTAGGTATGGTCCCTGACTCGTTGTTCCGAATGGATAGAAACCGTCAACACCAGCCTTCGTTAAGGAATCAACGTGTTTTGCAAGAGATTCCGTGTCTAATTTACCGTTTTTAAACGGAATTGCCAGGGCTACAAATATTCCCTCCATCAAGGAGATACGGGTTCTAGGCCCTTAATAAAACTATTTACTTACATATCATAATCAGTAATCTGAACAATCCTTCTCTTGTTTTCTTCCTTAATTAACTTAATCATGCTATACCTAACATTGGCTTCCCTAGCCGCATTCACAATGTCATTAACCAAGCCCTCTGACTGTGTCGTAATTATTACTTGGTTGATCAAGCCTTCGCTAATGAATCTCGTTAATAATGATGCGAAGGCTCTTCTAATATTTTCATCAACATACGGTATTGGTTCATCCATTAGTAGAAAATCGATATTATGATTAGTGGCCCTATAGACACTTAGTAGAAATGAAAGTGCTATTGTTAACCTCTGTCCATCACTTAACCTTGATATTGTAACCTTCCTACCGCCAGGCCTGAAGGCATAGAGCGTATACTCACTAACAATGCCAATAATGCCCTTATCCTTCACTGTAACCTCAATGCCCGCACCCTCAAGATCATCATATGGATATAGCATTTCAAATATTGAGCCAACATTATCCCTAACAATCTTAATCATCTCATCCCTAACCCTTGCTTGAACATCCCTAATACCTGCCCTAATTCTTGTTAATTTATTGTAGAAGTCCTCTAGAAAGTCAAGCCTTTTCCTTAGTGTTGATGGGTCCTCCTTATCAAATCCTATACTTGATAAAGCCAGTTCCAATCTACTTAATTCGGCCGAATCATCGCTCAACTTAGCCCTAACCTGGGTTAATCTCTCATCAATATACCTAATTTGATCCTCAATACCTGTTATTGCTCTCGTATCAATCCCAAGATTACTAAGCTGTTGTCTAAGCTCCTCTTCCTGTCGTCTCAGGGAGTTAAGCTCCCTATATCTCCTTAAGTATGAAATTTCCTTATCGATCTCATCCACCTCGGCCCTAAACTCATCAACAAATCTCGTAAGTGTCTGAATTCTCCTATCAATATCCCTAATAGACTTCTCAATGGTCTCTAGTTTCGAAAGAACGGTTTCAAGTCTTGACCTAATATCACGTGAACGTTCAATCGTAGCCTCATAATCATTAACAATGGGTAATAAAGTCTCCATATTAGTTAGTACTCTCTCTAGTTCGTTCAGTTTATTCTTCATATCCTCAATTTCATCATTACGACTTCTGGATAACTCCTCAATCCTCCTCTTAATGTTCTCATAATCCTCCTCACTTAACGACTTATTACAGACTGGACACCTCTCTTCGTGATTACTTAATATGTATTGAAGGACATTTAACAACGACGACCTAAAGCCTTCCTCAACACTAAGTCTCTCAAGCCTTCTCCTAAACTCCTCAACATCCCTCCTAATCTTAACCGGCTCTCCATATTTATTAACTAGTGCTTTGTATTCCCTAACCCTAGGTTCCTCCTGCGAGATCCTGCTCTCTAATTCCTTGAGAGATGCTTTCAGGGATTCGGACTGAAGCTCTAGGTCGTTACGAATGTTGCTAAGGTATTCCTTATCCTCGATAAACTTATCCTTAAGCCTCGCGAGTCCTTCAAAGGCATTGTATACCTTCTCAGTTACCTCGGATAAGTTATCATTAGTTATTACGAGCTTACTAACATCATCGGCCTCCTTAACAAGTGCAAATTCCTCAAGCTTCTCAATTAATAAATCCCTAAGTCTCTCAAGCCTAAGTCTAATGCTCGTCTCATTAACCTCCTTAATACCGGCCTTCTCAAGCTCCTGCTCAAGGTTCTCTCTTCTGATTCTAGTGGCAATATAATTACTGTAGATGTCCTCAATACCCCTAAAACCCTTTAGTAGCTCCTCCCTCTTTCTCAATAGATTATTGTAAGCATTACTAAGTTCCTCTTCCTCTTTCCTTAGCTTCTCGATCTCCTCCCTAAGCTCATTAACCTTTCCTTGCGCTCTCTCAATCGAACCATACTTAACAATTATTTCTGGAAGTTCCTTAACACTAGCCAGTCTCTGCCTAAGTTTATTAATTAAGTCCTCAATTTGCGACATTGGTAATGACCTATTTAAATTGTCCAGTATCTCAAGGCCAAATAATTTATCAATGAATAAGCTTCTTTTTGTAACGCTACCGTAAACCAATGCCTCAAGTGTCCTGTGGGTAACCAATACGAATCTCTCGAAATCATCATCATCCACACCAAGAGTCTCGATAATTTTAGAAGTAACTTCATCATCCTTATACCTAATTCCATTAATGATCGCGCTGGAACTTTCTCTCACATTTTCGCCTGATTTCTTAAGTTCCCTTATTACCTCAATACCATTAGTAAGTACTAACTTAACAAGTAATGAGTTGGCTTCCTCGTTGATTAAATCAGTCAGCTTCGAAACCCTCTCCTTAACCTCTAACTGCGTACCGTAGAGTGCGTACTCAATAGATTGAACAATACTTGTTTTTCCAGAACCCACGGGCCCATGAATAATATTAATACCGTCATTAAAGGAAATCCTATTCTCACCCATAAATCCCCTAAAATCCCTAATAATTAATTCATTGATTCTAATCCTCATTCTCATTCACCTCAATACCAACCTTACTCAACTCCTCATTAATTGCCTTAATGACACCCCTCCTACCACCCTCCTTATAAGCCATGTAAAGCCTAATGGCTAATTCAGCATCTTGACCAAGCCTATCCCTAAGGAACTTAATGATTAATTCATCAAGTTCACCCACTTCCACCACCCTTCTTCCTTAATACATCAACCCAGGGATTATTACTGAGAAAGTCAGGTAATTCATTACTAACCGATGAACTCCCCTGTGTATTAATTATTGAATTTCTCATGCTTTGTAATCCCAAATTCTCAAGCCTACTAACTCTCTCGATTAATTCATTCAATGTATGTTCAATTCTCATTACCCTATCCCTAAGTTCATTGATATCCTTAGTTAATGGTTGAATATTGATGCTTGACAATGCGTTTTTCACGTCATTAATAACCCTCTCTAATTCATCTATTCTACCTTTAATGTCCTCATTAACCTCCTGTTGTAATTGTATCGGTATACTTGGTATTAACTCCTCCACGGCCTTTTCGGGATCTGTCGATGATAGGTCATATATGTAAACACCAACCCTATTGCTCCTAAATAACTTACCATTGATTAAATCCCTGGCGCTCTGTGGGAAGGCTATGTATGCCTTATTGTAATTAAATCTATTCCTCATAACATTACTGAGTTCATCAACTATGTAGGAGTCCGTGGGAAATTCCTCAATTGAGATCCTAAGGTAAACCGTGTTATTACCCTCCGTAAGGATTAATTCCCTATCACTTAATTTGTTCAGTATCTTAAATCCTCTCTGTAATAACCATTCCTCAAGTAGCTTCTTCGCAAGTTCAATGCTCATTATACCTACATAATTATTACTTAACAACTTACTTTTTAACCTAATTGAATCAATAAACTCATTTAAACGTGCTTATTGATGAAGGTAATACCAACCCTCCTTAGTCCTCTCATTCCACTTCACATTATTAGGCAATGCATAGCCATAAATTATTGCCCCCTTCCAAACACTAAACTGTGGATCCTTAACAATGCTAATGCTCAGCTTATTAGCTAGATCAGGTAATTTCTCAGAAACCATTAACCTGGTCTTATCCACACTATTAACAGCGACATCCTCCAAACCAGGTGGTACTGACCAATTAAACGCACCACCGCTGAGTATTATCGTACTCATTATCTTATCCTGTATCTCCACAGGAACCTTCCTGATGCTCGTTATTAATGCCTCAGCAATATCCATCTCGCCATAAAACACCATATCTCCTACCGTGGTATCCTCAATAACAAGCCTACCCTGCTGCATATAACTCGTAAAGATATCATGTCTTGGATTAAAGACAACTTCACCTATTAGAAATCTCATCCATGCAGTATCCCTCAACTCAATCTCAATTAACGGATTTATCCTAACCTTAATAGCAAATCTATCAGGGTCATCCCTAGCCTTCTTAACAGCATCATCAAGGTTCTTAGGTATTAAGCCCACGGCTCTCTTCACCATCTCAACTACATACTCATCCTTTGCCAAATCACCATAGCCTGAGTCCTTAAGCACCTCCCTAGTGACTGCATTGGCCTCAGCGCCACCTCTATTGAGTGCGACGATGCCCTCTCTAATGGGACCGTAACTAATAGGTACAAGTTGTATATTGCCGTGACCAGCCTCAATTACTGTGCATGTCACGGCCTTCTCGGCAATCGCGACGGCAAATGGTTGGTCTATTATCGTAACAGCTTGAAGTAGCTTGCCGCCGAATTCCTCATCAATTTCCCTATGGATCTCTATCATTCTATCTCTCATATAGTCAGGGGCTAGTGCTGATAAGGCAACAACTAAGAAGAATCCCTTGAAGTCAGCTCTTCTAACGAAGTCTGAGTAAAATTGTGAGAATCCATATCTAGCGAGTTCCTTAATTATCTTCCAGGAGTCCTCATCCTCCTTCCTAATGATGCCATCCTTAAGCGGGTAGCGCAAGTTCCTAATGGCATCCCTAATCGAACTTAGGTACTTGGGTATATCATCACCAACAACAACACCTCTCTCAAGAACCTCCTTAGGAACCAGCAATTTAATGCTCTCGGGTAAATCCCTAAGGAATAACCCACGGCTTTGAATCATGTATGGCTTGTCCCTGAGGGTTATTGGACCGTACTTGAAGTACCCAGTGCCAAAGTCCTCCGCATACACGTAGTTAAGCTTATACTTGCTCTCGTCAATCATGCCGAATCACCAGATCGCCTTAATCGTAATGAACTCATTATTAAACATTATTACGTACGTATCATCAAACGACTTAACCCTAGGCTTTAAGTAATCCCTCATTTTGTCAGGTAATGAACTAGCTGATTCATTTATGCAGTTTAATACTTGATTTAAAACATCCTTGATATGCTCACCTGTTGTCTCTACGTAATACATTGCCTGATACTTGATTCCATTGTCTATTACTAAGGGCTTAAGATTAAGTCCGTTTAATATGCATGATATAAATTTACGGCTCTCCCTTACAATATCATCTTCATCCTTTACTTCGCCAACCTCACACTTTTGGCAACTCACATAAGTTTATTAGCAATAAGGTTTATAAGGAGATTGCGCCTCTTGTGACGAGATTATAAGGTGTATAGTTCTATGGAGAATGAATTAATTCTTGAGGTTAGGGATCTTGGAAACATAATCATAAAACTAGAACCAGCCATTTCGCCGTTAACATATGCAAGGTTAGGGAAATCATTACCAGCAAGGGCAAATGCCATAAAGTATAGCCAGGTCATAATAATTCCGCTGGACCTTGGTCTAGTTAGTGAGGGTAAGAGAACGAGTTTAAAGCCTTACGAAGTTGGTTATTGGGTTAAGAAAAGAAGTCTAGTAATTGCACTGAATAATATTGATTTAGGGGAGCAGGTTAATGTGCTTGGTTATGTGATTAATGGTGCTGAATTACTTAATAAATTAAATGGTGGATACTCCATAAGGCTTTTGATTAAGTGATCTAGGATTAAGTTTTTAAAGGGTTGGGGAGGAAACCGAAGTGGCGAAGAGGCATGAGCACTCAGGAAACTACAATACTGGTTGGTAAAAAACCAACTACAAGCTACGTAATAGCCACAGTAATGAGCTTCAACGCAGGAGCCAAGAAGGTAATACTAAAGGCTAGAGGCGGTGCAATAGCCAGGGCAGTCTCAACGGCAGTAATGATAAGGGACAAGTTCCTACCAAACCAAGTAAGGATAAGCGACATAAAGCTACTAACTGATAGGGTAACTGGCCAGGGAGGCAAGGAGAGGTCAGTGGCTGCCATTGAGATAGTTCTAGAGAGGGCATAATAAGATACAATTAATAACTGACTTCAAAATATTAATAATACAAAATCAATTAATTTATCTATACTTAGATATCTCCAGGAGATAACTTCTAATTTCCTCGAGAAGTGTAACGAGAACAAATAAGGCGCTCCTTCTATTAGTGGCTATTAATGGCATTACCTTAACTTCATAGGGAACCTTCAATATACTCTTAACAGTAAATATATCAACTGCTGTTGGCGCATCTTGCTTGTTTGCGGCAATCACGTGAGGTGTTGATGGAAAGTTCTCCCTGAAGAAACTATACATACCCAGCGACTCCTTAACCTTCTCCTCGCTCGAACTATCAACTATAAATAAATAGCCATGCATACCCCTGGCAATTATCTTCCACATAAAGCTGAATCTTTCCTGTCCAGGAACACCGAATAAATGCACAACAAGGTCCTCCCTAACCTTCATCCTACCATAATCAAAGGCAACAGTGGTACTCTTTTTACCATCAATGGAGCTCTTCATTATAGGCACATCGGTTTCAATAGGTAATACCTCACTTAGTGTTTTAACGAAGGTTGTCTTACCAGCGCCGTAGGGTCCGGCTATTACGATCTTTACGGTCTTTATCGGCATTTCAATCACCCTATAATGCCACCTTACTTCTTATGAAGTTTATAACGTCTTCAATGTCCTTGGGAGTTATCTCAACGTTAATAACTTCAATTATTTCCTTCTCACTAATGTTAAGTAACTTGCTTAGTAGGTCGTATAGCTTATCAGTATACTTCTCAAGGATTATCCTGGTTAGTCCTATTGATGCATCAGTGCCACTAATTACCATTACATAACCCATCTCCTTAATATCCATTAATTGAATAATGCCATCGGCACCTTGCATTAATACATAGTTAATACTACTAATGGGTAATGTTGACACTAATCCTCTTAATGATGATATGAATCTTGGCGCTGCAAAAAACGTATTACTTGCACCAATAAATATTGTATTGGTGGCATAGGCTATTACCGTGCCCTCCTTATCCATTATATAAACAGCCCTTATCTGATCAGGACTTTCCGAAATGATCTCCTCAGCTGATGAACGAATCTCATTTATGATTCTTTGAATATCACCGTCCACATTTCTTTCTATTTATTATAATTTTTAAATCTTTCGATTTTTCTTGCATGAACGAAAGCACATCATCCTCAATTCATTTAATACAATCAATTACGAAGCATAATAAGTTTTTTAAATGTATGATGCGAAGTACTACGGATGATAACAATAAAGGGTTATGTTGTTAGTAAGACGTTGGTTAATGACCCAACAGGCGGAAGAATGATAGCCATACAAATAGTTGAAGAGAGGGAAACGCCAGGTCCGGTAATTACTGGTGCTGATGAGAGTTCTCAAATGATGAGGGATGTGATGCCCCTCGTCCAGCAACTACTTAGGTCTATGCCCATGGTTGGTCCATTAATGAGTGGTAAGGTCCCAATACCTAGACTTCTTATTTGGCTTAATGAGGACGAGGCAGAAGCACTAGGTCCTAAGTTGGATGTTGGTGATGCCGTGGAAATTAGGATAGATAATGGAAAACTAGAGTTAGTTAAGATATAATTCTCTTATAATTTTACATCAAACTTTCTACTTAAATCTAACAAATCCTTTAGTTTAATTCTTATATGTCTACCATTTGGCAATGTTCTAACAACAATAAATGGGATTAAGCCTCTACGGATTTCCTCAAGAGCAATGTCTACTGGGTCGTATGTGCCTATTTCCTGTGGATTAATGAGCGGTTGAGCGCCCATTGCCAATTGCTTTGCCCTAGCCGCCACTATCCTAGCAAGTTCATACTTAGTTATTCTAGGTGGGTATGTTAACTTACCCTTGGCTAAGTCATTAATTATATTTAAAACACTGATCAATGCATCCTCCTTAAGGATTGAATCTGATGTCTGATTTGATGACGACATTGGAGAATACGGAAATAAAATCGTTTAAAAATCTAACTTTATGAATAATTATTTTTACTAATCAGATGATTTCGACTCGCCTTCCTCACCGCCCTCAGTCTTTGATTTGCTGGGACCGCCTGTCCTTGTTTGAGCTGCGGCAACTATATCATCTATCCTGAGTATCATTATTGCAGCCTCAGCTGCGCTCCTTATTACATGAGACTTAACTAGTAATGGATCAACAACATTGATCTTGGCCATATTCTCGATCTTACCACTTAATACATCAACACCTGCATCAAATTCACCAGCATCATGCCTCCTCCTTAACTCAGCAATAGCATCGACAGGGTCTAAACCAGCTGTTAACGCTAGTATTGTTGGTATATGCTCAAGGGCCTCAGCAAACTTAAGCACAGCCAACTGCTCCTTACCAGGTAACTTCCTACCCCACTCCCTAAGCCTCTTGGCGATCTCCATCTCAAAGGCTCCACCACCAGGTACAATCTTAGGCTCCCTGTAAAGATCCCTAATTACATGTAATGCATCCTGCATTGATCTCTCGGCCTCATCAAGAATCCTATCAGCAGCACCCCTCAGAAGTATTGTTACTGCCCTTGGATTTGGACACTGCTCAACAAACACCATCTTCTCCTCACCAACCTTCCTCTCTTCAACAAGTCCAGCCGTACCTAAGTCCTCAGGTCTTATGTCCTTAATGCTTGTGACTATCTTAGCCCCAGTGGCCTTGGCGAGCTTCTCAATGTCACTCCTCTTAACCCTCCTAATGGCCATAATACCTCTCTTTGCTAAATAGTGTTGAGCTATTTCGTCAATACCCTTTTGCGTAATGACGACATTAGCACCAATCTCGGCAAGCTTATCAACATAAGACTTCAGAATGTTGGATTCCTCCTCGAGGAATCCCTTTATCTGTTGTGGTGATGAGACGGAGATCTTCGTGGTCCACTCAGGCTTCTCGATCTCAAGTGGTGCATCTAGAACAGCGATCTTGGCATTAACAACCCTCTTTGGCATTCCTGGATGAACAACCTCCTTATCAAGCACAATACCCTGTATTAACTGGGTCTCAAAGAGTGACTGACCTTTTTTCTTCTCAAGCTTAATCCAGTCCAGGTCAAGGTTGTACTTATCACTAACCTTCTCAACAGCTATGGCTGATGCCTCAACGGCAATCTTCGCAAGGTAGTCCTTAGCCTCAGAAACAATCTTGCTACTTAGTGAATTCATTGCGACTAGGGCCAATTGATTCTTGTCTTCAATATTTATTGGCTGGGCGATTTCGTTGGCAATCTGTATTGCGTAGTCCATGGCCTTTTTATAACCATCAATGATTATTGTTGGGTGAATATTCTCATCAAGTAATTCTTCCGCGAGTTCTAGTAATCTACCGGCTAGTACTACGGCAGTTGTTGTTCCATCACCAACCTCTGCATCCTGAGCCTTAGCAACCTCTATTAATAACTTCGCAGCTGGGTGTTGAACCTCCATCTCCTTTAAAATGGCAGCTCCATCACCAGTTATTGTTACGTCGCCAAAGGCGTCAATGAGCATTTTATCCATTCCCCTAGGTCCTAGGCTTGTTGATAGTATTTCGGAAATTACCTTAGCAGCCATTATGTTGCTCCTCCTGGCGTCTGCGCCTGTTGTTCTTTGTGAACCCTCCTTAAGAACCATCACTGGTACTCCTCCCTTTTGCTGTGTACCGCTACTCATCGGCGAGTCCGTAAAGCACTTCTATAAAAACCTTTCTTCAATTAAGGCGAGTAAAAAATAAGTATTACAGCAATACCATTGGGCTCAATGGGCATTGAGTATGTATTAACCCTATTAATGATTGCATCATTATTTGTAATACCGTGGGCAGTCGTTAGTTCATACTCGATGGAACCAACACTTGAAGTTGGTGACCTAGTCATAATAACACCACCGAGTCTATCATGTAATCTCCTTCTAGGTCATGTTGCCATATATTATTCGCCAGTATTTAATGACTATATTGTACATAGGGTGATAGCCATCAACAATGCCCAGGGATGTACGTATACCTTTAAGGGTGATGCGAATTTAGGGCCTGATCCTTATTCAGTGCCCTATAATAATATTGTTGGTGTTGTCGTATTCGTAATACCCCAATTAGGCCTGTTAAGCCTTTCATATAGAACATTTACCGCGGCTTTATACATGCTGGGCATCATAATCCTAGTAATAATCCCAGCGTACCTACTTGATAAATGATTTTGCCTTATGAGGAAAAATGTATTAAGTCTCATGAATCGGGTTTTTTAATGGGCGAGGGCGTTCAAGATATTACCACTAAGTTGAGTGGTCGTGAGCAGATAAGGGGTAGGGATGGTAGGGTATTTGTGCTTAGGGAATTTGAAATAACTGACTTAAATACGGTAGTTACGATAAATAGGAGGGTACTACCTGAGAATTACCCTGAATTCTTCTTTGTTGAGCATTACAGGAGCTTTCCCAAGGCTTTCATCGTTGCTGAGCTTGATGGCGAGGTAGTGGGTTATATGATGAATAGGGTTGAGTTTGGCTGGAGCTATATATGGAGGGGTAAGCCAACAAGGAAGGGTCATGTAATATCTATTGGCGTATTACCCGAAGCCAGAAGGGTGGGTATTGCATATAACATGATGATTAGGGGCATGAGAGCTATGAAGCATTTCTACGGCGCTGAGGAGGTCTATCTTGAAGTTAGAGTCTCCAATACGCCAGCCATTAACCTTTATAAGAAATTGAACTATAAAATAGTCGACCTAATAAAGGGTTATTATCACGATGGTGAGGATGCGTACATAATGGCAAGGCCGCTTGATAATATATAGGGTAATGAGGGTAAAAATTAGGCCTATTCTCCGAACTTCTCGAGAGTGCCTAGATAATTCGCTATAATATTCATAACGTCGATACCCCTAATCCTGGTCCAAAAGCCTTTGATGCAGTCTCTCTCACTAAATCTGGTCACATCGTCTCTCATAACATCCGGGCCCCACGCCATAAATGGGACAGGATCACCCGTATGTTCCTTAACCACTATTGGTGTTGCATGGTCACAGGTTATGAATATGTAAGTATCGCTGGGTGCCTCCTCGAGAAACCTCCTTAATCCAGTATCAACCCTCTCTATAATCATGGCTTTACCCTCAGCGTCACCATCATGTGACATGGAGTCGGTTGGCTTAACATGTAGAAATACAAAGTCATGATCCTTTAAGGCTCTTGCAGCAGCTTGGAATGCGGTTGTGAAATCATCATCCTTAGAGCCTATGTAATTATCGACATGTATCGGTTCCATACCCAGTGCTACACCAATACCCCTAATCAACGCAACACCAGCAATAATGGCAGGCTTAATCCTATACCTCGAGCTTAATGGCTCAAAGTTCTTCAGGGAACCCGCACCCCTGAGGAGGACCATGTTTATTGGGCCCTTACCATCCCTCCTCCTCTTCTCATTAAACTCAGCACTACTTAACTTTTCATAAACAAGCCTGGTGAATTCATTGATATAGTCAGCAGTGATCTTAGCATCACTACTTAATGCCTTAGCCTCAGAGACCTTGGCGCCAATAACGTGCGGATCAGTGTCACTAACATGCGGTGAAACGCCACCTTTTAGAACTAGAACACCCCTATGCTCCACGGTTTGTTTATAGACCGCGTCAATGCCATATTTACTCTTTAACGCTGGTAATACTTCATTATTAATTACGTTCTCTATCTCCTTAACCTCACTGGGATCTATATACCTACCACCCCTCCTATCAACAACGATTAAGTCGTTATTAACCGTAGCCACGTTCGCCCTAAACGCAACATCACTTGGACTAAGCATTAACCCAGCGCCTAATGCTTCAAATGGACCCCTGCCGGGATAGTACTTATACGGATCATAGCCAAAAATAGCCAGATGAGCCGTATCACTGCCGGGTCTAATCCCTGGCGATATAACGTCCATGAGACCGCAGGAGCCCTCAGCGGTTAATCTATCAATCGTAGGTTTAACAGCAAATTCCAATGGGGTCTTTCCACCAAGTTCCTTAACCGGGCGATCGGCACAACCATCCAAAATTACCAGTAATGCCCTTGGCATACGTAATACTGCATTAAGAGCATTAAAAGCATTTACCTTAAGTGAAAATTCAGTCTCGATTTAACGTCTCACCAATCCACCTCAGGTAATCATCAAGACCACCAATTATTGGCAATGCAATAATCTCGGGAACCTTATACGGATGCCTCTCCCTAATGTATCTCACTAAGTCATTAAGCCTGTCTCTCCTCGACTTAATAATGAGCAATGTCTCATTATTCTCCTCAACCCTCCCCTCCCAATAATAAATACTCCTTAGTCCATCAATGACATTTACGCATGCAGCTAACTTATTATTGATGAGCGACCTAGCAATTTCAACGCCAACATCCCTGTTAGGTACCGTAACAAGGACGACAATATAACTATCCTCATCCATGACCTCTCCTGTGATTTATAAGGGCAGTTTTACTAAAGCATTATCCCTGCTATGGACTAGTTCAATAATTAATGAGCTTCATAATAATACTTAAATGCGAAGTAATTAACGTAATCCTTGATGGAGTACATAAACCTTGGAAAATCTGGAATAAAAATATCGAGGATAGGTCTCGGTGCGTGGCAATTTGGTGGCGATGCATGGGGGCCCTACGAATACGGCATTGCCAAGGAGGTAATTGCCAAGGCAGTTGAGCTTGGTATAAACTTCATAGATACTGCGGCCGTCTATGGGCGTGGACGTAGTGAGGAATTCGTGGGCAGGGCAATTAGGGAATTGGGGATTAGGGATCACGTTGTTATTGCCACCAAGATACCGGGTGATTGGCATAGGTATGACGATGTGCTCAAGGCAGCAAGACGAAGTAGGGAGAGACTTAGTGTTAACGTTATTGACCTCCTTCAGCTCCATTGGCCTGCCTGCTGGCATAATGTCCCGATTTGCGAGACTATGAAGGCGATGGAGAGGTTGGTCGAGGATGGTGTAATTAGGTATATTGGCGTTAGTAACTATCCGCTTCAGTTACTTGAGGCTGCCCGCTCATGTCTTAAAAAGAACGATATAGTTAGCTCCCAGAACAGGTATAACCTAATCGAGAGAGATGCCGAGAAGGAACTTCTGCCCTACCTACAACGTGAAGGTATTACATTCATTGCATGGAGTCCACTGGCAAAGGGTGCAGTCACGGGTAAGTACAGCCCGGAGAATAGGCCTAGAGGTGACCTGAGGGAGAATGAACCTGTGTTTTACCTGGATAATCTTAGGGAAATAAGCACGAAATTAATACCAGTGGTTAGGGAGTTATCGATAAAGTACGGTAAAACACCCGCCCAAATAGCGCTTAATTGGCTTGTAATGCATGGTAACGTAGTGCCAATACCAGGGGCTAAGAATGCCGCACAGGTTGTTGAGAATGCTGGTGCTGTTGATTGGAGGTTGAGTGAGGAGGACTTCAGGAGGCTTAATGAGGCAAGTAGTTCCTTAACAATAACGTATGTCACCTGGTAATTATCTACGCATTACAGTTACTAGCTTTATTAAGGCCTACATGGGTAATATCACGTATGCGACTTCCTCGTGGAATTTATGGTATAACGGATACTAGTTATACTGTAAAGAGTCATGTAGATGCTGCTAGGGCATTCCTCGAAGGCGGAGTCAGAATTATTCAATATAGGCGTAAGGAGGGGAGTATTAGGATACTGCTTGAGGAGGCTAGGGCTATTAGGAGACTTTGTAATGAGTACGGCGCAGTGTTCATAGTTGATGATAGGATTGACATAGCAATACTCAGTGATGCTGATGGAGTTCATGTGGGGCTTGATGATGCGCCTGTGGATGAGATTAGGAGAAGGTTTAGTGGCCTAGTAATCGGTGCTAGTGCCAGTACTGTTGATGAGGCCATACAGGGCGAGAATGCTGGTGCTAACTACATAGGCGCAGGTTCGGTATTTCCAAGCCCAACTAGGCCGGATTACAGGGTTACTGGGCTTGTTGGCTTAAGGAATATCGTGCAATCAGTCAGTATTCCCGTATATGCAATAGGCGGTATAACACTCGAGAGTATACCTGCTATTAAGGCAACGGGTGCCTGGGGAGCAGCAGTTATTTCGGGAATACTTGCTGCTAAGGACCCTGTTAAAATGGCTAGAGCATTCGTTGAGGCCTGGGAGAATGCCTAGTTCTTTCTATTATTGTAATTTATGCATTGTATACAGAGGTCTATATTCATAATGCATGGAGGTAATGTTTATTAATACTTGATATTTAGCAAATAAAACGTGGCAACTACTACACCTGAAATGAGTAGGAAGGAGATCGCTAGATACTATGCTAATGCCATAGTTAAGCTCGTGATATACATAATCGTATACGTTGTTGTGGCTGCAATAGTTCACTGGATAATAGTATCCTTACTACCAATGTTCCACGTAAATATTAAGCCATATGAAGGTTATGTGAATGTACTACTCGCTTTGGCCTTTGGCTACTTAATCGTGTCTGCCTTCGCCGATGTTATTTACTGGTCTATGAGGTTTAGGTATGATCACCCAACTGCTAGGGCCATGAGGAATGTATTCCTGCTAATAGGTATTGGTGCGTTGGTTGCGGCGATTGCTGGAGCCATTGGTGGAGGAGTTGCTGGTGTGGCTGTTGGTGGCTTCCTCGGTATTGTGATAGGCTTTGCTGTTCAACAAGTCCTTGGGCAGGCCGTGGCTGGCCTATTCCTGTTATTGGCTAGGCCGTTTAGAATACATGATCATGTAAATTTACTTGGTGAAGATGGTATTGTTAATGACGTTGCGATTTTATTCACTGAGGTTATTAAGAGTGACGGTACTAAAGTCCTGATACCGAATAACTCAATAATCGGTAACAAGATATACCTACTGCCTAAGCAGCAGCCTCAACAGCAACAACAGCAGAAATGATTCGTTGGGTTAAAATATAATACAATATTAAATTTATTAATTGGTATATTTCCTTATTCCTCGTGCCTTTACAGAGCCATGTTCAGATTGGTATTGTTGGTAAACCTAATGTTGGTAAGTCCACTTTCTTTGCTGCGGCAACGATGATCGACGTTAAGATTGCGCCATACCCATTCACTACCATCGAGCCTAATGTGGGTATTGGGTATGTTAGGATACCCTGCGTGTGCAGGGACTTGGGTGTTAAGGATAATCCCAGGAATTCAATATGCATTGATGGTAATAGGTTCATACCAGTGGAATTAATAGACGTTGCTGGCCTAGTCCCTGGAGCTTGGCAGGGTAGGGGCTTAGGTAATCAATTCCTTGACCATTTGAGGAGAGCTCCTGTGCTTATTCATGTGGTTGACATGGCAGGCGCAACGGATGAAGAGGGTAGGTTAGTTAAGCCAGGTACTCACGATCCACTGGATGATATCGAGTTCCTTAGTAATGAGGTTACCATGTGGATGGTCCAGATGCTCAGTAAGGATTGGGATAAGTTGGTTAGGCTTGTGGATTACGCAAAGAAGCCATTGTTGGAGGTCTTATACGATAGATTTAGTGGACTAGGTATAACACAGCCTCAAATAGGTGATGCGCTTACTAAGTTGGGTCTCGATACGAAGCCTCTCAGTAAGTGGAGTGATGATGATATTAAGGGCTTCGTGACAATGCTTAGGGAGTTGAGTAAACCCATGGTCATAGCGGCGAATAAGATGGATATTCCTGAGGCTGAGGATAATTATAAGAGGGTTGTTAAGGATGTAGGTAATAAATATAGGGTAATTCCAGTAAGTGCTGATTATGAGCTGGCTCTGAGGAGGGCTGCAAAGGCGAATTTAATTAAGTACATACCTGGTGATGACGATTTTGAAGTTATGGTGAGCAACTTAACAAAGGCTCAAAGGGATGCCCTAGAGAGGATTAGGGATTTCATGCATAGGTGGGGTGGTACTGGTGTTATAAAGGCGTTAAATACCGCCGTGTTCGACGTACTCGGCATGATCGCGGTTTATCCAGTGGCTGATGAGAGAAAGTTCACAGATACTGAGGGCAATGTGCTACCTGACGTATTATTACTACCCAGGGATGCTACTGTACTGGATTTAGCTAAGGCGATCCATAGTGAGATTGCTGAGAAGGCCGTCACGGGTGTTGATGCAATTACTGGTAAGAGACTTGGCGTTAATTCGAAACTTTGGCATAGGGCTGTCGTGAGAGTTTACATATCGAAGTAACGTAGTCTTTACATCCTCCTTAACCTGGGTATTCCAAGTATGCCCATGGCATTACCAAGTACTGTTCTCATGGCATTCACAAGGTTTATCCTAAACTCCCTAATGCCTGCCTCTGCATTTAGCACGGGGTACTTCTCATAATAGCTATTAAATACTAAGGATAATTTATTCACATACTCAATTATGTTCTCAAGCCTCAGTTCCTGGGCAGCCCTGGCAATGACCTCAGGATATTCACCAAGCAATAGTATCAATTCCCTCTCCTCACCAGCGATATTATTGGGTATTTGCGTAAGTTTAGGAATTTCGCCAGCCTTCTCAAGGATCCCATTTGTCCTAACATAGGTATACTGAACGAATGGTCCACTATTCTGCTTTAGGTTTAGTACCTTATCCCATGAGAATGTTAATGGTTTATTTGGACTTACGGAAAGGAATGAGTACCTAATTGCACCAGTAGCTACGGCCTCAGCTACCCTATTGGCCTCATCAGGTGAGAACCTGTTCTTCACAATTTCCATTATCCTATCCTTAGCCTCATTAAGTAGCTCATCAAGTGAAATATAGACTCCCTTTCTACCACTCATCTTCATTCCTGCTAAATTAACCATTTCATAGGAGTAGTGAATTAGTTTCCTAGCTAAATCGTGATATCCCATAGCATGTAGCGCCAACTTAAGTTGAGCTTGCGGATGAGCCTGCTCAGAACCAATAACCCTTATTAACCTATCGAACTTAAAATTATCCCAGAACCATAGAGCGTATGCTATGTCTCTCGTTAGGTATAGACTTGTTCCATCGCTCCTAAGTAATGTAGCCTTTGGTATGTACTTGGGAAGTTTAAGTTCATTCCATAGCCCTAGATCCTGGGCATACTTATCGGCTCTGAATACCACGGCGCCATCATCTCTCTCAACATATTGAGGGACCTTTCTAAGCAATTCATTGATTACCCTAGATGTACCGCCATTATCCACAGCAACCTCGCTTTCAAAATCCCATGAATCAAAGCTAATGCCTAATCTGTCCAGTGTAATTCTGAATCCCTTGAGTACTATATCCACGGCTTCCCTAATGACCTTTCTAACAAACTCATCACCCTCCTCATAAGCCCTAGACCATTGCTTAACCATTAATGGAAGGTCCTCGAACTTACCCAACCCCTTGAGTAAGGTCTCGGTAAGCTCCTTATCCCTCTCCATGAAGTTATTAATTACGGAAATCCACTCATCCCTTTCACTAATCAGCTTATTCGCATCCTCATACTTACCCTCACTCTTAAATTGCTCAATCTGCTTACTCAATCTCTTAATCTCGCTTACTGCGTAGGTTACTGAGTAGATAATGCCCATGACATCATCAGGCTTCCAACCATTATTAACTCTATTAAGCACAAGGTCTTTAGCCACGTAATAACCAATGCCAACATACGGCATTTGATCTCCACAATCATTAACATAGAAATGAACCCTAACAGAGGCGCCGCAAAAGCGAAGAAGCCTTGCCAGTGAATCACCAAGTACGGCATTCCTACCATGACCAATATGCATGGGTTTAGCGGGATTAGCGCTAGTATGCTCTATAATGTAGCTACTGCTTGGGCATTTCTCACTTATGCCATATTTATCACTGAGACTATTGATTGTTGATAATACTATATTCGCATAATCCCTTATATTAATATCAATATTTAAATAACCATTAATCAATACAGCCTTATTAATTAGCCTAAGCTTAGGAATTATCTTACTATTTATTATCTCTTCGAGATTACCATATTCCCTTACTACATTATGCATTGGAATTGTTAAGTAACCATATTGAGACGGTGCCCTCATAACCTCATTTACGTACTTAGCCAAGTCAATGTTAATCTCTGTACCTAAAAATTCAAGTAGTCTCTGAACATCCTTAATTACCTCATTATATGGATTACTCATTGTAGTGCATGTTAGATCTATAGTTAAATATTTTAGTGTTCTGACCTCCTCCCATCCCCGGAAGGGGCGAGACTTGCCTCTCGACTTGTCAGTTGATTGATGTAAGGCTTATATAGGCTTATGATTTACGTAATACCGTGAGTGCTGGAGGCAGGAGGAGGAAGACAGAGGAGCGTTTTAAAAGAATTCTTGAGCATGAGTACATGCCCAAGGCTGAAATCGTGCCTAAGGAGGAGGTTAAGGAGATACTCAAGCAATTGAATGCTAAGGTTTTTCAGTTACCATGGATTAGGGCAAGCGATCCACTGGCCAGGGCTATAGGTGCTAAGCCTGGTAATGTCATTAGGATAATTAGGAAGTCAGATACGGCTGGTGAATTTGTCACGTATAGATTCGTAGTTCCAGGTTAATATACAAAGCAATTTAAAGGCCCTTTTGCAAGAGAGATTAAGAAACCATGGTTCTTCAACCTATGGGAAAATATAGCGGAAAGAGTTTAAATATTGATTTAAGCATGGGGTGATTAATAATGTCCATAGATAATCCTAATATTGGGCATGATAACATGCTGGATTCCGTACCAATACCAATACTGAGATCTAAAAGGGCTTATGCAGTTTTTCCATCATCTGATGATAGGTGGGCATTAGTTGATGCATTCATTAGTGAGGGAGGACTAGTTAGGCATCAGATTGACTCATTTAATGATTTTGTTGAGAAGAAACTGCAAGAGGTAGTTAATGAAAATAGTTTAATTGAGACAGAGGTTAAGGGCCTTTACATAAAGCTTGAGAGGATTGAGGTTGGTAAGCCAAGGGTTAGGGAGGCTGACGCCAGTGAGCACATTCTCTACCCGATGGAGGCTAGACTCAGGAACCTAACCTACGCGGCGCCACTTTACTTAACAATGGTACTTTATGTTAATGATGAGGAGGTTGATAGACAGAAGGTGTATATAGGTGATTTACCAATAATGATCAAATCAAAGTTCTGTAACCTATATGGACTTAAGCGGCAGGAATTAATCAGTAAGCTTGAGGACCCGGACGACCCAGGTGGCTACTTCATTATCAATGGTAGTGAGAGGGTTATTGTTTCTCAGGAGGATCTGGCGCCTAATAAGCCGTTTTTCGACAAGGGTGATAAGGCCAGCATTACCAATGTGGCCAAGGTAATATCGATTGGCGCTGGCTATAAGACTACCGTGACTGTGGAAAGACATAGGGATGGCATTATATACGTCACATTCCCAGCAATAGCCACGAGAATTCCATTCCCAATAATAATGAGAGCATTAGGTTTGGAAACCGATGAGGATATTGTATTAGCCGTTAGTGATGACCCTGACATTCAGAATGAGTTATTACCATCACTTCAATTCTCAGTGCAAATAGCCAGTACTATCGATGATGCCCTTGACTTCATAGGTAGTAAGGTAGCCATTGGGCAACCCAGGGAGGTTAGGATTGAGAGAGCAAAGCAAGTGCTTGATAGATATTTCCTGCCTCACCTTGGTGCTACCGAGGAGGCTAGGGTAAAGAAGGCCTTGTTGGTTGGTCAGATGGTTAAGGGAGTCATTGAGATGTATCTTGGGCGTAGGCAGCCGGATGATAAGGATCACATTGCCAACAAGAGGGTTAGGTTAGTTGGTGATTTACTAGCTCAATTGTTTAGGGCGGTGTTTAAGCAAGTGCTCCAGGACATTAGGCAACAATTGGAGAGGCATTATTCAAGGGGCAAAATACCGAGCCTAGTCACGTTGGTTAGGGCTGATATAATAACGGAGAGGATAAGGCATGCATTGGCCACGGGTAACTGGATAGGGGGTAGGACCGGGGTCTCGCAGATGCTTGACAGGACTAATGTTCTTTCAACCTTAAGTCATTTAAGGAGGATCGTATCCAACCTAAGCAGGACACAACCCCATTTTGAAGCAAGGGATCTGCACCCAACCCAGTGGGGTAGGCTTTGTGCAATTGAGACTCCAGAGGGTCAAAACTGTGGTTTAGTAAAGAACCTAGCATTACTCTCTACAATAACTGTTGGTGTTAATGAGAACGAGGTCGAGAAAATGCTTTATGACTTAGGCGTTGTGCCAATACTAAAGGCCAGGAAGGAGGGTGTTAAGGGTACAGAGGTTTACCTAAATGGTAGGTTAATAGGTATTCACACAGAACCAGAAAAATTAGTAGGTACGGTAAGGGAAATGAGAAGAAGAGGCCAGATAAGCCATGAAATCAATATTGCGAGAATACAAAATGAATACTTAGATGAGTTGAGGGTTAATTGTGATGGCGGTAGACTTAGGAGGCCATTGCTAATTATTGAAGATGGTAAGCCAAGATTAAAGCCTGAACATATTGAGAGACTAAGGAAGGGTGAGTGGTCTTGGAGTGATTTAATTAGCAATGGAATAATAGAGTACTTGGATGGCGATGAGGAGGAGAATGCCCTTGTTGCCATTAATCCTGAGGAGGACATGAGCAAGTACACGCATATGGAGATCATTCCATCAGTTATGATAGGCGCTGTGGCATCAGTAATACCATATGCGGAGCATAATCAATCACCAAGGAATATATATGAAGCAGCAATGGCAAAGCAAAGTCTAGGATTTCCGGCTGCCAATTATAGATTCAGGATGGATAGTAGAGGGCATTTGCTCATATATCCTGAGAGACCGTTAGTAATAACTAGGGGAATGGAACTCAATGGATACCTGGGAAGACCCGCTGGGCAAAACGCTGTGGTTGCACTATTAACGTATACCGGGTATAACATGGAAGACGCTGTGATTCTTAACAGATCGTCGATAGAGCGAGGAATGTACAGAAGCGTATTCTTTAGGACATACGAGACAGAACAAATGAGATATCCAGGTGGTGAGGAGGATAGGATAGAAATACCATCAGCTGAGGTCAGGGGTTACAAGGGACCTGAGGCTTACGCACACTTGGATGAGGATGGTATAGTATCGCCTGAAGTGTTCGTATCGGGCGGTGAAGTATTGATAGGTAAGACATCACCACCCAGGTTCTATGGTGTCTATACGGAAGCCGTTGTATCCAGCGCCAGGAGGGATTCATCAATAACCGTTAGGCGTGGTGAGAAGGGTATTGTTGATAGTGTTGTGATTACGGAGACCAATGAAGGTTATAAGCTTGTTAAGGTTAAGGTTAGGGAGTTAAGGATTCCAGAGCTTGGTGATAAATTCGCCAGTAGGCATGGGCAGAAGGGTGTGATGGGCATGATGATACCGATGCAGGATATGCCATTCACGGAGGATGGAATAACACCCGATATAATAGTTAATCCGCATGCATTGCCGAGTAGAATGACAGTTGGTCAATTACTGGAGTCAATGGCAGGTAAGGTGGCTGCACTTAGGGGATTAACTATTGACGCAACTCCCTTTGAGGGCGTTACTGAGGAGGAGCTTAGGGACTTACTAATCAGGTCTGGCTTTAGGTGGGATGGTAAGGAGGTCATGTACAGTGGGTTAACAGGTAGGAAGCTTGAGGCAGACATATTCATTGGCGTTGTTTATTACCAGAAGCTTCATCACATGGTTGCTGATAAGATACATGCCAGGGCTAGGGGTCCTGTGCAAATACTGACTAGGCAGCCAACTGAGGGTAGGTCTAGGGAGGGTGGCCTTAGGCTTGGTGAGATGGAGAGAGATGTATTAATAGCACATGGTGCCGCTGCATTACTTAAGGAGAGACTTGTTGAGTCTAGTGACAAGTATGTTATGTATGTTTGTGAGGACTGCGGCATGATTGCTTGGTACGATGCTAATAAAGGCAAGCCTGTATGTCCAATACATGGTGATAAGGGCAGGATTGTGAGGATTGTTGTGCCTTATGCATTTAAGTTATTGCTTCATGAGTTAATGAGTCTCGGTATTTACCCAAGGATTGAAGCAGGTGATCTAATTGAGGAGAGAAGGGCTTGATAAGGTTTATTTAATGGCTGGTCAGGTGGGTGATGGATAATGGCGACACAGACCGAGAAGGTTTCTGTAAGGGAAGAGGAAATACCGCTCAAGACGATAAAGGCCATTAAGTTCTCAATACTTTCACCAGATATTATAAGGTCTTTATCAGTTATGGAGATAACCACATCGGAAACCTATGATGAAGCAGGTCGGCCAATGGTTGGCGGATTAATGGATAGAAGGCTCGGTGTAGTAGAGCCAGGCGCTAGATGTGAAACTTGTGGTAATCCGCCCGATAAATGCCCTGGTCATTTTGGTAGGATTGAATTAGCGAGACCAGTAATTCATGTTGAATATGCAAAATACGTTCATGATCTACTCCGGACAACATGTAGGGAATGTGGTAGGATATTATTGACGGATGAAGAGATTGAGAAGTATAGCAAGAGACTAGAGAGGTTGAGGGCCAGGTGGAAGTTACTTTCTGATAGACTTATTGAGAGAATTAGGAAGAAGGCCATGGAGAGGACCGTATGCCCACACTGCGGCGCTAAGCAATACAAGGTTAGGTTTGAGAGGCCGTATACGTTCTATGAGGAGAAGGAGAATGGTGTCTTGGAGAAACTTGATCCCATGAAGATTAGGGAGAGACTTGAGAAGATTCCAGATAGTGACCTAGTGTTGCTGGGTTGGGATCCGAAGTTTGCAAGGCCTGAATGGGCCATTTTAACCGTATTACCAGTGCCTCCACCACAGGTTAGGCCGTCAATACAATTAGAGACTGGTCAGAGGAGTGAGGATGATCTCACGCATAAGCTTGTTGATATTGTTAGGGTTAATGAGAAGCTGAGGACAGCAATTGAATCTGGTGCGCCAAGTAGTGTCGTTGATCAATTATGGGACCTACTGCAATATCATGTGGCTACTTATTTCAATAACGAATTACCAAACCTACCACCAGTTAAGCATAGAAGTGGAAGACCGCTTAAGACCCTGGCCCAGAGACTTAAGGGTAAGGAGGGTAGGTTCAGGGGAAGCCTATCTGGTAAGAGGGTTGACTTCTCATCAAGAACCGTGATTAGCCCAGACCCAAACCTAAGCATTAATGAGGTTGGTGTGCCAATCGATATTGCTAAGACATTAACCGTGCCCATGATGGTGACTGAATGGAATCTTGAGCTGGTCAGGCAACTGGTACTTAATGGCCCTGAGGTTTGGCCGGGTGCTAATTACGTGATTTATCCAGACGGTAGAAGGGTTGACCTTAGATACTTCAGAGACAGGCGTGAATTAGCCAATAAGTTAGCCCCTGGATTCGTCGTTGAGAGACATTTAATGAATGGTGATATAGTGCTATTCAATAGGCAGCCGAGTCTCCATAGGATGTCAATGATGGGTCACATTGTTAGAGTATTACCAGGCAGGACCTTTAGGCTTCACTTAGCTGTTTGTCCGCCATATAACGCGGACTTTGATGGAGATGAGATGAATCTGCACGTACCTCAGAATGAGGAGGCTAGGGCCGAGGCTAGAACACTAATGATTGTTCAGAACCACATAATAACGCCTAGGTACGGTGGGCCAATAATAGGTGCAAGGCAGGACTATATAACGGGCGGTTACCTACTGACTAGAAAGGATAATCTCATAAATAAGGAATTACTTACATACTTATTAGCTGCGGCTAATTATGATGGTGAAATTGATGAACCAGCGATAATGCATCCGAAGGAGCTTTGGACAGGTAAGCAAGTAATCTCAATGCTCCTACCTAAGGATTTGAATTGGGTTCAGCCGACGGCGATCAAGGAGAGTTGTAAGGAGCCATACAATTGCTATACTGATGAGTATATAATCATTGTTAATGGTTATATGGCCACTGGAGTCCTTGATAAGAAGTCAATTGGCGCTGAGCAAGTTGATTCGCTCTGGCACGTTGTAGTTAAGAGGTATGGTAATGACTATGCGAGGAGGTGGGTTGATTCAATACTAAGGGCATTACTCAGATTCCTAGATCTAAGAGGGTTCTCAATGGGTATTGATTCACTAGAAATGCCGAGAGAGAGTTATATGGAGCTTGAGAAATTGTATGAGGAAAGCGAAAGGAAGGTTCTTGATTATATACAGAAGTATAAGGAGGGTAGGCTTGAGGCCGAACCGGGTCTAACAATTGATGAGACTCTGGAGAATGATATTACTATAGAGTTAAGTCGTGTAAGGGAGGCAGCTGCTCGTGTTGCCGAGAGGTACATCAATAAGGATGGTGAGGCTTACATAATGGCAAAGACGGGCGCTAGGGGTAGCATTGTTAATATAACCCAAATGGTTGCAATGCTTGGGCAACAAACAATAAGGGGCGAACGTTTCAAGAGAGGGTTCGCTGGCAGGACGACTGCTCACTTTGAACCTGGTGATCTTGGTCCCATAGCCAAGGGCTTCGTTAGAAATAACTTTAAGACCGGGTTAACACCACTTGAGTTCTTCTTCCATGCAGCTGGTGGTAGGGATGGCCTAGTGGATACTGCCGTTAGGACAGCACAGAGTGGTTATATGCAAAGGAGGCTCATTAATGCGTTGCAGGATATCTACGTTACATATGATGGCACCGTTAGGAACGCCTCAGGCTCCATAATACAGACTAAGTATGCTGAGGATAGTATTGATGTTAGTAAGAGTGATCATGGTAGGCTTAACCTTGATGAAATATTTAGAAGGGCTGGTTTAAGTAGGTGATGAGGCATGGCTGAGGCAAAGAATCTGGTCTCCCAGGAGGAAGTGAGCAATGTATTAGCCCAATTAGCCAATGTATTGCCTCCGAAGATCATTGATGAATTGAAAAATAAATTATCAAGCATGGAAATAACTAGAGAGCAATTGGCTAATCTCATTAGGATCCTAATTAATGAGTATTATAAAATGTTAATCGATCCAGGCGAGGCGATCGGCATAGTCACTGCACAGTCAGTTGGTGAGCCAAGTACACAGATGATTCTTAGGTCATTCCACTTCGCAGGGCTTAGGGAGTTCTCAATGGCACTTGGTTTGCCAAGAATGATTGAGCTTGTTGATGCCAGGAGAAAGCCGTCAGTACCCATGATGACGATATACCTAGATGAAGAGCATAGGAATAATCCAAATAAGGCCCAGGAGGTTGCCTATAAGATTCAGCTAACAACGATAGAAAATGTCACCAAGAGTGTTGAGGTTGATTACATCAATTCGCAAATAACCATTGAGATTGATGAGAACGAACTTAGCCAGAGAGGTTTGAGTATGGAGGATGTTAGGAAGGTCGTTGAGAGAATTAAGGGTAAGGGTGCTAAAGTGGAGATTGAGGGTAGCGTAATAAGGATCACGCTTGAGGAGGCCGACATAATAAAGCTTAGGAGGATTAGGGATAAGGTAATGCAGACCAGACTTGCTGGGATTAAGAATGTGAAGAAGTCACTGGTTAGATACAGTGAGAGAGATGGTGAATGGATAATAGAGACTGAGGGCACTAACCTTGAGGCCGTTCTCACGATAGATGGTGTTGACTATAGGAGGACAATATCCAATGACATACATGAGGTTGCTGAGGTGTTGGGTGTTGAGGCAGCGAGGACAGTGATAATGAGAGAGTTAAAGAAGGTTCTTGATCAGCAAGGTCTGGATACGGATCTAAGGCATTTAATGCTTGTTTCAGACGTAATGACCTGGACAGGTAAGGTTAGGCAGGTTGGTAGGCATGGTGTAGTTGGTGAGAAGGAGAGCCCGTTAGCTAGGGCTGCCTTTGAGGTTACGGTTAAGAATCTGGTTGAGGCTTCGATTAAGGGTGAGTTGGAGAATTTCAGAGGTGTTGTTGAGAGTGTTCTTGCTGGTAAGTATATACCTATTGGTACTGGTATTGTTCAGTTGCTAATGGAATTTGAGTAAAATAATACTTAAGCCTATCGTTGGCATTAGGTTTAAATAGGGTTTTTTCAGGGCTGTCTTGAATGATTGATATTTCACGAGAACTACAAGTCGCGTTGAATACGGGTAAGGTGATGCTTGGTTATAGGGAATCACTTAAGGCAGTAATTGATGGATCAGCAAAGCTAGTAATACTTGCTTCAAATGCGCCTGCTGAGGTGATGAATACGGTACAGTACTATGCAAAAATGTCAAATGTGCCGGTGTACGTGTTTCAGGGATCAAGCTGGGACCTTGGTGCAGCCGTTAGAAAGCCCTTCAAGGTCTCAACAATAGCTATAATCGATCCAGGAGAAAGCAATATATTGGCTTTAGTAGCGCAACGTACTGGGTGATATTCATGCCGAGCATTAGATTAACAGAAGAGGAAATTAGATACGTGGCATTGTTTGAAAAGATAACTGGAATAACACCAAGGGATACTGTAATTGATAGCCAGTATAATAGGATAATATTCATAGTTGATAAGAACTTCGCACCACTGGCGGTTGGTAAAAATGGTATTAATATTAGAAAGCTAAAGGAATTGACTGGTAAGGATGTCGAGGTTGTTGAGTATGGAGAAACGCCTGAGGAGTTAATTAAGAACAGTCTATATCCAGCAAGGGTACTTTCAATAAAAATAACAAAGCTTCCTAACAATGGCAGTATTGCCATAGCCACAGTACATAATGAGGACAAGGCAATAGCAATAGGTAAGCAGGGAAGGAACATTAATAGGGCTAAACTACTGGCTAAGCGGTACTTCGATATTGATAAAATAAAGATAGTATCGCCGGAACAAAGCCAGTGACGTGAGGAAAAAGTAAATAAGCACTTAAATCAACGGTGATAGCAATGCCCGGTAAAAAATCACCGCTTGGCATGTTCGCTGCTAGGGGATTGAAGGAGAAGAGGAAGAGATTTAGGTGGAGTGACACGTACTATAAAAGGAGGATGCTTGGCATAGCCAAGAAGTTCGACCCGTTAGAGGGAGCACCAATGGCCAGGGGAATAGTTCTCGAGAAGGTTGGTGTGGAAGCAAGGAAACCAAATGCTGCCGTGAGGAAATGCGTCAGGGTCCAAATAACTAAGAATGGTAAGGTGGTCACGGCGTTCGTGCCTTGGGATGGTGGGTTGAACATAATAAATGAGCATGATGAGGTAATAATCGAAAGAATAGGCGGCCCTGAGGGTAGGGCTTATGGAGACCTGCCAGGTGTTAGGTTTAGGGTTATAATGGTTAATGGCGTTAGCTTAAAGGCTGTATTGCAGGGTAAGAAGCAGAAACCCGTTAGGTAATTTGACTTAAGATCTAGGACTAATTAATTTAATCCTCAGATCCCTGGTTATCATCATTACCTTGATTGTTATTACCTTCATGTTCCTCCTCATGTTCACCAACAGGCTTTATTGTTATTAATGGCTTATTAATAGCATTTGGGGGTCCTTCAGGGTTAGGCTTAACCGTGTAATAAACAGTTATTGATACTGTGTAATTACCTGGCGTTAAGTAAATGGTATACTTATCCCTATGCAGATTTAGTGCTACCGTTTGATTGCCAATGGTTATAACAGCAGTGAAATTACTAAATACATCATCTAGGTCCTCATGATGAAGCTCAACCTTGAAGTAGCCCGAGGAATTAACGTATAAATATGCCGTGGATTTAGCCATACCACTCATTCCTGGCGTCAGGTTACCGAGGTTTATGTAGGCAGCAACGGTGCTATACATAGGAGGTGGTGGTAGGATTAGGTGATAGCTTAAGTAGGCGAGTACGCCATTCATATTAGCTGCAACAGCCATTCCACTTAGACCTGTGAGAAACGCCAGCGCTATTAGTATCCAGGTCTTCATATTAAAAAGAGGAATTGATCGCTAATTAATAAAAGTTGCGCGACATAAGTATTTAAAGAGCAGTGTCTAGGTATGGTCAAGTGATGTAAAGGTTTCCGGCCTGATAAATTGATGACATCACCCCTTACTGACGACAACTCAACCCGCCTTATACTCCCTTAATTCATCACTAAATACTCTATCGAATACGTTGAATGCCTCATCATCATACAAGCAAATAATTATTCTCCTCACGTTCTTAAGGCCTGGCGACTCCCTCCTAATTGTTCGTACCATTACCCTCGCCGCATCCTCATATGGACATCCAAATATGCCTGTGCTAATTGCTGGGAAGGCGATGCTCGTTAGGTTAAGTTCCTCAGCCTTCCTAAGGGAGTTTGTGACTGCGTCATCGAGCTTCTCAATGGGTTCAATATCACATCTAGGACCAACGGCGTGTATCACGTACTTAGCCTTCAACCTACCCGCACTGGTCACAGCAACTCCACCCACAGGAACTGGACCATACTTCCTAACCCATTCCCTGGACTCCTCCTGTATTACCCAACCACCCTTCCTAACGATGGTTCCAGCAACGCCACCACCGTGCTCAAGGTACGAATTAGCAGCATTAACGATAGCATCAGCCTCAATCTCTGTTATATCACCTTTAATTAGTTCCACAGTAACTCCATTGGGAAATCTAAAGCTGGACATATGCAGTATTTAGCCTGATAAAGCGTCCTTATATGCATTAATGGTGTAAACTTTATAACTGGCTACCTACCCAGTTACTGGGTAGGTAGCCAGTGCTCTTTGATCCAAAGCCTAAGGAAAGAAGGGAGGATCTATTCGATCGAGATGATGAATTAAATAGGCTCAAGGCTGGGCTTAACTACCCGGTTATTTTATTGCTCGGTATAAGAAGGAGTGGTAAGTCGTCATTAGTTAAGGTGCTTATGAATGAGATGAAAGACGTGATATGGATATACCTTGACCTGAGGAAGTATGAGGGTTATACATACATAACCTATAAGTATCTATTGAGTGAATTTGAGAGGGCATTAAATACTTGGCCGAAATTCCTAAGGGAATTATTACGTGGAATTCGTGGAGTAGTTATCTCGGGATCTGGGTTTGAGGTTAGATTAAGTTGGGGTAGGGATAGAGTTGAGCTTGCTGATTTATTTGATAGGTTATCTAGTATTGGCGAGCGTGAAGGCCGTAGAGTTGTGATAGTGTTTGATGAGTCTCAGGAACTTAGGAAGCTTAAGGGGTTTAATATATTGTACCCGCTTGCTTATGCATATGATAATCTTAGATTAAGCTTCATATTTACTGGGTCTCAAATTGGCATGGTTTATAGATTTTTAAGACTTAAGGATCCGAACTCGCCATTGTTTGGGAGGGCTATGTTTGAGGTTCGTGTAAATCCATTTACGAGGGAACAATCAATTGAGTTCCTTAAGACCGGGTTTAGAGAGGTTGGTATTTCCGTAAATGATGGCGTACTTGAAAGCGTATATGATGAGTTAGGCGGCATACCTGGTTGGTTAACGTACTACGGCTTTAATTATCTGCAATTCAATAATCATGAGGAGGCAATAAAAAGAACACTGGAGTATGCTGTGCAACTTGTTAGGCAGGAATTTGAAAATTTCCTGAGGGGTAGGGAAGAGGCTAGGGAACGTTATTACGCCATAATGGGCCTATGCAAGAGTGGATGTAGATGGAGCGATGTCAAGAGAATACTGGAGGCTAGGGAGGGTTATCGCGTCGATGATAAGAAAATAACGGAGTTACTGCAGAACCTAGTGGATGCATCATTCCTGATTAAGGAGGGAGATATCTACAGGCCAAGTGATCCCTTGATAACTAAGGCATTTTAAATATCACTTATCCAAATAGAGGAACTTTACTGCGTTTTGGCGGTTTAGGTACGGCAGACCATAGGGCTCCCGATATGAACGCCAATATAAGCACTATTAGCAATGCATGTTCAAGAGCGCCGACTTCACCATAAATCGGCACGTAATATTGAGCCAGCAAACCCGTTATTAATGATCCAAGCACATTACCGCCGGTAACAGCGCCATTCCAAACAATTGATGTCGCCCAACTAACCTGCTCCCTTGGGAATAAGTCGCCAAGGACGGCCATTATCAGTGGGAAGTTGCTTAATACGAAGAGTATGGCGAAGAAGGCGAATACAAGGTTTCCCGTGTATATGAAGGCTATGAATAGTATTGCAAAGGCAAATGTGGAGAACGATGCCATGAATCTCCTACCAATCTTATCACTTAACCAGCCGAGTATTGGTTGGCCTATTATGGCTGAGGCGAGTAGTATTGATAGGATTTCTCCATAGCTTACGCTGAGCTTTACGCCGAGTACCTTATTTATGTATATACCTAGGAATGTCTGTATGCCCTGACCAGCCGTATTTCTTAGCAACGTTATTACAAATAGTAGTATTATTAGCATTATTGATACCCTAAGCATTGTTGATTTATTATTAGGTGGATCATCCTTATTATTGCCTCTCCTATATGCCTTGACATCGAACTTGTAAATACCGTATAGTAATACTGAGAGACCCACAATTAATGTTATGAATGCCAATACCCACAAATTATATGCAGCGCTTACAGAACCTGTGAATATAAGCACTGAACCTATCAATGGATAAAGGGCTCTGCCTAAGCTACCGAATGCACCATTTATGCCTAGTGCTGAGCCTGCCGTTCCTCCATATGTCGCGGATAGCAACGCGCTTCCAATTGGATGGTAGTAAGCCGCACCAACTCCCGCCAATACAACACCTATATAGACTAGGAATAGATCGTGTATTAGGAAGCCTATTGAGGATAATCCAATGGCGAATGCCCACAGGAACATTCCGAGTGCCATAGCCCTCATATGCCCACCAAGCCACTTAATACTCAGGGGCACCAATGGACTTGCTAATGCAGATATTGCCGCGTATAATGCCGATAATAATCCAATTACTGCATAATTAACACCAACCTGACTAAGTATTGGGAGTATTATACCGGGTATTAACCACATATTTCCATCATTAATGAAGTGTCCGATCGATGTTAGCCCAAGAATTGTTGCCCTATCTCTGCCCTTTCCTTCCTGCATCATTAACGTTTGGGTTACCCTAATGTCTTTTAAACCAATCGCGTTAAGTAATAAGTAATGAAATTAAGCCAACTAATCATTAATAATCGCGAAATACTCATAAACATGCTAGCATTAAGCCGCAGCTAATGGCAAAGGTAGTCTTCCTAATAATGAGCGATGACATAAAAATGGACCTCGCACTAACAATGGCAGCGAACACAGTGGGAACAAATAGGTACGAGGACTTCAAGGTTGTATTCTGGGGACCCGCCCAAGAGAGACTAATAAGACTTGAAGGACCTGCCAGAGACAACTTCGAGAAGTTACTAAGGGCTGGCGTAATCGATAGTGCATGCATTAATTACGCAAAGAACAAGAGGATAGACCAGGAATTAACGAAGATAGGTATTAAGCTGCATCCTGCTGGTGATAGGGTGGCATATTACATAAACAATGGGTATCAAGTGTTGGTATTTTAATTTTAAATTGAATACTAATTACCGAGATTTTATCAAACCCTCCTCAATCTCTCAACATTCTCCAGATTTACCATGCCTAATCTATTTCCATTTTGATCATAGCTATAGATCCTATTATCTTCTTCATCACGTACGAGCTTATGCTTACCACTGCATATTGGGTATGTATCACTTAAACCGCACATGCATATCCAAACTGATTCACCGTTGGGTGTTTTATATTGGTAGGGTCCCTTTGCCGTGTGAAGTATAATCCTCACGGTACTACGTGCGGATTACGTTATTAAAAAGGTTATTACTAAGTTCAGAAAAAAGTATGTATTGTCACCATTGAATAATAGCATAGTTAATACTAATTCTTTACTAATTATTAACGAAAATAGTGCGTCATTTAATGATTTCCCTAATTTCAGGGAGTTCCATTGGTGTCAAGTGTTGAGTTCTTAGGAAGGCTATCCTATTACCTAGGTTGCATGATTCAACTGGGTCCAGGTCTCGTATAATTCCAGTAATGTATGCTGCATTAAATGTGTCACCGGCGCCAATCGTAGTCACTATATTACCTGTGTCGTATGGCTTACACCACTTAATTTTACCATTACGTACTAGGGCGGCGCCTCTACTACCCAACTTCACTATAGCAATAATACCAGTACTACCTGTAAAATTAGTCAGATTTTCCAGGTCGCCGAACAATCTCTTCATTTCATCCTCATTCATGAAGACGGTATTTGATAATCCAATTAGGCTGATTATTAAGTCCCTATTATTAATGGCAGGTCCTACATCGAGAAACACCTGGACTGAGTGTTTATGAGCAGTTCTAATCGTCTCAATAAATGTATTAACGATGCCTACTGTGAATGAGGCATAAAAACCATTGATGTATATAGCCCTTGAATTCTTAATGATGTTCTCATCAATATCATCAACGGTTAATTCCCTGCCAACACCTAGGTATCCCATGAATGCATGTCCATTATTAGTAATGATATTATTGGATATTGTTACAAAACCATGCACCCTCTTTATAAAGCCTGTATGTATACCATTGTCGTTAAGGTATTTAATGAGAATATCTGAGAATGGGTCATCACCAACCTTATCAATAACAGCGACATTGAGGCCCAATTTACGGGTCACTAAGGCCGTTGTGCATGCACCGCCAGGCGATAACGCGATTATATCTGATACTGCAACATCACCTACCTTAATAGGTAATTCCCCAACCCTATAATAAATGTCCAATACGCAGTCAGAGAGAATGACTAAATCAAACTCATTGTTTCCCATGCTCCCACGCACCAATGCTAATTCCCCTGCCAGTCTCAACACCGATTAAGTACCAGGTGAGGGATGCTGCGAATCCAACACTAAATATTACGGCCGCCAATATTAAGTATGAACTTACTGGTAGGTAGGATGATAGGAATATCACGGGTATGGAACCGCCCAGTGATATAACCCTAACAATCGCAGTATAGGAACCCCTACGCCTAGTTACCCAATACTCAGATTTCAGTGTATCTTCAGTTAGGAAGTATGTATTTATGAGAATTGAGAATAGTATGAATAGTATCCAGAAGATGTATTGGGCGTTTATGAGACTCCTTATTAGTAGTAAAATAAGCATTGAGGTAATTAGGGATCCTATTGATGAGAGAAGTAACAATGACTTTCTGCTAATGGTATCAGCAAGCATACCTATGGCGATTCCTGAAATGAGTGATGATATTGAGAATGCAAAAATAAGCCAATTAGTGAGGTTTGGGAAGTAATACGGTCCAAAGGTCAGTACTAATAGTGTGAAGCCCGTTGTGTATGACCAGCCAATTAAACCGCCTATGGCTATCCTAGTTGTTAATGATGGTAACCTTATTGTGATATTACTATTTCTATTCTTTATTAGATCAAACCTGGAATTATCATAGGGTAATCTCCTTGCCCTAAGCCAGTATGGTGATTCAGGGATTAATGACCTAAGTAGATAGAGTATTGGTATTACTATGAGTATTGTTAATCCAAGTGCGAGCTTTTGAAGAATCATGGATGATATGTTGATTAAGACCAAGGCAGTTGCTAGGGCGCCACCAAGGTTAGTGAAGTTAAGTATTAGGTAAACAATCCTACTCCTGATTCCGCTTGGGAAGTACTCATGGGCTGAGATCATCACGGTATTATACTCACCACCAACTGCAAGCATTAATATTGCGAGGGAAATCAGTAAAATCACATAGTTAATACTGAATATCAACCCCATGGAGCCAATTATGTACATTATTAATGATATGTAAAGGCTCCTCTTCCTACCAATGGTATCTGAGAGAGGGCCCATCAAGGCGCCACCCAGTAACAACCAAAGTGGTGGCCATATTGATAGTAAGGCTATTAAAGGCCTTGGTACTGAGACCCAGTTTGAGGCAATATAGGCTATGGAATATATGTAAGCCTCAATCATAGTACTTATTGAAAACACAGTAAACACTAACGTATGAATTCTACTCCATTTCTCAGACTCAATCATCATAATAGGATAACTATCCTATTTATAAGCTATACCAAAACACCATTATTGGCTCTATCGAAAACATAGGCACAATATTTTATTACTCAACGATCAGATTCCGCAGATGATTGGCGGTTTAGTAAGATTTTTTGTGTACAGGAAGTTTTTTAGAAAGCATGGTGATGGAGGTCTGATATGTGAAAATTACCATGGCATAGTAAATATGTGGGTATTACATTGAGGATAATTGTGGAAAGTAAGACTAGGGAAATGCATGGGACAGGGCAGATAAAGAGTTTTATTGCATAGGTTCACCTACTCATCGTGAAGTTAAACCTTGATAGGAATTGGATTGATTTTACTATTGAGAGTGAGGATGATTTGTACGTCATTTACCTATTGATTGATCCTGGTGATATTATTTATGGCTGGACCGTTAGGGAATTTAGAGGTAGGGAAGGTTCCAGGGGTGAAAGGATTAGGATTTACGTTGGTCTTAAGGTTGAGAACCTGGAGTACCACGCTTTCAGAGGTACGCTTAGGGTTAGAGGTGTGCTTATTGAAATTCCCGAGTGGTTTGAGGGTGCCAAGGGTAGTCACCACACAATGGAGTTATCCTATGGAATTGAGTATAGATTAGTTAAGCCCAGCGATATTGATAGGGGATTCATTAATAAGGTCCTGGAGATGTTCAGTGGTGCATCAATAAGTGTATTGCTGGTTTCGGTCTCTATGGAGGAGGTTGCGGTTGCCCACATTCGTAGATTCGGTAGGGAGTTACTTGGGACAATACCAATACAAGGTGGTGGTAAGGAGGGTGAGGACTCCCTTGATAGGTTTAGGAGATCCCTTAGGAACGCACTTACTCAGGTTAAGCAGTGGGTACAGGTTAGGAGACCTACGCATATCGTGGTTGTTGGTAATCATATGACACTTTCAATGGCTAAGGACGTGATTAATGAGGAATTGGGTAAGTTGGGGATACAGGTTATTTATCATGAGCAGGGTGAGGGTGGTTTAGCCGGTATTTATGAGTTTGAGAGGGTTGGTGTTGATGTTCTTAGGAAGCTGAATATAAGTCTTGGACAGGAGTATGTGGATGAAGTATTTAGTAGGTTAGGTATGGGTAATGGACTGGTCGCTGTGGGCGTCGATGAGGTTAGGAAGGCGCTTGAGTTTGGTGCTGTGGAAACCCTGATTGTTCTTGATGAGACGTATAAGGAAAAAGGTTATGAAATGAGGAATTTAATTAGCATGGTATTAAGGACTAGGGCTAACCTAGTGATAATACCATCAAGTACTGAGAGCGGTGAGAGATTGAGGAGTATTGGTGGTATAACTGCGCTATTGAGGTTCCCTATTTCTTCTCAGACTTAGTTCCCTCAGTCTTTGTTGGTTCCTGGTTAATTATTTGCGTTATCTTATCATAAGCCTCTAGGATTAGCACCATTGATCTAACAAGCTCATTTATTCTATCAATGTCCTTGGTCTCCTTAAGCTCATTATTTATCATAACAAGTCTTTCATATAGCGTATTCCTAATGTCCATAAGGCCGTACCTAATCATGACCTCCTTTTCCTCAGCATCAGACCTGACAATTACCACGGGTCTATCACAATTAGCACAGTAATACTCACCAGTCTTCAACTTAAGCAATGGTGTTCCGCAGACTGGGCATGTATAACTCGTCAGCGTCGCCCCAGCCCTAATCAACTGAGCCATCTTCTTAGCAACCAAATCCCTACTACTAACATTCACGATGCCTAAACTAACACAACCTGCTTATAAACCCAACGAAGCAATGCCCAAGTTAAGTATTTTAAACCTTGAATAGGTTCTTCGTTAAGTGATGAGTGACATGCCATGTGACTGGTGATCGATCCTGGGGTACCTGACCATACCTGCACTAAGGAATAAGGTTAATAGAGTCTAATTACATGCGGCATCCGTGGAGTATAGAGTATTTGGTAAGACCGGCATTAAGGTATCCATAATGGGCATGGGTACTTACTACGACCCAGGCTGGATAATACTATCAAGGCTCGGGATAAGGCCTGGCTACGAGAGGAAGCTCAAGGCCCTTAGGGTTGGTCTGGATGGTGGAATTAACTTTATAGATACGGCGGAGATTTACGGCTCGGAACCATTGGTTGGCGAGACTATCAAGGACTTCAACAGGGAGGATTTGTTCATAGCCACTAAGGTCTGGCCAACGCACTTGAAGTACGACGTCGTTATAAAGGCTGCGAAGAGGAGCCTTGAAAGGCTCGGTGTTAAGTACGTAGACCTATACCAAATACACTTCCCGAATAGGAGGATTCCAATCACGGAGACCATGAGGGCCATGGAGTACCTAGTCGATACCGGATTAATAAGGTTCATTGGACTAAGCAACTTCAATCTCAACCAAATAATCGAGGCGCAGGGCGCCCTTAAGAAGTATGAAATAGCCTCCATACAAATGCCCTATAGCCTAATGGATAGGGCTATCGAGAAGGATATAATACCCTACGCCAGGAAAAACGGAATGGCCGTAATAGCCTACTACCCACTTGACCATGGCAAACTCATTAGGAGCATTCCAAGGGATATCATTGATCTGGTTAGTAAGAATCATGGACCAAAGACACCTGCCCAGATAGCCCTTAACTGGATAATCACTAAGCACGAACATGTATTCCCAATACCCAGGGCCTCAAATCCTGATCACGTAAGGGAGAACCTTGGTGCCGTGGGCTGGAGATTGAGTCAGGAGGAGATTGAGAAACTGGAGAACATTAATTTATAATAAATTTTGAGGAGATAAGGACCACGTAATCCACGTGAGTCTCATAGATAGGAGAAAGTTCATAAAGCTATTATTAGCGGCAGGTTTTAATAATGAAGTTGCTTATTCTAATCACTGGCTCAACGTTGGATCGATTATTAACATTAGGCACAATAACCCTTGGCGCAGTGAGCATGGGGCATGAGGTTGCCATTTATGCCACCCAATCAGCATCCTTTGTCTTCCTTAAGGATTACGCAGATAAGATTGGTAACTACGCGGGTAATTCCTCGCTGGGTATGTTAATTAATGGTGTCATTAATGGTTATAACAATGCCGTAATTAACGGTAAATTTTTCAAGTGGCATGAGATGATTAGGCAGGCCAGAGAGATCGGTAATGTGAAGGTCTATGTCTGTACCCAGCCCTTTGAGTTGGCAGGTATTAAGGTTAATTTAGGTGGTTTTCTTGACATTGTTGATGAACTGGTTATGATTGGTAAATACATTGAATTGCTTGAGTGGTGTGATAAGTCGGTCTCGCTTTGAATTTAAATAAATTTATTTAAATTTAAATGAATGTTAAACTGTGCAAAAACAGCACTGATTTAAGGCTATATAAAGCGTTACGTTGGTATAATGCCGTGAAATTCATGAAAGTAAGTAATGATAGGTACATGTTAGATGCCAGGGGTTATGCCTGTCCATACCCACAGGTCTTTACGTTGAAGGTTATTAAGGAGTTGAAAGAGAACTCGATAATAGAGGTTCTCGTTGATAACCCAGCGAGTTGTGATAACGTTCCGGCGGCTGTTAGGAAGCTTGGTCACGAGGTTCTTGAGGTTAACCAGGAGGGTAATTACTGGAGGATTGTGGTTAGGAAACGGTGATTAAGATGAGGGAGGATAGAATAAGTGTGTTTAGGGAAAGGTTGGATAAATACCTGAATCTTGGAATTAACTTGCTATCCCTTGCCATTGGTTGTTCAGTTAAGGTTGACCTATACGATACGTTGTACCCAGCCCTCTCACTTGTTAACAATGAGATAGCTAAGTTGAACATAGAGATACAACCAAGGGAGGATGTAGCCGTGCTAAGGAGTAATGGTGATTACTCATTGGTCAGGAGGATATACGATATAAGTGGTAATGGTGTGAATAAGGATGAATTAATTAGTATTAATCCATCAGTGGCATTATTGCTATTGCAGGTTCACCAATCACGTGCGTCATCACCGAAGGAATTTGCAAGTTCAATAATAAGCCTATATAGGAGGTTAGGGAGTTCGCCGGTTCGGGTTAGGATTGGTAAGGGCCACTCAATAGTCTCGACTAAGGAGAAGGCTGAGTTTGCCCTTATCGACTTCATAGGTACGAAGAGCGGTAATGAGTACTTATTGGCTAATAATGATACAATACAGATAATTGACCCGACAGAAGACCCAGGTAGTTATAGACAGGTGGCTACCGCAGTGAGCAATGCATTAAATGATTTATTCATAAAGGGTGTATATAGGGATATAACGATATACCCAGTCTACGATGCACCAATTGAGGATTTAAGGGAGAAGTTAACGAGGAGCTTTAAGGAATTTAGTAGTAAGTGGGACTTTCAATTAAATGCTAATGTTATACAACCAAGGGTTAACTATCTATTGATGGGCGCAACCGTGGTTGGTACATTAGATAAGGAACCACCAATGTTTTATGATAATATTAAGGCCGGTTTTAAGATACTCGTCACTAGGTCATTTGGCGAGCTTTCCATAATATCTACGTATTTAACGACTCACGTTGATGAATCAATAATAGATGAGCTTGAACGTAATGTTATGAGTATTGAGGATCTTGAGAAATTGAAGACTAAAATAATGGACTCTCTCTCAAGACCTAACATCGAAATAGCCAGAGTGATAAGTAAGTACTTACCTGAAATAGGCGAGGCGTTTAGAGAGGACGAGCATATAGCGGCCACGGTAGACGTATCGGGACCCGGCATATTCGTATTTAAGGAATTAGCTGAGCAGGCTAATGTAGATGTTGCTCTGTACAACATACCATTAATATCACCTGAAATTGCGAAATTCGCTGCTGAACACTACATAATCACCGATGCCACGGCGGGTACTAATGGAGCTATAGCAATCGTGGCTAGTAAGGACGTTATTGATTCGTTGATTAGGAATTTGAGGGGCATTGAGGATGTGCAACCCATGGTAATTGGCGAGGTCATGGGCAGGGGGTCTGGCAAGCTATTCGTGCCAGATTACATAACAAGGTATATAACGAGTAAATCATTATTAATGAAGCTCACTATGAACATCGACGTATTAAGAAGCCTAAGGAGGCAACAAGTCAGGTGCGAGAAGGTAAGGGTTGAGGCGAGGGTCCTTGGCAATGTGCAGGGTGTTGGATTTAGACCAACACTACGTAGGCAAGCTCTATCCCTTGGATTAACCGGGTATGTGAGGAACCTTCTAGACGGCTCGGTTGAAGTAGTTGCTGAGGGTTGTAAGGAGGATGTGATGGCGTTTATCGAGTGGATTAGGTCGAGTCCTGTTGGTTCAGTTCAGACTATAAATTACATGATTAAGCAATATTATGGGGAGTTCAACGAGTTCGAAATAAGGTAATTAACCTGATGATCAGTCATGCATGAACCATGCCTTATAAACTTATTGGCTCAGTTAGTAATCAGCACACGCGTAAGCATTTTTATGCATGCCATTAATTATGTGTGAATAATATGACCAGTGTTATTGATGTTAGGGGTTTTCAATGTCCAACGCCGGTTACAATCGTCGCCAATGCGGTGGATAAGGCTGAGGCAGGATCAACACTTACGGTAATAACGGACGACTTCATATGCTTCATGATGATACAGAGGATATTGAAGATTCTCAATGTGGAGATTAGGGAGGCCGTGCAGTTGGATGATGGTAATTATAGGATAGTCGTTATTAAGCTCCATAAAGGCACTCAATAATCTATGATTAGCACTGATTTTAATTCCCAGTAAATACGTATATTCAATGCCAACAATGGCCTTTAAGGTGCTTTATGATGGATCATTATTTAGCGGATTTACGGGTGGTACTAACTCCATTGAGTATTATCTGAGGAGGGCCATTAGGTACTTCATTAAGGACTTTGGGTTAAGTAAGGCCTCAAGGACTGATCCAGGGGTTAGTGCCGTTGGTAATGTAATTTCGATAAAATATGATGACGGCATTAGGTTGATGCCTGGTATGTTAAATTCCAGGTTGCCGAATGGGATTAGGGTGTGGGCTTGGGCTGAGGTTAGTGATGATTTTCACGCAAGGGCTGCTGTGTCTAGGACGTACGTTTATGTAATGCCCTGGCTCTACGAGGATGTTGATCTAATGAGAAGGGCGACGGAATTATTTGTGGGTGTTCATGATCTGTCTAATTTCCAGGTTAAGGAGAGGGGTGTGCCGACCACGGTAATGATAAGTAGCGTTAATGTTGAGAGACTTGGTGATTACCTGGTTTTTACTATTGTTGGTAAGGGATTTAGGAATAAAATGATTAGGAAGATTGTTAATGCAATTAGGATGGTTGGCATAAGCAACTTAACACTGGATGAGCTAAGGGATTTAATAGAGTTAAGGGTTAGGAGACCAATACCTCCTGCATCACCTTATGGACTATTATTACTAAGTGTTAGTTATGGTGCTAAAGAACCAAAGTGGATCTTACATGATGATGGTGTCTCATACGCAATTAATTATCTAGTTAATAGGTGGCATAATTCATTATCGAATTCATTTGTTATTTTAAAAATTCTTCATGAATTTATGGATATAAATAAATTATTTATTCATATTTAAACATAACATGGACCAAATGTTTAAATAATAAATAAAATAATAGTAAACGGGAGTTTTGTGGCATATTTCGACATTGAAATGGCCTGTAAGGAGGGTTTTGGTGAACGTAAGCTAGTCTCCATGATTCAACAACGGATTAATTCCCTATCCTGGGACCTAGATACTAACGAGCAGGATTTCCTTACGAGCTATGCTTATCAAGATCTAAGATATTATCTATTATATAAGTTCGGATTGCTTAACCTAGATAGTGAAAATGCATCCTTTGAATTATGTAAGAGGATTTTAAGGGATGAGGATTCCATTACGAAGATTGTTGATGAATGGTTTAGTTGGTGGGTGGTTAAGTGGAGACAGAGGGTTAAGTTAGTATTCAGTGAGAGTGAGCAGGTGAATTCTGATGATAATACGAGCTTAATGGCTAATGTTGATAGTATTCTTAAGAATATTCCGAAGAAACTAATCGAGAAGTTACGTAGAGAGATTGTGATCGAACTAATAAGGCAGAACGAGGTTTGCAGCCTTGATGTAGTTTCTGATTTTATATTAAGGACGACGCTTAATGATCTTGTTAATGAGTATGGAAAGGATGGAATTATAAAACTAATAATTACTGATATAACGAGCATACGCCTAAGATTATTAAGAAGAATAATGGAAGTAAAGGATTCTAATCAACCGCTCGTAATTCTTAGGGTTAAGATTAACTCATCACAACCATACCAGGGAGCACAATAACAATAATGACCACTTACTATAAATCATACAGGAAAGGAATGATTAAAGTAGCCATTGCATATCCATCTAGCATAAGGGTTGCGCTCCAATCATTATCAGTGCATATAATCCGGAAATTACTGAGTGAGTATCCTAATGTATATGCAGACTTCGTATTCATAGGCAATAATGGACAATCCATAACAAAATCACTTAAGGATTTTGATGTGGTTATCTTCTCTGTGCATTATGAGCTTGATTACCCACGCATACTAAAGATGATGGAGATTAGTGGCATAAACCCATATAGCTCTCAAAGAGGTATTAATGATCCATTAATAGTAATGGGTGGTCCAACGCTAATAGCTAACCCTGAACCCATGGCGCCCTTCGCTGATATAATACTTATTGGTGATGCTGAGGTCTTAATTCCCAAGTTCATGGAGCATTACATGGAATACGGTAAGGATATTGAAGAATATGTAAATCTAACTGGTTTTTACATTCCATCACTTGGTAAGCATATTGTAAGTAAGGCGTTTGCTAAGGACTTATCATATTCCATAAAATTAATTCATGATACTGCAATTGAACTAGGCCTCAGTAATGTTAAATCAGTATTCAGTCATTCAGCAATACTTGAGGTTATGAGAGGTTGCCCGAGAGGTTGCCTATTCTGTATGGAGGGTTTCATTGGAAGACCTGTTAGGTATGCTAACATCAATTCAATTAAGAATATAGTGCTTAGAGATGCTAATAAAGATAAGAAAATAATTAACGGAGTATCACTAATGGGGCTTTCCGTAACTGATCATCCAGGCTTTAAGGACTTAATGGATTTTCTTGTGAATAACCTAGGGTTGAGCGTGTCAGTTCCTTCCCTACGTGTTGATTCTCTAGATGAAGATACGATTAAGTTAATTGTAAGGGGCGGCCAAAAAGTCCTTACTATAGCTCCTGAGTCAAGTGAGAGATTAAGGAGGGCATTAGGTAAAGGTTTCTCTGATGATGATATTGCTAGCATCGTTATAAGTGCGATGAATGCGGGTATTGATCACATGAAGCTTTACTTCATGGTTGGATTACCTGGTGAAACTAATGATGATGTGGAATCAATAATAAACTTACTACTAAGACTTAAGAGACTTGGTATTAAATATTCTCTCTCGGTTAATCCATGGATACCTAAGCCACATACCCCATTACAGTGGCTGCCAATGGCTAGTGATGATGTGATTAATAGTAGGGTTAAGGTTTTGGAGGATTTACGAACATACATTGAATTCTCAACATATAATATACTTGATGCTAAGGTTCAGGCTTTATTATCGCTTGGGGATAGGGATGTTGGTGACCTGGTATTTGAGGCTTCATTAACAGGGCTCGATAGGGGTTCCTGGAGGAGACTACTTAGGAAATATGAGAATTTACTTAATAAGTATGTATATTCATGGAAGCCACTTAATAGTGAGTTGCCCTGGAGTCACATAAGGATTCCAGGTATTGAAGAACAGAGTCTCAAGGTATTATTACTTAGGTACCTTAAGGAAGTTAATATCAGTATTTCAATTAATTAAAATAATATTATTTAAAATTGAAATAGCTTCAAGATAAATCAAATAATAATTATAATATATAACTAGGTTTAAATAGTATATTTAATTTTAAATAATATAGTTACTTTATTTACGTAAATCTTTTAAATTAAATCATTAGCGCCACTGTGGTGAACATATGACCTGGAATGGTGTGCACTTTAATCTGAACACAATAATACCCTGGTACGTCATACTCATATGGATACTGCTCTATTTCGCATTACTCGCATGGGCCTGGAGACCAAAGGAGGGTAGACCCTTCGGTAATTTCAAGACCATTGACTTCGTTTACGTAGCATTAATAGCTGCATTACTTATCGTCTATAACTTCTTTATATCACCATTAATACCTAAGGTTGGTACAGTAACAACATACTTCTATTACCCAATCATTGGCGAGATGTTCCTGGTAATGTTGGCGGCAGCCCTAGTTGGTAAACCTGGTTCTGCAGGATTAACAATGTTCATTTACACTCTTCTTTCTGATATTATTCATTATGGCTTCGGCGGTGAACCATTCTGGTTCCTTTATGAGGTTACGTCGTATGCCGCAATAATTGATCTATGGTTAATATATAGGGGTAGGTATTACATGATGCCGTTTAGAGGCGTTTTTAAGGGTGCAATTGGTTCTAAGACGGGTGATAGTGAATCTGTAGCTAGTGAGGAGTTAGAGGAAGAGTTGAAACCTGCTAAGGCGTTGTTCATTATTGATGCCGTATTGGGTGGTATCACTATATCAATAGCATACCCGTTCTGGTGGAGAGGTTTCTGGGGACCATTCGTACTTGGAATCTCGTATACACCAAGTTTTTGGTTCATAACAACCGTAGCCAGCATAGGTGCCGGTATTGTACTTGGTCTCGTGGTTGCCCCATTCATTTACTACATTAAGAAGGTACTGACCTAGGGGGATGTATGGCAAAAATCATTAAAATCAATAACCTCTTTGTTCGTTATTTTGGTTCCGATAAACCCGTTCTTAGGGGCTTATCACTTGAAATTGAGGAAGGTGAATTCGTGCTCCTTGTTGGTAGAACAGGCTCTGGGAAATCCACGTTGCTTAACGTAATAAATGGTGTTATACCAAACATAATAAGTGCGACCGTTAGGGGTTCAGTTAATGTGGCTAATCATGATCCAAGAAAAACCCCCGTCCATGAGATGGCTACAATAGTTGGCACTGTATATCAAATACCCGAAAGTCAAATTTTCTCATTGATTGTTGATGATGACGTGGCTTTTGGACTCGAGAATAGAGCTATTGAGCCTGAGGAAATGAGAAGAAGAGTTATTGAATCCCTTAAATTGGTCAATCTTACACATAAGATGAAGCACCCAACATTCCTTCTAAGTGGTGGTGAGAAGCAGAGGCTCGTTATTGCTGGCGTTCTCGCTGTTAAACCTAGGATTTTGATTCTTGATGAACCAACATCAATGCTTGATTCCGTTGGCGCCGAGCAGATCTTTGGTCTTGTTAAGAAACTGAATGATGAGGGACTTACAATTATCATGAGTGAGCATAGGGTTGAAAGGGTTATCGGCATGGTTGATAGGATTATTGGTCTTAAGGATGGAGTCATATACATTGATGATGAACCACATAAGGCTGTGGCTAAGGACCTAACTAAGCTTGGTATTGAGGAGCCGCAGGTAACCACGCTATATAGGATGATCAATAAGAACTCGGATTACTATCCAATATCTGTTGAGGAATTTCTTGAAATTGGAGTGGCAAATAAGTTGGAAATTATTAGTAGGCGTGAAGACGATAATAACACTACTATCGCTGTTTCAGTAAATAGCGTGAGATTCACATACCCAGGCAGCACACAGGAGGTTCTTAAGGGTGTTAATTTAGAAATACGTGATGGCGAAGTCGTAAGTGTTATAGGACCTAATGGTAGTGGTAAATCAACACTAATGTACTTACTTGCGGGCATTTATAGACCGAGTACTGGTTACATTCAAGTCTTTGGACGGGATTCCACGAAGTTAATCGGTAAGGATAGGGTTAGATTAATTGGCTATGTATTTCAGGATCCTGATCAAATGCTTCTTTCAAGTACTGTTAAGGGTGAGTTGGAGTTTACGCTTAAATTAGCAGATATTCGTGGTAAGGAGGCCGAGGATAGAATCAAGAGGATAACTAATTACCTGAATATTAGTGATTTGCTTGATCAAAGTCCACATAAGTTATCTGTAGGACAGAGAAGACTTGTTAGTGTTGCCTCTGTCCTTGTGGCCGAGCCTAGGATTTTGATTCTTGATGAACCAACAAGGGGCCTTGATAATGCAATGAGTATTGCATTAATGGACTTAATATTAACAATAAAGGAGGAGAGAGGTATGACACTAATCATGGTTACCCATAATATGAGACAGGTTGGGGAATACAGTGATAAGGCGTTTGTTATGTATGATGGAACTGTGGCATTTAGCGGAACGCCAGAGGAGGTTTTTGAGGAGTCACATAAGCATCCTGAGTGGGGTATATCTCCGCCTCAGGTTTTTGAGGTTACGCGAAGTATCGGTAAACCAACAGCCAGCATGAGGAGGGTGAGAGCGAATGTTGCTTAGCCAATTACTGTATAACCCAGCTGTTAATTGGATAATAACATTAGTAATACTTCTTTACGGTCCGATACTGGTTGTTTACCTAATATTCAGGCTCATTGGTTTTCAAGGCTACATGTCATTGTTTAGGTTTATTGAGGGTAAATCAATAATTTATAGGATGGATCCCAGAACTAAGATACTGCTCTCGATAATAATTACGACTGTTGCCGCAATAACGATTTGGTGGATATCAGCAATAATGTTTATAGCCGTCATGGCATTATACGCATTACTAAGCAATATTAGGGAGAAGCTCAGGGTAGCGCTACCCCTCATACTGGCCTCATTTATAGGAACTGCATGGACTGAATCCATATTTGCCCCATACTCATACCTACATATTATATTTCACCATGTAACGTTCCTATACGTATTTCCACAATCACTTTCGGTGCTTGGCATAACCCAGGGAACTGGAACATTCTATGTACCGTACCTTGGCTACGTTAATAATCCAGTTGGTTTAACATGGGAGGGCATTATATATGGCTTACAAATAACGTTTAGGGCCGTGGCGGCAATAGCCTCTGGGCTACTGCTCATCTTCAGTACTCCACCTTCGGATATACTCAGATCTCTCGAAAAAAGCGGTTTGCCTATCGAACTTGGATTCACATTATTACTCGCTGTGAGTTCTGTACCTAAGGTGCTTGAGAACTCCATGGTAGTTCTTAACTCACTGAGGGCTAGGGGGATTGACTTCAGGCCTAGGAGTAGGAATCCAGTGGCATTTATTGGCGAATCATTATTCATAATTAAGATTGTGATAATGGCGCTCGTGGGTATAGTAATACTAACGCTCAGGGATGCCAGGCAGATAGCCATTGCAGCTGACATAAGGGCATTTAGGGCTTATAGGAGGAGGACGTATTACAAGGACATTAGGATGAATAGGATTGATTATATAGTACTTGCATTACTAATCGTGTTGCTAATTACCGGTATTTATATCTCTGGGCTTCCTGGCATGGGTGCCGTGCCATACAACCCATAATAGTTATTAATATGGAGCTAAGTATTTATGATGAATGAGTAGGCGTAGGTTTGAGGTGGCGCCATTAAGTATTTACGGGACATCGACAATAGGTGTATATATATTTACAAATAATACCTTAACTATTGTTCCCATGGATGTTCCTGATAAGGTAATTAACTCAATAAGAGATACGCTAGGTACAACAGTAATTAAATCATCACTTGCAAAATCACCATTGATAGGTATATTCATGATTGGAAATGACAATGGTGTATTAGTACCAAGTATAGTAACTGAGGATGAGGTAAATGAGTTAAGAAAGAATGGTCTTAACGTCTCAGTAATACGCACGAGATATACCGCAGTTGCAAACCTGGTATTAACGAATAGTAGGAAGACCGTGGTATCACCAATCATTGAAAAGGAATATATTGATTTAATAAGGGATACATTGGGTACGGAGGTTATTATCGATGAGATCTGCGGAACCTACCTAGTTGGTTCAATAGCAGTGGCAAACGATAGAGGTGTTTTACTAAGCCCTGAGGCTAGGGATGAGGATGAGAGGAAGATTAGGGATTACTTCGGATTGCCAGTTAATGTAGGTACTGTAAATAGGGGTAGGAGTTTCCTCAGGGGTGGGCTTGTCGTTAATAACAATGGTGGTCTAGTGGGTAGTGATACCACGGGCTTTGAAATAGTTAGGATTATGCAGGCACTAGGCGGTGCATGACCATGGCATTACCTAATTAACTCCCTGGCCTTATTAATGCATTCCTCACCAAACCCATGTATATTTCTCAATAACTCACTTATCAATTTCTCAACCCTAACCTGCAACTTACTTGGTATTACACCCATACTTACATATGATATGTACTCATCATAGTCAATAACCCTGGCCTCATTAGAATCCCATCTCTTAACAATATCAACCACAAGGTCAATATAAAGTACATTACCTCCTGTGTACTCAATAGGCGTATTAATATTCACATAAATGCCCTTAGGTCTCAAGGAACGATCTGCATAAACATGAACTAGGTACTCACTACCCACTGATGAACAGGTTATTGCAATATCACCCTCCTCCTTAGGGAGCCCAAGGCCATCAAGATAGCCACCACCCCTCAACCTACGCAATAAAACAATATCACCAGGCTCAAGCTTAAGTGCATCAGCAATACCAAGCCTAATAACCTCACCACTAGGCTTAATATGCATAATACCAACCCTATGCCTTCTACTCATCAACTGCCTCATGAACTCCGCACTAAACCCAGCCCTATCATTACAATGACTAAGGAATGACTCAACGAAATCGAGTAATGTAGTGCGTCTTCTCAGTGTCTTATATGTGTGATGTCCCATTATTGTTGGCATGACGTTGTTCCTAACATTATCAAGCAGGAGTTTAGCCCTGCCATTAAGCATGATCTCAGTAATACACTCGCCATCCTGAAGCACAGTGTATGGTGAGGATGACCTACTTGCAGCATTTACCTCATTGAATATACTCAATGCTCTTTCAGCCTCTCTAGCAGCCTCATTCTCAGTTAGGAATTGGGCACTACTTCTCCACTTAATGCTATATCCACTTAATTTACTGACATACTTAAGACCAACCTTAAGAAGCACTTGCCTAGCCTCATACTCCCTGATATGCCTACTAAATAATACTGTACCACTACCCGGGACTATCGAGACATACTCCGTATCGACCCTAATACCAGGCATTGCAACAAGTTCATCGCTTGGGTAAACCCTCGTTTTACTTATGATTATTGGAATCACATCACCATCATTATATGCATTACCTGGCGCTCTAAGCACGGCCTTAATGCCATTGCCAATATCGACAAGGTAATTACCATTACTAACATTAACAATACCTATTATAACTCTATGAAGCGGAACAACGGACTTCCAAGTTAAGGCTTCATTCTCAACAACCCTGAGCAGGTTATTAACGACATCATTAACCACACCGCACTTACCCATTACCGTTAACGCTCCAGGGATCCTCTCGGAGTCCTTAATCGTAACGTCAGGCGCAGAATTATCAACATTGATACTAAACCTACTGATTATCACGTCAGAAGCTTGCGCAATGGTATAACCGAGATCAAGCGCTAACTTACTAATTGCAGTCGCGTATTTACCCCTAATCCTAACCCTATAGCTATATTTACTCACAGAAAATTGACTTATCAAGGGCTAAAATAATTTACGACCATGTAATTTAACGGCAAATACCATACTTAATGTACGAGGCAATTATTAAGCCAAGAAACAACACTGAGATTGCTAATGGGAATGCAAGTATAAGCGTTGAACCAATGACTGGCTGCCTAACGGCCATGTAAACAGATAGTGGTAAGCAAACTATGAAAAATAGAACCATAAGTACACTAAATATGTTACTCCATTTACGCTCCTCAGCACTTTGTATCCTCGGTGGCTTAACGGCAACAAAGGAAAACACTAGGAATACTAAAAAGGCCACCAACCCTATGAAATTAGTCGTGTTAATTATCCACGTAATTAAAAAGAACACAGCAACGACTAGGTAAACAATCATAAACCTCCTACTCATTACGGCATTACCGCAATTAAACCCTTGACTACTCATATACTAAAGTAATGAACAATACTTAATTAAATGTTTCCCATTAACTGGTTCCCGAAATACTCTTTGCAAGGTTTACAAGAGCCTCGATGTCGGGTAAGTCCCTCCTGACCTGGTCAGACCTTAACCTTGCCTCATGAAATCCCTCAACGTGCAAAAACCATGCTCGTCCCCACCACCACCTAACCTCCCTTCTGCTAAGCCTATCGGCAGTATTATCCACTGCATCAAATAATAGCTGTGCCGTCCACCTACCAATCTCAGAGGCTTTCTTTGCCTCATCTAGGCCTAGGGTTATGGCTATTGCCTTAATGGCCTCCTCAGCGGCCTTGTAAAGCTTCTCGCTGGCCTGCACAGGATCCTTGCTAATGAGTTCCCTACCCTCATTTAGGAATTTCTCGGCAAGTTCAAGGTGAGCTTTACTTGTTGTTGATGGGTCAAGTGATAGTGCCTTGGCTATTAAGTCCACTATGTCTATTCCCTTTCTCTCAGCCTCGTCGATTATCAACTTTGGTATTTCCACGATTTACATTGTTGATGCGGAGTTAAAAATGTTTGTTCGTAATAACGTTAGTGCCTTATTAATTGGGGTGTTACTATATTGACGTGAGTATTAAGTGCATTGCCTCAGGCCAGAAGGGTGGTGTTGGTAAGAGCACGCTAACAATACTGACGGCTAAGGCTGCACCTGCACTCGGCATTAGGCTAGCCATTATCGACCTAGCCATGGGCAACCCAAGTACGTCCCTCAACCTACTTGGTAATATACCGAGGCATACCCTGGCTACCTACGTAATTAATGTATCTAAGGTTAATGAGGTCATTCACGTAATTCCAACAGAGCATGGTCCCGTCTACCTAATACCCTCTGGTTATGGTGATTTAGCGCTTATTAATGAGTACGGAGATTTTAAGGAGAGGTTAGGCTCTTTGATTAAGTATTTGATTGATAGGGTTGGGATTGATCATGTGGTTATTGATTTCCCATCGTTTGAGCCAAGCCTAGATAGCGTGCTGAATGAGGCATTGGATGAGTGCGATATTGTTTATCCAGTGGGTATTCAGGACCTTGGCTCGGTGGTTGCCCTGAGGAACCTGTTGCATTTTGTTAGGAGGTTTTCGATTAATGTTGGTCGCCCTGTGATTAATATGTTTAGGGAGTCCCTGGGTAGGCAGTGGGTTGCTGTTGTTGGTAAGCTCAGTGGTTTGGAGCCCAGTATTATTCATTATGATCCCTGGGTCATCCGGTGGGTTCATGATGGTGCTGGTCAGTATGGTGTTGGCGTTAAAGAGGCTTTGTCATACGTAATTAGGGAGATTCTAAGTTAGTAGTTGTTACGCAAAATGGTTTTAAGGCATTAATTATTAGTCATTAATGCGGTGTCCATTGAGGAGTTTCGAGGCATTACAGTGGATTCTGAGGATGGCGAGAGGTGGCTACTTATTGCCGATACTCACGTCGGCCTAGAGGTTGAGCTTGGTAAGAAGGGGGTCAGGATACCGAGCCAGTCAGCTAGGATTGCTCAGTTAGTCCTGGACTTCGCCGAGAGGACCGGAGCAACATCGCTGGTGATACTCGGTGATGTTAAGCATGAAATAGCCAGTATAGTCGAGAGTGCCAAGGAGATTAGGGAATTCCTAAACAGGGTCAGCGGTAAGTTCAATAAGGTGGTCCTTGTTAAGGGCAACCATGATGGTAACCTAGACCTAATATTGAGTAGTGACGTGAAGCCTAACGTTTACCTAATCGACTCGAGGGGTTTCGTAATGAGGAGTAAGGACGGGAAAAAACTCCTCCTGCTTCACGGTAACTCAAAGCCTAGGATTGAGGATTTCATGAATGCCGACGCAATAATAATGGGACACACTCACCCAGCCATACTCATACAGGACGTGACAGGTTATGTAATGAGGTCACCCGTCATTGTAAAGATACGCGTTAATAAGTCCGTGTTCGGTAAAAACATGTATAACACCGAAATAGGCGCCACGGGCCTCATGAACATAATAGTACTACCCACATTTAACCCATTGACCGTGGGCATGGACGTGTTCGAAATATTCCCAAAGGACCTCGTCGAAGTCGAAACAATACTCCACTACGCACGCACCTGGGAGATACTAGGTAACATTGAGGTTTACCTAACGGATATGACGTACCTCGGCACAATGGATGTACTAGCCAGGATAAGGGAGGACATGGGCGAGGGAGGTTACGACATTGATTGGCTATAAGAGTTACAAATAAGGAACGTAGTGCCTCAATGAGGATTATCGGCATCATGCATTAATAAGAACGTTAAAGCGACTCAGCATTCTTAGTCCACCCTTTTAGGGGAATAGCTGGACTTAAAAGTTCTTTAGGAAATAATACCTAATGCCTATGGAATTGAGACCGAGGCATTTAATAATGATTATCTTAATAATTGCCATCATCACTGGAGCTCTCATTGTGATGATAACGGTTAATGCAAGCCTCGGCCAAAGCTACGTAATGCCGTTTAAGACCATTACGACAAAGTCGGCGTTAATCGAATATTACGGCGGTAGCGTCACTGGGCACCCGGCTTTGGTGATTCACGTGTACATGAATGGACAACCCATTGAGGTCACGGTAAGCCTATTCGCCTTCACACCAAGGCACATATACACAATAGGCTACTACAAAGGCTTAGGTACGGTATCCATAAGTCTGGATAACCCATTGATCATGAGAATAGCGAGTGATTGGTATGGTAATTACAGCGATGCAATATGGCCATCACTAATAGCCTTCATAACATACACCAATGACACACCTGAAGTATACATGAAGGTGGTCACTATTCCATACCCACCCAGTTATCTTTCGTTGAATAAGCCATTAACAATAGTGGTTAATACGAACATAACAAAAAATGACCTTATGATACCTGAGCTGATCAATAGCATTAAAGACCCATCTGCGGGTGGCGGCTCACCACCACCTAAGGGATTCACCTACATAGGTAACTGCAATGGCAATGGCGTAGTTAGGAATAACCCACCGGGACCTGGTGCGTGGATCCTGGCTAATTGCCTTGAGTATGAGGGATCATGGCCTCAATTCTTCATTGGATGGAGCGAAAACGTCTTAACTAAATCAGGCATTAGCGGTATATCCTTTACGGTAAACGATTACATAGAATCAGGCAGTGGCCCTTACGGAGTCCTGAACAGGACAGCCTACTGCATCCCAACGGGCACGTGGGGCTCATCATACCTAGAACTCGTTGGCCCGTTATTCGAGTTTAGCAATAACATGAATATTGAGTTATGGAATGGTTATACCTCAATTGAAGCTGAACCAGACGCGTCTTTATCCCCGGGTACGGCTAACGGCTTTTTATCAGGTGATGTAATAACCTACCAGGTCAATGGCCCTGGATTCGTTTACACATACTTTGATAGTTACATTGCCTTTGTCTCGTTCTACTACAAGACCGGTAACTACATCTTTTGGACTAACGGCACGTACATACTGGGCTTCGGGAGCAACACAATGCCCAGCGGTGACACTAATACGCTATACCTAATGCCCGGGATTGACATGGGTAACGGACCAATAACGAGCATGTTCGTGAACATGAATTACTTCGGCTATGAACCATCGATCTATGACGGCTATGAAGTAATTGGGGCAGGCGCAATACCACTATGCTCGAATGAACCAAGCATTACTACAGGTACTGGAGGCGTTACGTTCACACTAAGTTCATTAATAACCACGTACAATCCAAACCCGGTCGGCATTGCCTTTGCACTATCGCTATTACTTGATCCTTGGGATGCAATGCCTAACTTATTTGCGTCACTTACTAGGTTATTCATACCACCAGTTACGGCAAGCACCTATTACACTCAAACACAAGTAATGATTGGCGCCTCAAATACACAATTAGGGATATATCGGCTATACATAACGTTCATAGGTACGAACGCGGCGCAAAACAATGGTAATGAATATTACTGGCCAATGGGCATTATACTCAATTACTCAAGCCCATACACGGGACAAACACTATGCAATGGGTGATTAATCAGTCCGTTGAGGCATTAATCGAGCTTTGCCTTTAGGCTTTGAAGGGTTGCTTAAGTGGGTATTGTAATTATTATTCCCATTAAACCCCAGTAATTTAATAAGCATTAGTCTGCTTATTGCGCGTATGAGGTTGCCAGTACTTATCATAAACATGAAGGTATACCCTGAGGTACTTGGTAAAAGGGCTCTCGAGCTAGCCAAAGTCGCAGAGGCCGTGTCTAGGGAATTAGGCGTATCAATTGCAGTCGCCCCACCAGTCACTGAGCTTAGGCTTGTGGCTGAGAGCGTGGGGATACCCGTTTATGCACAGGGTGCCGACTCAGTCGAGCCTGGGGCTAGGACTGGCCATGTACCACTTGAGTTCGTTAAGGAGACTGGGGCTTCGGGGGTAATACTTAACCATAGTGAGAATAGGTTGTTACTTAACGACCTTGGTTGGCTCGTTAGTAGGGCAAAGAGCCTTGGTCTGGAGACCCTCGTGTGCGCGCCTGACCCATACACAAGCGCTGCTGCCGCGGCCCTGGAGCCAACGGCTGTGGCTGTTGAGCCGCCTGAGCTCATTGGTACAGGTAAGGCTGTGAGTAGGGAGAAGCCTGACGTCATTGTGAAGACCGTGGGGCTCATCAAGAGGGTTAACCCAGGCATTCCCGTGATTACGGGAGCCGGTATTGAAAACTACGAAGATGTTAAGAAGGCCCTAGAGCTTGGCACGCAGGGTGTATTGGTTGCGAGCGCAATTGTTAGGGCTAGGGATTGGAGACAGAAGATTATGGAGCTTGCGAAGGCTTTACACTAGAGTAGTAATTAGCTATGTTCATTTCGGTTCCGCAACGAAACTTAGGGCGCGGAACTTTTTCCTGCTGTTAGAGAAAAATGAGTAATTGCCGTTAATTTTATGATGATTATGATTTTTATAACCATGAATGTGCGTCCTTTTAACGGTATTTCCTTATTATTTGCCTAAGTACGTACTGTAGTATACCTCCGTTCAGGAAGTACTGAACCTCCATTGGCGTATCAAGTCTCACAAGCAACTTTGTCTTTATGACCTTGCCATCGGGCTTATGCACGACTAATTCAACGGTTTGCCTAGGCTTTAATCCCTGGGATAGTCCTATTATGTCGAATGTCTCGTCGCCCGTTATACCAAGCTTGTCCGCATCCTCACCTTCCATGAACTGGAGCGGTAGTATGCCCATCTCTACGAGGTTACTCCTGTGTATCCTCTCGAAACTCTTTGCAATAACTGCCTTTATGCCCAGAAGCTTCGGGCCCTTAGCCGCCCAGTCCCTTGAGCTACCGGCACCGTAAGTCTGCCCAGCCAGTATTATTAATGGTACATGTTCCTCCTTATACTTCATGGCAGCATCAAACACTGTCATTAATTGGCCATCAGGCCAGTGAATTGTATATCCACCCTCAATTACTTTACCACCTATCTTGTTTCTAACACCTTTGTTCCAGAATGCGCCCCTTACCATTACCTCCCAATTACCCCTTCTGGTGCCGAATGTGTTAAAATCACTGGGCTTTACCCCGAGTGACAATAGATATTTACCAGCCGGTGAGTCCACCGGTATTGAGCCTGCTGGCGATATGTGATCCGTGGTTATGCTATCGCCGAGTATTAATAATGCCCTTGCGCCAATTATATCCTTAACCTCAACAAGCTTGTTTGGTTCAAAGTCATCAAAGAATGGTGGTCTCCTTATGTAGGTGTTCTTTGGATTCCATTGGTATAGGTCACCGCTCGGTGCCTTTAGTGTATTCCACTCATCAGGTACTAAGTCACCGATCTTTGTATACTTCTCCACAAACTCATCTGGAGTCACGTACCTCTCCACATAGCTCCTGACCTCATCATCACCAGGCCACAGATCCCTTAGGTATATTGGCTTGCCATCATTTGTATATGTTACTGGATCCTTTGTTAGGTCCTTATTAACTGTGCCGGCAAGAGCGTAGATCACCACCATTGGTGGTGACGCTAGGTAATTAGCCCTAACATCTGGGTGTACCCTATTTTCGAAGTTTCTATTGCCTGAAAGTATAGCGGCAGCTATCAAGTCATTATTCCTAATCGCGCTTAGTACTGGTTCGGGTAATGGACCTGTGTTGCCTATGCATACCATGCATCCAAAGCCAGTTACATAGAACCCAATCTTCTCTAGGTATTGAAGTAAACCAGCTCTCCTTAGGTATTCATCAACGACTCTAGAGCCTGGAGCGAGCACGGTCTTCACGTAGGGTGGGGGCGAAATGCCTAGTTCCACAGCCCTCTTAGCGATTAAGCCAGCCGCTATTAATAGGTATGGATTACTTGTGTTTGTGCAGCTTGTTATTGCTGCTATGGCCACAAACCCATCTTCAAGCTCCACCTTCTTTCCATCAATCTCTATAACAACTTTCCTCCTACCACTAGTGTTCTTCTTCTTGTTCCTATCCTCAATAATAGATTCAAGGCTCTTAGGGACATCGCTCAACGACCTTCTTTGCCATGGTAGTGATGGACCAGCCAGATTAGGTTCAATTGTGGACAAGTCAATACTAATTATCTGGCTATACTCAATGTCGCCTTCCTTTAATACGCCAAATACACCTTGCTCCATGAAGTACTTCTCCACTAGGGATATTAACCATTCATCTCTTCCGGTGAGCCTTAGATATGCCAATGTTTGATCATCAACTGGGAACAAGCCGGTAGTTGCGCCATACTCAGGGGCCATGTTGGCTATGGTGGCCCTATCAGGAACTGGTAACTCCTTAACACCTTCACCAAAGAATTCAACGAACCTATCAACAACATTGTACTTCCTAAGAGTCTCAGTTATGTGTAGTACTATGTCCGTCGCCGTAACACCAGGTCTTGGTTTACCATATAAATTAACACCAACAACCTGTGGTGGAAGTACAGCTATTGGTTGACCAAGGAGTGCAGCCTCAGCCTCAACGCCACCAACGCCCCAGCCAACAACGCCAAGTCCATTAATCATTGTTGTGTGGGAGTCCATACCGACCACGGTATCGAAGTACGCAAGTCTCTCGTTATGTTCAAGGTCCTCCGTCATCACAACCCTGGCGATATGTTCAAGGTGCACTTGATGTATGATGCCAGTGCCCGGTGGGAAGACCCTGAAGTTCCTGAAGGCGTTTTGAGCCCACTTAAGGAACTCATACCTCTCCGCATTCCTCTCAACCTCAAGCTTAATGTTTAGCCTAACGGAGTCAGGCCTACCCCAGTAGTCGGCCTGTACGCTATGGTCTATGATTAAGTCCGTCGGTACCTGCGGATTAATGACCTTTGGGTCAATACCGTACTTAGCCACTATCTCCCTCATCACGGCTAAGTCAACTAGGGCAGGTACTCCCGTGTAGTCCTGCATTAAGACCCTGGCAACCTTTATTGGGACCTCCTTAGTACCTGGATTCTTCGGGTTCCAATGCAGTAAATTCTCAATATCTTCCTCAGTAATTGCCTGCCCATCGTAATTCCTGAGCAGGTTCTCTATGAAGACCTTAATCGTGTATGGGAACCTGGCAATGTCAAAGCCCTCTCTCTCAAGTGCCTTCAATGAGTAATAGCGAACCTTGATGCCACCAACATCCATTACGCTCAAAGTATTCCATAAATTGGGTAGGTTCTTGGCCACGAGGGTATAATTAATTCATGTGATTTTTAATATTTGCCCTTTAATTAACGGGATTACCTTGCGAATTGATTATAGCCAGAGGCATTGACGTTATAGTACGTTAGATCCCAGGTTGGTGGTGCGCTTAATTCGAATGGTGTCATGTAGTTTGCCGGTAACGTCTTAGTTGTTTCGTTTAGGAATGTTACCTGTATGTCGAACATTGTACCATTAAATATATAATCATATATTGGGTACTTAGTGTATGCGTACTGGAACTCGAGTTGTGTATATGTGGCGTAGAACGGTGTTCCACTATATGGTATCTCATGTACCCAGAGTTGATCTGTGTTATAGTCATAAACCTCAAAAATTATCTCCTTGGTGCTCATATTGTAATAAATCATTAACCTTAGTAATGTGTTATTGGGTGTTTGTATGCCAGGCAATACTGCGGGATTCATCGTTGTCTCGTTAAAGTAATAATGAGCAAAGCAATTTTTACCGGGTACGTACCAAGGCGCAATCGTACCATTCGGGTCAAGGTCAACCCCTATTTGGAAGAAGCCGACACAAGATGACCTGGTGGCTCCGTAGTAATTCATGGCATTTATTTGAAAGCTCAATATACCAACCTGTGGCGTGTTCCAGTACCTAAGTAGTACGAGTGCAGTTAAGTTATAAAATGGTGGTAGTAAGGTAGTGAGTAGGCCTGATCCCTGCCCATAACCCTCCATATTATTATACTTCTGCAGGTATATTGGTATCTCGAGGCTTGTGACTATAATGTCCGTGTAATAAACAGTCCCGCTGGTGGTGTTTATGACCGCCGTGTAGTAATTACCTGCATCAGGAACAGAAACCTCAAATGGGGGTTCATCAGTCTGATCAACAAATACCTGCATAACCCAACCAGCGGTTTTATTATACGGTGTGCTGGCATTGAATACGTTAACCATTATGAAGACCCAACCAGGTGGGTAAAGCGCATTTGATAGGCTTAATAAGGGAACCACAGGCTTTAAGTCCGTTAGGTTTGGGCCAGCCCACACATAACCATTAGCAATACCAACTATGGCGACTGGTTCATAATTACTATTCACTAAACCAAAGAATCCACTACCACCATCACCGTAATAAATCGCCACCTGGAAGGATAGGAATTGATCACCCCTAACTATTAATGATGGATTAACAATATCAATCTGAGGTTCGCCATTTAAGGCCGTAGACTCCAGTGCAGGTTCGCCCCAGTAGTTGGGTTGCGTAACTATTACTGGCGCTTGCCCATTAATGCTTATCCACCCATAATAACTGGGTGGTTCATTCACGTTCTCAAAGTTAGATACATAGGTAAAGGCGCCAACAAGTGATGCGGCAGGTGCCAGTCTTGGTAAGGGTTTATGTACATGGGTGTAATCATGTTGTGATAAGAAGGTATTTGCTGTCAGTGTTATTGTTAGTATTATCGCCATCATTATCATAATTTTTATGGTTTTCCAGTTACCCTTTGTCATAAAATTAAGTTATTGCTAATTAGTATTTAAATTTTATTAGTCATTCACCAATAATGGACCTCTCCTCAGCGGTGACCTCCTCCTCTGAGTCAACGTGCAGTCTCCTCGTTTGTATACCGTCGGGTGTTAGTAATACCATTTTCACTGAGGCTCCATCCTCACCGAACCTTGTTAGGTACCTAATCAATACCTTGTTGGCCAGTACTATACCTATGTGTTGTGTCTTACCGTTTAATGAGACGCTTTGGTGGTAATGCCAGATTTCCTTCTTCGTTATTATATTGAATTGTTTAACGATGGAGTCCTTATAATCATCAAGGATTAGGTTATAAATGCTTAATACCCTCCATATTCTCTTTGTTGGGTTTATTTCCCCGTAAATAATGACCACGGGTCTTTCGGTTCTCTTTTCCTTAACCTTTGATTGGTAAATTGCGGTTATTACAGGTTTTGAATCAAGCAGTAGTAGGTCCTTAATGAATTGTCTGTACCTAATCACGGCTGCCATGAAAGGCATTAATAACCTAAACCTAAACTCCACACCATTAGGTATCTTCACGCTATCGAAATTACAATTATAACAATGAACCCTAACAATGGCTGGCGATGGTTCTATTATCCTCCTTATGAAATCCTGACCTTCCTCAATGAGTTCCTCATTGTTCACCTTCTTGGATTCATCATTAATAGCCATCAATATTCTATCACTATTATAGAATTTATTAAATTTATGGTTCATAATGATAATATTGTTCTATGGAAAATATGCAGATTCTGCATCTTACAAACTGCTTTTTAATATAATCTATGAAGTATTAATTGTATGATGAGGCATGAATTAAGGAGATACATCACCTATGGGCAATTAATAATGTGGCCCAGGATTGTTATAAGTGCGAGAAATCACGTTAAGTTGGTGTTATTTAGTAATGCCATAAGTAAGGGTGATGTAAGGAGTATTAGGTGTACGATGGTCAGGATCTTAAGACAAGAACTCATTGCTCAGTAGATTTTAATGAATAAACAATAACCTCCTTATTACCCCTAATAATTACCTGCCTCTGAATTAATCCCTTCCTAATCAAAATACTCAATGCGTTCCTAACAGTCCTACTGGGTAACATTGTCTTCTCAACAATCTCCCTCTGCGTTAACTGACCCTCGTACTCAAGAATCTTAAGTATGAACTTGGCACTTGGTGGTAGGTCCATATTGGCTAGAAGGCTTACCTTCTTCTCATAACGGCCAATGGCACTCGAGACATTACCAACCCTAATAAGCTTAAGTGGCTTTCCAGGCATTATCTTAGTCTCATTACTCACGTAGGTCCTAATACTGCCGTCTATTATCACCTCAATCCTGGACCTGGAAATTAGGTCCTTTATGCTAATTACAGAATCGCTGGGTACAATTACTGGTACGCGGGCTAGGTTCGTACTATTAACGGGCACTATCTCAAAGACCTGGGCTCTCGAGTGTATTAATGGGCCTCCTGCCGACATTGCGTATGCTGTGGAGCCCGTGGGCGTTGATATTATTAGGCCATCGGCGACATCATGCCATAGATACTCATTATTCACGTACAGGCTATACTCAAGGGTTATTGCGCTTTTAGCTGGGAAAATGGCGACCTCATTTATTGCATTTGGTAGTTTCTTCCCTTTCACGTTCACGGAAAGCCTGAGTATCTCCTCAACATCGTAACTACCACTCACTATCGTCGATAAGGCCTTATCCAGGTTTGCGATGTCCACGGAATTCAGGAAGCTCAGTCCAAAACCCACGGTGAGGACCGGGCCCTCCCATGAATTTAATTTATGAAGGTTCATGATTATGAACCTATCTGTCCCAATAATACCTATAACATCGTAATTACTAACATCATCGCTCAGCTCAGTGACTACATTAAATGATGAGTAATCATTAATTAACTTCTTAACCTCATCAACAACGCTAGGCATTGTTATCAACAGACCTCTCATCTTTGTTAATTATAGAATGCTACAGGAATTTATTTTTTACTATGATTACCTCGATAATGTATGCCTTAAAAATGCGAGTAATTAACTATGTAGGATGCTAACAATGATTGTGGGGGTACTTGGACTACTATTCATTGCGGTAGGTTGGGTGCTCGCACTAGGTGATGTGCCACCACTTAGGTTAACAATACCATACTTAATAGGCAGCGCCCTACTGACGGCATACTCAGCACTTAATTGGAACCTCATATTCCTAGTATTAAATGGTGCCGCAACAATCCTCTCAGCCATTAATCTAATAAGGAGGATTAGAATAAGTAAGGTTAATGTTGAAGATCATGGATAATGCCATAAGCTCAAGCACTAAATCACCCTTTGCAATGTATATATCACCACCATTACTTAATAACAAAGTTATTAATGAATCAAGAATCAGCGTCCCTCTGGCAGTACCCCTACCTAACGCTACTGTGCATTTACCTTCACCAGTATTTAGCACTGTGATTGTATATATTGAACCAGGGATTACCCGGTCCTTAACAATTACCTCGGTCATACCAATAGTGCTAACCACCTCGGTTTTAGCAAGGCCTAGTAATGATAATGCCTCATCAATACTCCTCGTATTACCAATTCTTTTAACGAGATTTATTATGGTTGATAATATGCCCCTTGCAGTGCCCCTTTGAATAGGTATTGTTTCTCCATAGGGTAGTAGGGATATGACGACGGAGCCTTTAGCCATGCATGGATTACTTACAGAAATTATAACACTATGTGGAGGCACATTACAATCATTAACCCTAACGATATCCTCATCTAACTCTTTAACTACATCAATCAACCACTGAGGCGGTTCGCCAAATACATAGATCAATGATGGACCACCACCCTTAATTATTTTAATCGCCCTGAGGCATTTACGGTGATCCTAAAAATCCCTTCTCTAGCTCCTCAACGTCCTTTAATATTTCATTTACTGCCTCCTTAATAACATCAAGTGGTGGTTTTCCCTTGGTCTTTATCCTAAACCGAACATTCTGTGTCAATGGATGGTCTACATCATACATCGCATACTCAACATCAGGTCTCTTGAGTAAGTACTCAATCAACGGCGCGAATAACGTGTATGTTTCACCCTGGACAACAGCCTCTAGGTAGTTGTCCTCAGCCTTAACAATACTTATTTTAATCACGAATTCACTGTGGAATAGGTAGTAAAATAAAAGCTTTAGCTCTAGCTTAAAAATAATACATTGAGCATATATCTAAGTGATGACAACCCCCGGAACTGACATCGAGTGAAGAATTCACGTACCGGCTGACTTTATTCACTTTTGATGCTTCTAATTTTAGCTTCACAAGGCTTCACTTCAAATACCGTTTTCAAAAATAGATAATATCAATAAGTCCAATAGCACTTATAGTACTTACTAGTTAATAATAATTATTATACCATAAGGAACAACTCTTAATTTAGCAATGTTTAAAACTAGGTCGTATTTTTACCTAACCACTATGTCCAATTTATGCATTTATGTTATTGTCGTCTTGACAGTGATTCTTGTGATTATTGGTGCTTATCTGAGCATGATTGTCATCTCATTAAAGAATGAAGTTAATGCGTTAAGAACGGGCATGTTAAGGAGCGTATCAGAGTATTACGAGTCATTGACGAAACCCATGCTTTATATTTCCACATATGGGAATTATAGTTTCGTGGCTTTGTATCTAAACATAACGAACCCAACAAATGAATTAATGAATATTACAATTAACATAATTACCATACAACCACCAATACCATATCAGGTATTCCTAGCATATCCGATGGCATTCATAATACCACCAAAAACCACAGTCTCACTACCAGTAATACTTAACTTATTTAATTCGTCCATGAATAACATAACGAATATAAACATAACAATCACAATACTCACCAATGAACTAGCCAATTTAAGATTACCTGGGGTTACATACAACGTATCGATAATCGAGGTCATTCCGATGAAACAACCAATGGGTATTGCATTTTACGGGCTAACTCAGGGATCATTGTTCTCTCTACGTGTTATGGATCCATTATCAAGTTCAATGACGATTATTAGTTATGAGATGTACGCCTATAATGGCTCTTTGTTAACCTCATGCATTTTAAGTAAATCCTTAGTTATAAATCCAATGAGCTTTACTGGTTTCTCTCTACCGACTAGATCAGGTACATTCTCTACATTGTTTATCGTAAATATGCCATCTAGTCGGTTAGAAACTTCATTTTCAGCATCAACGATATGTACAGTGAACTACACGCTTCCAACAAACGATGCAGAATTACCCTATGGATATGTTATGCTGAACACAAATATCGGGAACATAACAATACCGTTAATACCATTTCCGCCTATCTTCCATAACATAACATCTAATGCTTCTCATTAATGGATCAGGTCTTTGTATGTTCTCAATACTTCAGTGATTTACCTTTATATCAGTCGTTGGCGAAGTAATCATCAGTCATTAAAGGGTGCGTTCATCACTTGCATCATTAGTTTTTTACTCACCCGGAGGTCCTCCGCGTAGTCTTCCTCTCCTTTTTATATCCCTTGTTCTATTTATTTCCCTCTCAATTCTCTTAATCAATGTCTCAAAGGCATACCTAACCGCGTTGACTGGGTCCCAATCAACTTCGTTAACGGTGTACGTGTCAGCGTTGTCCTTAAGCATTATGTGAACGGAGTACTTACTCCTCTTCTCTTCACCTCCCTTCTCGTACTTCTTGATGTTTATCTTCATGTCTATCACATTCGTCATCCTATTTATCTTGGCAATGTAATTTGAAATTACCTTCTCAACCAATGGCTTAACATCTTCATCAATTTCAGCGAGCTTAGCCTCTACAGGTATCTCCTCATATGGTCTAATAACAGCCCTTATAACGTCATAACTTGAGATGACCCCCACCACGGATTCCCCAGAAATCACGGGCATTCCAGAAATACCCTTATCAAGCATTAAATTAACCGCGGTGTAGACATCATCACTCTCGCTAACGGTTATTACTGGCGTAGTTGCTATTGCCTTCGCGGGAGCTGCGAGTATGTCATCCTCGGTGCCAACAACGTCACCCCTCCTACTGCGCCGTGGTATTGATGCGTAGTATAAACGCTCAACTATGTCGCGCATTGAAACTATACCGTAGAGCTTACTTGACTCAAGTACTGGTAGGCGTGTTATTCCATGCCTAATCATAAGCCATTTAGCCCTTGCCACGGCTTCATTGGCGTCAATAGTAATCGCAGGTTTAGACATTATTGATGATACGGTAATTCGAGGTAACAACTTACCATTAACTAAGTACCTTAGTATTTTTTCCCTAGTTAGAATACCAACAAGGTTCATGCCAGAATCCACAACGGGTAAGGCCCTAACCTTCAATGTAAGGATCTTTGCCATGGCTTTTATCAGGTCTGAATCCTGGTTTATTGAATATGGTGGCGACATTGCACTTGAGACCTTAGATTTGAGACTAATCCTACGTTCGAGTAAATCCCTATAGCTCAGGGTACCGACTAATTTACCGTTCTCATTAATGACGGGGACAACCCAAACCTTATAATCCTTCATGTCTGAAATTATCTTGGAAACAATGTCCTTAGGTTTTGCGATAACTATTGCATGGTCCATGAGCTCACTAACTAGTGGTGTACTCATTGAGGAAATACTTGATTAGGCCTTTAATAATTTAATTGGGTATAATTTTTATAAATAGGGATGGAAGATACGGCCACGATGGATTGCCAACAAATCCTCAGCGATACAATCCCTGTGATTCATAATCCAGCCAGTGTTCAGAAACTTCTTGATGCAATAAAGGTATCACTTGGCTTTGGTGTAAAGACGATAGTCATAACTAAGGCTGTGGGTACAGCAGCACAGCAGGGAATACCTGAGGCCTTTAGGCTTGTTCTTAAATCAGGGGCTACATTAATAGTGCTACCAGATATTAAGGATGCCATTGAGTTATTGCGACCCGACTCAATTTACTTCCTGAGTACGAGGGGTAATCCTATGGATAATATTAAGGGTAGGACTTTAATGATAGTCCAGGCTTCCGATCAGTCATTTATGCAGAGCGAATTGAATTTGGGGCAGCAAGTTAAGGTTATTAGTAGGGATGTGGGTAGTACGGCATTATTAACATTAGCACTTAATAAGGTACTTGATAAATGCATTGAATGAGGTTATTACTTAAAAATGCCTCATTGCTAATTCTTTCGGTCACGATGTCAGCATTCATTGATGCATTAGCAATACTGATAGTACTCGTGGTGATAGCCCTAATAACCGATGCTGCAGTAATATACATAGCAAAGAGGATTGCTACTAGGAATCCAAATGTATCGAAGCTTCAGAGATATGAGGCTGGTAACCCACCGGTTGGTGAGGCCAGGTACGTGTTCCCAATACAATACGTAGGTTTTCTAATCATGTTTCTAGGCATGGAGCCGATCATAGTAATACTACTAATTTTGTCATCAGCTACTGTCATGGCACTACCAATAACCTACATAATACTAGCGATACTAGTAATAACTCTACCCAGTATCTATGTTGGTTATAAATACGCATTAAAAATTGCGTATCCCAAAGAATTTATAAGAAGGTCAAGTGGTAGGTGACGCGAATGTCACTTGACAAATATTTAGAACCCTACAAGAAGTGGGGTACGAAGTATTCCCTATGGCCTGTCCACCTCGTAACGGCGTGTTGCGGTGTTGAGATGGCACATACCTGGAACCCAACATATGACGCGGAAAGGCTTGGTTCATTACCATGGCATTCACCAAGGCAGACTAACCTAATCCTTGTTGAGGGTACGATATCCTTCAAAATGGCAAGGGTCCTTAGATACATTTGGGAGCAAATGAGTGATCCCAAGTATGTGATTGCCATGGGCTCCTGCGCCGCTGAGGGCGGTGTATTCTGGAATAGTTATCATGCAGTTCCGGTTAATAAAATCGTGCCAGTTGATGCATACGCCATCGGTTGCCCACCAACACCTGAAGCCGTTATTCAAATGATTAGGATTGTCCAAAGGAAAATAGAGACAGGCGAGGCTAAGGCCAATGTTAAGCCAAAGACCATTGATTTAACGAAGATCTTCACACCAACACCAACAAAACAACCCGCACCAAACCCACCACATAGGATAACCCCTAATCCGCACATACCGGTTTGCCAGGAAAAGAAAGTTGAGTGGCCCTTCGGCTATGAATTAATAACTAATCAATTAATGCCTGCACTCAGGGAATCGGCCAAGAAGATCGTTGTAACAGACGTTAATAGAATATGTGTTAACACGGAACCCAATAAGTTAAGGGATGCTGCATTATCATTATCAAAACTAGGCTTTGATCATGTAAAGTCAGTTAATGTAATTGATGCGCCACACGAGAATAAGTTCTATGTCGAGTATTGGATCTCAAGCTATAGCAAGAAGGAATTAATGCCGGTACTAGTATCATTAACAACGGAAATCCCAAGGGATAATCCCAGGGTACTGAGCCTAATTGATGTTTGGCCAAGTGCGGATTACATGGAGCGTGAAATGTATGATTTCTTTGGTGTCTGGTTTGAGGGTAATCCATGGATGGGTAAGAACTTCTTACTGGACCCAGATACGCCAGTTAAGTTTCCACTTAGGAAGGATGTACCAATAGTTAGGGAGTTCTATATTATCGATAGGGAATTTCCAGGACTACCCATGGCGCCACCACAGCCAAAACCAGCAGCGCCACAAAAGCCAGTCCAGGCACCGGCCCAACCAAAACCCACACAGCAGGCTTCGCAACCAAAGCCCGCAGAGATCACACCACCACAGGTAAAACCTGCCCAGGAAAAATCGGGTGAAGATAAGCGGGAGATGGATGATAGCACTGGGTGATGGACATGGGTAACGATGAGAGATATGTAGAACTACCCGTTCAAATGGAGGTACCTGAGGAGTTCACTAGGAACTTCGTACCAATACCAAAGGAATATGTTGAGGAGGCCTACAGGAGCGATGAGTATCTAGTCTTCATCGGTCCTCAGCATCCAGGTAGTGGTCACATGAGGATAATACTGAGGCTCAAGGGTGACTATGTAATTGATGCAATACCAGATCCAGGTTATGTTCATAGGGGTGTAGAGAAATTGGCTGAAACTAGGTTGTACATACACGTCATACCTCTTATCGAGAGGCCTACTATTCAGGACTCGGCTAATTTCGATCTTGGTTATTCACGTGCAGTGGAGAAATTGGCTGACCTTGACGTGCCAAAGAGGGCCCAGTACATTAGGGTAATACTGGCTGAGTTGAGTAGGATAGCCACACACCTATACGATACTGGAATACTCGCCGTGTTCATTGGTCATAGTACAGGCTATATGTGGGCCTTTGGGCTCAGGGATGTGATCAATGAGGCTTTCATAAGAATTACGGGCGCGAGAACAACACTTAGTTATACCGTGCCTGGTGGTGTTAGGTGGGATGTTAAGCCCGAGGTCCTTAACTTTGTTTATGAATTGACGAATTACCTGGAGAGGAAGATGAATGATATGGGATCAATATTCGTTAAGAATCCAGTGACGATACATAGACTTAAGGAGGTTGGCGTACTAACAAAGGAGGAGGCAATTAAGTACGGCTTAGTTGGTCCGTTCCTTAGGGCATCTGGTGTTGAGTATGATGTTAGGAAGGTAGAGCCCTATGAGGTATATAATGAGTTTGAGTGGGATATACCGGTGGCTGATGAGGGTGATTCATACTCAAGGTTCCTGGTTAGGGTTGAGGAGATTAGGCAGAGTATTAAGATAATTAGGCAGGCGGTTAAGAACATACCAGACACACCAATAATTAGTGAGAAACTACTATCGAGAATACCGCCGAAGGATAGGCCGCAGGCAGCCAAGGACATTAGGACATTCCTAACAAAGACGCATGTGGGACTAACACCAAGCGCTGGCGAGGCAACGACATTGACGGAAGCCTCGAGAGGACTACTACTATTCACATTAATATCTGACGGGCACAGCAACGTGCCGTATAGGTTAAGGATGGTCACACCATCATGGCTACTGCTCAGGGGATTCATGGAGTCGCTAAAGGGCTATAGGTTAGCAGATGTACCGGCCATATACGGAAGCTTCGGTTACTTCCCACCAGAGGCCGATAGATAAACGGAATTAAATCAGCCATTTACACTAAAGACTATGAGTAGTCCTCAAGGCAGGACTTTCACAATACTAATAAAGTAGGGAGAGAATAATAATGCCCAGGAAATAGTTACAACTCCCACTCACTCTTGCTCATTAGTGCTTTATATACCTCTCTGTGTTTATTTCCTAGATGTTACCCAGTGATTATGGACCTGGAGACATTGAGTTTTGGATTGAACCTCCATTACTACTTTCCATACAATCTGATGTTAAGAAAATGCTTGATGAAGGCGTTGATTCACAGGTACTTGCCCTGGTCCGTGATTTGAGGAAGGTTATTGAGGATAGAGGATTAATTAAGAGCATTGGTTCATTAACAAGGGCTTTCAATGCCTACGCAATTGACTCGAGTTACCCAACGCCGCCTCTCGAGCTCGTTGGCGGCGTCATGACAGTCCTCTCTTACGGCTATGTTGGTTATCTTAATGGTTCTTATGATAGGTACATGACTGGTGAGGTTGTTTTTGAGGATGTCGGTGAGTTTGAGAGAGTAATTACGAGGAGAGCTCAGGTCAGGGAAAGGGAGTTGGCGATTAGGCTTCTTCGTAATAAGGCCCGGGGCAGGAAGGAGGTTGACCTGGTTATTCTTGATGGTGAAATACCGATGCATCCGTTGCCATATAATCTACCTGTTGAGGGTGGTGTACTTGCCCGCGTAACAAGTATAATTGGCGATTTACTGGACTTAGCATTAAAGACTGGTGTACCATTAATTGGTGTTGTTAAGAGGGTTAGGTCAAGGTTCCTATCAATACTGACTAATGAGTGCTTACCAATGAATGACAAGCTCATTGCAAGCCTAGTCCTAAATAATGGTGAGTACATGGTGTTGGGTAGTTATGGTGATATTCTTCCATCATGGGTTCAAATAAACTATAGTGATTGCGAGCTAAGAAAGAGGTGCAAAGGCACAGGTTGTGATAATATTAAGGAATTAATGAATAGAAGGCTTAATGAGGGTTTAATGAACCTTGAGCAGGTTTTCAGTGGGTCTAGTCATTCAGGGTTAAGAATGCTTAAGGAGATATACGTGGTGTTTTACAAGCCACGTAATGGCGCACCTGCAGTTAAGCTTGAGGTCTTTAATCCAGGTAATAAGATAAGTATTGACGACATAGTTACTTATCTTGAGTCCCAAACAACAGATACAGGCTACCCCTTCCTACTTGATAGGGTTGATGAGTATGTAAGGCTTGACCCCAAAATACTGGATTACGTAAGGAGCCTAATAATTAAGGGTTCAAAGGATTTAAACCCAGCCCTGTTGACAATGCTTCAATTAACTAATCCACAAAAGGCTTACCTAGTGAGGAGGCTTGAGGCTTAATTGCCCTAACCTAATGGCAGGCTATATTTTAATACCACTAATTTAATTGTTCTATGTTAATGAGGATTGGAATTAGAATGAGAGGCTTGATAATTAAGGTGGCTATATTCATACCTTTGGCAATAGCTGCAGTAGTGGGTATTAGATTCATTCAACCGATTTTTGCACCAATCATAATACTTACACTTCTTATCCTAGTCATAATCATCAATAGAATAATAAATAGGAAATTATTAAGCATATGGGGATCGCAGTTATTAAGTATGGATAACTATGTCATTTATGAAGAAGGGATCTATGTAAAGCCCGTTGATATTTTCTACCCATGGAGTGAATTAATTACTGTGCGTAATGAGCAGTCATTCGTAACGTTCGTGTTCAATGATGGTACTGAAATTTCATTATTAAGAAGTATTATTGAGGGTCTAGGAAATTGTCCTTGCTTAATGAACATTAGGTAAATGTTAAATAGCAGTGGTATTGCCTAAAGGAATGGTGATTACTCGTTGCGGAGGGTAATAATACTGGGTGCGGGCGGTCGAGACCTACATGTATTCAACATGTACTTCAGGCATAACCCAGAGTATAAGGTTGTTGCTGTCGCCCAGGTTCAGATACCAGGTATTGGTGGTAAGCGTTACATAAAGGGTTCAGGAGATCTCTATCAACCAGGCGGTATACCCCTAGTTGGACTTAAGGATCTCGAGGATTTAAACCGGTTAATTAGAGACTTGGGTGCTGATGAGGTTATCTTAGCATATAGTGATTTACTTTATAATGATGTCGGTAAAATAATAAGTATTATTTTAGCAAGTGGTGCAAGCTTTAGGATTCTTGGTCCGAGGGATACCATGATAAAGTCCTCCAAGCCAATGATAGGTGTTGTTGCTACTAGAACAGGTGCTGGTAAATCAACGGTTTCCCATGAGGTAACAGTAGAACTCCTTAGGAGAGGACTAAGGGTCGCGTCAATAAGGCATCCCATGATTTATATGAATCCCGATGATATGCTTGTTCAGATATTTAAGACAAAGCAGGACTTGATGAAAATAACGTTTGAGGAAAGGGAGGAGTATGAACATTATATTGAGATCGGTGTACCCGTACTTGCTGGTGTTGATTATGAGATGATACTCAATGAGGCAGAGACCATGGCAGACGTAATACTATGGGATGGTGGTAATAACGATTTCCCATTCTACTACACTGATTACTTAATAACGGTTACTGATGCCAGGAGACCAGGGCATGAGGTCGGCAGCTTCCCTGGTGAGGTAAATACTAGGTTGGCCAATTCAATAATAATAACGAAGGTGTCTGATTCAACTCCTGATAATGTTAGGACAATAATCAATAATATTAAAGCCGTTAATCAAGGGGCATCAATTACGCAGGCTGATCTTGAGGTTTACCTGGATAATCCGAATGAAGTATCAGGTAAGAGGGTGATTGTTATTGAGGATGCGCCAACGGTCACTCATGGAGGTTTACCATACGCGGCAGGGTACATAGCAGCCAAGAAGTATAATGCTGAGATAGTAGATCCAAAGCCGTACGCTGTGGGCATAATAAAGGAGACCTACGCCAAGTATACGCACATGGGGTCAGTACTACCAAGCCTAGGCTATACTCCAGAGCAAATAAGGGATTTAGAGGAGACCATAAGGAGGATACCAGCTGACGTAGTCATTATGGGTACTCCAGCTCACATTGAGGATGTTGTTAAGATTGATAAGCCAATAGTTAGGGCTAAATGGAGACTTAAGGTTCTTGAAGGGCCAACAGTAGGTCAGTTAATTGATGAATTCCTTGAGCGAGTGAGACTTAAGTAATTTGTTGATGGTTCATGACTAAGTCCATTAAATACCTTGGTATTGGTTTATTGTTCATGCTTATTAGTTTTCCATAATTAATTACTATTGGTATTACGCCTTCCCAATGCTTATCGCTACTAATTTTGGGTCCTCCCTCCCTCTTCTTGATTGCGAAATCCTCAATCTTAACCTTGACAACAGCCACTGAATTCAACTCATCAATTGTCGGTAAGTCAGTATCGCCTATTCTTCCAGGTACTAACCTATTAATTATTAATTGAAATACACGAAGTTTTTCACCTGGTTCATTAACGAATGACCCCCTACCATATACAATAACTGATGCGTAATTAATTGAGTTATTACATAGATCACTTGAGAGGACTATCCCATGGATTTCCGTCACAGCAATAACTATTGGTGATCCACCACCTATTATCTTAATCAATCTACTATCAGGTGATCCATGCATGTAAATGTACTGGTCATCATTAACATAAAGCATTGGTATTACATATGGCTCACCCTCATCTATAAATCCAACATGACATATGAAGTTTCTACTCAGTATTTTCATGAGTTCATCCCTATCATAAGAAGCCCTCTCGCTGTATCTAACGACTTTAACCTTACGGATGTCCACACAATGTTAAAACTATTTACTAATTAAGGATTATCATAATGATAAATTCCCCTCATCCCTAACTACGACAGGTCTAGCATGGATAACTCCTCCTAAATACCTGGTCGTCAGGTCGATTATGAATTGCACGGAGTCAAGGAGTCTCTCATCATCAATGCCAGGTACACCTGCGGTAATTATTAATACATTTTTTGTTTCAGTCCTTATCTTCGTAATTTCAGAATCCCTATATGGATAAACATGTAGTATTAAGCCATCTATTGTCGATAGTATAATTTGATTATTGCTTAGGGTCCTTTTAGGTGAACCAATTGGATTAAAGGTCTCTCCATCCCGTGCATATCGTATGATGAGATCCTTACCACTAAAACTATCAATATCATAAAGCCCAATTGGTACTAAGTACTTTATGCTTGCTGCATTCCCAATATCAACCACTGGATTAATCCTTGGCAAGTCCTCACCCCTGAGAATCCTTCTAAGCAGTGCCTCCTGGGCTGGTCGTTGCTTCGTTGGGTCTATACCAAGTTCATGCCAATAAAAATCCCTATAAAACCTGATTATAGGGTCATCCTTAAGCTTATCAAGACTGTACTTAGCCCTAACATCCTCAATAGTATTGTTAATGGTAGCCAGTAATTCGCTTGGGTAATCATTATTAATTACATTACTGACTATGCCTACACCAACAAAGACCTTACCCCTGAGCTTAGTATCTATTGAGAGTTTCACGCGATTACATAACAATATTTTGATATTAAATTTTTACCAATAAATCAGCTCTGGTGCCACTCCTCATTATTCAGAAATACCAGTCTTCATCACTCTGCTTCATCGTTGTTTAAAGAAATTTTTAATACCTACCTTAATTATGTTCGCGTGTTAATGATGAGCACCTCGACCCCTGACATTATGAGGAGTGGTATTACGGCTGATCTCATATCCAGTATTCAATAAGGCTAACCTTACGCCTAACCACAGCACCACAATTGGGGCATTGCAACAAATCATTGCCCTTTAATTTCAATTCATGACCGCATCTAGGGCATCTTGCATAAACAACACCAAGTTGCGCATCCCTTAGGGTTAACGTATATGGCGGATCCCTAGATATTACTCTAGCTCTAATTATATCACCAATTCCAAGTATTTCACTGGCGTTACTTGACTTACCATTTAGTAATTGGGATGGCGGTATTATGCCCGTCACATCATCCTTCAACGCCATCTTGCCGCCATTATTCTCAACACCAATTATCTTCACAATAACAACCCTATCATTTGGTATTGCTATGACTCTGCCATAAACGACATCATTTACCCTTAATAATGAATTACTGCTTCTTAAGGGTTTAACGCTAACTACATGGTCCCGCTCATTCCTAACTACAATACCCATAACCTGAGCCCTCAACTTACCATCCGTATCAACTTCAACATTCTCCCCAGGCAAATATTCCTCAGCGACACCTATAACATCTCCCGGTGCAACTATTTCTTTATCCATGGTTTATTCACCACTTAGTCCTATTATAGTCCTTGATTACTGAGCACGAAACCCTTTATAAACCTTTAAAATCAAGGACCTTGTGGTTAGGATACTCGTAACAAACGATGATGGTATATACAGCCCAGGACTTAGGATGCTTTATGAATACGTTAAGGATTTGGGTGATGTCTATGTTGTTGCCCCTGAAACGCCAAAGTCCGCCTCAGGACTTGGCATAACGCTGCATAAGCCTCTCAGGGTTTCTAGAGTGGATTTATGTGGTTTTGAGGTTTATGCAACATCGGGTACTCCATCAGATACAATATATTTAGCGGCGCTTGAGATAACAGGTAATGTTGACCTTGTTCTCTCCGGTATAAATGTTGGTGATAATACATCAATGCAAGTCATACTATCTTCAGGTACATTGGGCGCTGCATTCCAAGCAGCATTGCTTGGTATTCCAGCAATAGCGTATTCTGTTGATGTTGAAAGTAGTGATGAGCTTGAAAACAATGAGGAGTTAGTACCGATTTTGAGGGCTGTAGTTAGAGAATCAACAATGTTCATATTGAGAAATGGCATGCCCAGGGGTGTTGATGTAATAAGCATAAACTTTCCAAGGGCCGTAAGTAAGGACGTTAAGGTTAAACTTGTTAGGGCTTCAAAGTTAAAATTCTCTGAGAAGGTTGATGTAAGGATTGATCCCAGGGGAAACAAGTATTATTGGCTTTTTGGTTCACTAATAGAGCCTGAACCTGACAGTGATACGTATGTTGTTCATAAGGAGAACAACATAGCATTGACTCCATTAACACTTGATATGAATGCTCTGGGGCCGCATACATATACCGACCTTAAGGTGCTTAATGGTCTTATTGATGATCTCAATAATGCCATTAAAAATAGTTTAAATGGAAAATAACGTGGTGCTATGGACCGCAATATCAATGGCGCATTAACATTAATAATATTGCGTGAAATTTTTAAATACTCAACATAGTTTGTGGTGGGTGTCCATTATTGATTCACGATTCACACTGGAGGTTCAGTTCGATGTAAAAAGGATTGAGGAAGTAGTTAGGCAGTATTGGCATGATATAAATATCGAGGGAAGATGGCGTGAAGGTCCTGGAAATACTGATAAATGGTTCACGTTCCTTGAAGGCCCACCAACAACTAATGGCTTTCCACACGTTGGTCATATTAGGGGTAGGACGTATAAGGACGTTGTTCTCAGATATCACAGATTGCTTGGCTATAGGGTTTGGGCTCAGGGTGGCTGGGATGAGCAGGGCTTGCCCGTGGAGATTGAGGTTGAGAAGAAGTTAGGGCTCAGTACTAAGAAGGATATTGAGAAGGTTGGTTACGAGAAGTTCAGTCTTGAGTGTAACTCACTGGTTGATTACTACCTTGAGAAGTGGAGGGAGGTTGGTACGAGGAGGCTTGGTCTATGGCTCGACCTTGATAGGGCCTATGAAACTAGGAGGCCTTACTACATAGAGCATGTTTGGTCCTTCCTAAAGAATGCCTGGGAGAAGGGGCTTTTGTTTGAGGATTATAGGGTATTGCCCTTCTGTCCAAGGTGTGAGACTGCGCTCAGTGATGCTGAGGTTGACCAGGGTTATGAGGATAGAGAGGATCCATCGATATTTGTTAAATTCCCAGTGGAGGGCACTAACAATACCTACCTAGTTATTTGGACTACGACGCCCTGGACCTTAGTTGATAATGAGGCTGTCGCAGTTAACCCAAACTTCAACTATGCGCTGGTTAGGGTTATTATCAATAATAATACGGAGTACCTATGGCTTGCGGAGCCCCTTGTACCTAGGTTGATGGAGAAGTTCGGCATTAAGGATTACGAAATTGTCAGGGTTGTTAAGGGTTCAGAATTAGCAGGGATTAGGTATAGGCACATTTATATGGATAAGGTACCAATACATGCAGGTCACATTGAGAAGGCGCACTATGTTGTTTTAGCTGATTTCGTAACTCTCGAGGACGGTACTGGACTTGTACACATAGCTCCTGCTCATGGACCTGAGGATTTTGAGGTTGCTAAGAAGTATGGTTTGCCAATCACAAATTCTGTGGAAATTAATGGGATATTTAATGAGACTGGTGGTGAATTCCGCGGTAAATATTGGCTTGATGTTTCCCAGGAAGTGATTAGAGATTTGAAGGAGAGAGGTTTACTTCTTCATTATGGTACGATAACTCACGCATACCCACATTGTTGGAGGTGTGGCACACCACTGATTTACAGGTCCGATAGGCAATGGTTCATTAGGGTATCCGCTTATAGGGATAGGCTTGTTGAGGAGCTTAGGAAGGTGAAGATATACCCAGACTTCCTGAGGGATAGGTTCGATAATTGGGTTGCGAACGCCAGGGATTGGACAATATCGAGAAGTAGGGTCTGGGGTACGCCATTACCTGTCTGGCGTTGTAAGGATGACCCAAGTAAGGTCTTGGTCATAGGATCACTGGATGAATTAAGGAAGTACGCCAAGTTCATACCTAATGTGCCCAGTGAGATGCTTGTTCACAGGCCTTGGATTGACATGGTAAGGATAGAGACTGAGGACTGTAAGGAGTGGGTTAGGGAATCCTTTGTTGTTGATGTTTGGATGGATAGTGGTGTTGCCTGGATAGCCAGCGTTGATGGTCTTAGAAATAAGGAATTATTCAATAGGTTATACCCCTATGACTGGGTAACAGAGGCGATAGACCAGACCAGGGGTTGGTTCTATTCATTATTAGTAACTTCGGTTCTTTGGATGAATAAGGCTCCATATAAATCAATATTAATTAGCGGTCATGTGGTCGATAAGTACGGTCAGAAGATGAGTAAGTCCAAGGGCAACGTGGTTTGGGCTGAGGATTTATTCAATAAGTGGGGTGCCGACCCAACAAGGCTATACCTACTAATTAAGTCTTCTCCTTGGGATACCATGTCAGTAGATCCAGATGAAATTATGGAAACTAGGAGTGCATTGTCAATACTATGGAATATTGTTAAATTCGCAGATACTTACATGACCCTTGATAAGTTTGACCCAGCCATGCATAGACTTGAGGAGTTGATTGATAAGGGATTGATCGAGGATAAATGGATACTTAGTAGGTTCTATAGTAGGTTACGTAGATTCATCAATTACATGGATAATATGGAGCTTCACATGGCTGCTAGAGAATGGATTGGTCTAGTGGTTGATGATTTAAGCCATGGCTATATTAGGTTAATTAGGCGTAGGGTCTGGATTGAGGAGAGTAGGGAGGATAAGTACGCTGCATATTCAATTCTTTATTACGTAATTAAGGGAGCATTAATAATGGGATCGGCATTGGTACCGCACATAACAGAATACCTATGGAATTCATTCATAAGGAGGTTTGAGAAAAATGAAGTAGATAGTGTACACCTGACATTAATGCCTCAGGTAAATGAGAAATACATAAATGAGAAACTAGAGAGTGCCTTTGATTCATTATTTATGATATTCTCAGATATTGCAGAAATGAGAAATAGAATAAAGGTGAAGTTAAGGTGGCCCCTCGCTAGAGCAGTAATTAAAGTTGATGGCAGTAATCTAGACATGCTTAGGCAGATAAAGCATTTACTTGAGTATCTGGCTAATGTTAAAGAGGTAGAATTTGTAAGTGAGTTAGGTCAGTGTAATGAGAGCGAGTATGTTAGGGCGCAGGGTAAGGGTTACGAGATATGCCTTAGTAAGGTCATAGATAAGAGACTGTATTATGAGGCTCTTGCGAGGGAGGTTGTTAGGCGTATACAGACTATGAGGGCTAAGGCCAACCTTAAGATTGATGAGAGGATAAGGGTTTATGTGAATACAGGGAATAGCGAATTGCTGTCCGCAATAAGTGAATATAGGGATTACGTAATGAATGAGGTTAGGGCCATTGACATAATCATCGGCAAAGTACCGATAAACGCATTTACCATGGATTGGGACATCGAGGATATAAAGGTTAGGATAGGGATAGAACGCATGGCTCAATAATCAGTGATAACACCCATACTAATTAAGTGCTTAAGCGCCCTTCTAATAACTCTCCTAATAACTACCCTGCCCCTAAAGGAACCAAATAGCTTAATTGCAGCCTTACGAATACTACCCTCATTAATTAATTCCTGTAATATTTTCCTCTCCTCCTCACTCATTGGTACATTATACCTAAGTGCAAGCCTAGCAATATCAATGGGACCAAGCCCAACTGAGCCATCATCCCTACGGCCAATCCTATCAGTAACTTCAAGCATTAATATCGTAACCCAATCATTACTTGAAACATCGCCATAAATCTTCCTCAATTCATCAATTAAGGAATCTCTACTAATAAAACCATCAATCACGGCATCCTCATCAGTTAGTTCAGAGACCCTTTTATAAAGAACGTTCACTATTCGCGCCCTTGCAACAACCATACCACCACTATGAATAAACACCTCCCTATACTTCGGTCTAATTATACCAAGCCTAATTGTCGTGAACCTACCGTTATCTAACTTATCCAGGTACTTCGACTTAAGCATTAGGTGCCTACCCAGGTAAACAATCCTACGCATCCTTACGGTTAATGAGGGAGAGAGCACTTTTAAAAGCGTTTATTCGCGGTATACCTAATGAATCTTGGGAATATTGTTAAGTACGTAAATGCGGCCTACGCAGGTCTAATGATAGGATTAGCTGCCTACTTCGTAATATTGATAAAGCATGGCTATACATTCATTACATCAAGCTCCATAAGCATTTCTCAATTATTCTCATCAGGTGCATTAGGGCCATTAGCGCTCGGTATAATTCCCTGGACATTAATGATAATGATTATTGCAACAATATTTATTGTTTTGATTAATATGATTTACGAGAATAGTCTAAGGCCCATTAGGAGAGAGAAGGAAAAAGGAAAAGAAGCAAAGATAAGAGAGGAAAGGAAAACCAGGGGTAAAAGTAAAAGATGATTTTATGTTCAAGTAAGGGTAATTCTCACTCTATCTCCTTTTCTGTTAACCTACGCTTTACGGCCCTATCAAAGACTATCCAATTCCTATACCAATCCTCATTAGCCTTCTTGAGCTCCATCAATATTGCCTTGGTTAAGTCCTTGGCTGTTACTTTATCCACGTCCATGAATTGACATTCAATCTTTCTAGCTATTCTTCGTGCAGCGTCTATTGGCGCCCCTGTTTTTAATATACTAACTATTATCTTTTCGATTATGAAGTCCTCCTCAGAACCATCCCTCTTAACTACCTTATTTACCATATAATTATTTAGCAAAACGTTGCCTAAAATATCTTTCTCCTTCAATGATTCTCCATCCTATTGTCATCTTTTAAGTATAATTTGTGAGGATAATAATGATTCAACCTTACCAATATAGAGGACCTTCTCTATCTCCTCATAGTTATCATTAACTCTAATCATACCAAGCCTAATATGATCAATCATATTTTCATTATTGAACGACTCATGTACTGATACCACTGCTTTACCAGTATTATAGTAAATCTTTCGTAATATACCCAATGACAAAAGATAGTTATTCTTATCCTCCAATGCCACTAATAATCCGCTCTCCCAATTCTCAGGTAATATGGCTATGTTTACGTCACCAAGATTCCTAACTTGGAATTCCTTAACATTGCCGATGGCCACTGCGGCATTACCCCACTGTTCAATATAGTGTATTGGCAAGTTAAGACTTCTTCTAATGAGACTTATAATATAGTTATCATACTTCAACCCATTAAATAATGGTAAATTTATGATAGGTCTCTCCCTAAGATTTATGCTTAATTCTCTCGAAGGCATTAAATACTTACTATAACCCATTTCTCTCCTTATCTTCCTATCATCCCTATCCCTAATTCTTGCGTTTGGTGGTGATGGTATTACAATAACATTTCTAGCTAGGCTGGATAATTCCTTGAGTAGCTCGTCAACCTCATCATTACGTTTAATCACGATGATGTGGCTCGCATTAGCTCGCTTGACTATTTCAAGTTTAAACTTTATGGCTGTTGAGTCAGAAACCCATCCATCAGTATTAATTACTATGGTATCGGCATTATAGTTATGTTTAAGGTCATCGATTAATCTAGAAATTGAATCTAATACGTAATTCCATACATGTTCTATACTTGTTGTCTTTACGAATACAGACCTCAAATTCCTCAACTGTGTTAAGTGCGTTATGAAACTTGTTGCTATTGATGCTGAGATTGTCGTTGGCGGTCCAATATCGTTTTGTCCTGGATCACCATCAATAACACCAACCCTAAGGTTCTCTCTCACTCCCTTATTTACTAGGATTGTCGTCACGGTCGTTTTACCAACATCCATAGCGCCCAGTATTATTATCGTGGAGTTCCTTAGTGGTATTGCGGATAATGCCCTATCCCACACATCAATGACTTCGTTGTTTCCATCTACCTTCTCAATCTTACCCTCAGGACCAAGCACAACATCAATCTTAGAATCATTCAATGACTTAGCAATTATTCTTCTACCCCTCATAACAGTAAATGAATCCCCTGAGCCATATTCAACACCCAATACATATAACCTACCATTCATTACCCTAATACTTGCAGGTCCGTCAATACTTAAGAATTCATTGGGTCCAACTGTCTGGATATCCACAGCATAATTATTACTTACGTAATTATTTAAGCTTGATTATTCAATAAAGGTATGTTGTTTTATTATTAATATAAAGCTAAATCCCTGAAGTCATACGGTATTGGCCTACCCTTCTTCTTAAGCTCTTCGTATCTATTTGCAAGAAATGCCTCAAGTATTGGGCAACCCTCGTACCTACCCTCCCTTGGGCATTTATTGTTCTCAGTATTGAATAATATGAAGCAGTCGCCAGATCTTGTGTCGTAGTATGGGCATTTCTTATAGTAATCCTTCATTGACCTTATTATCCTAACAATCCATCGCTGCTTAGGGTCCCTTATTTCTCGCTTTAATTCATACTCATTTAGGTCTTCCTCATCCGAGTAACCATACTTCACCAAAACCACCTTTTCGAAACGACTAAGGCGTTATTGAGTAAGGATATTAATACCTTTCTCCTCATGCATAGGCAAATTAGTTAAAACGATGTAGCACTAAAAATTTAAAGCTCAATAAGTGCGTTTGTACTGAATGGCAACAGGTAAGGACTTGATGACATTATTGCCGCGACTATCAGACTTAGTTAAGAGGGAGGAAGTCCAGGTTAATAGGTTGATCGCCGATGCTATAAGGACTAAGGGCGTTAAGAAGATACTTACGGAGTTGGAGAGGGAGCTTAAGGGATTGAATGATATCGCAATGGACGTACTAAGTAGCCTTGCCGTGGGTAGGCATGTGCTCATAATGGGACCCGTGGGTATAGGGAAGACATCACTGGCTGAATCATTGGCGGATATAATCCATATCTCCGAGCCTCCTTACATTGAGGTTGCATGCCATAGTCATATGACAGCCACAGAATTAACAGGAGACATCGACATAGCAGTGGCGCTACAGGCTGGTCTTGATCATCCACTGGCTTATATACCTGGCCCCTTGGTTATGGCTCACAGTGGCATATTAATACTTGACGAAATAAATAGGTTAAATCCATATAGCCAGGCAGCCTTGTTACAGGTTCTCCAGGAGCACTACGTATTCATCAGGGGCTTCAAGATAAGGAGTGACTTCCTAGTAATAGCTACGTCAAACCCTGCCGAGTACTCGGGCGTTTATGAACTCAGTGAGGCGTTGGCGGATAGGATGAAGGTTGTAGAGATACCATACCCTGACAAGGACCTTCTGAAGTCAATCCTTTCCTGGAAGAGTAGCCTATACATGGAGCATCTTGGTTTAAAAGCTCCTGATGCATTGACTGACGTCACTGCTACATTCATGACACTAGTTGCTCAAGATAGTAATATAGAAGTTGGGCCAAGCATTAGGTCGGCAATATATGCAATAACGACTGCCATGTCGAGGGCATGGCTAGATGGTAGGGAGGTATCATTAAATGATTTGAAGAAGGAGATCATTAGTAATATGGTTAATGTGGTGCGTGGAAACTTCGCCAATGAAACGGAAAAGAGGGATTACCTTGCACGTAAGTTTGATGAAGCCATAATGATGTATAGGAGATATTCAAGGAGATGACCATCACTATGAACAATTATGAGTAATTAAATGGGTAAGTTATTTAATATGGCATACAATATTCATAATGGGGTTAAGGCTTGAGTACAAATGCTGATCCGGCGCAAATGATAACGAGAGTACTCAGTAAGGTTTATGAGTACTTGCAGGAGGATTCTAGGGTCGTTAGGCCAGGTTCAATAAGGAGCTTTGAGGCGGCGGCCGATGACATAATGATGAGGATACTAATTGAGGGTGGTGTTGATTATGAAAAATTTAAGGAGACAATTACTAGAGTTGGTATTGAGAACCTCTATTTATCTGTGGAAACATCAAATCCCGATGATAAGAAGAGAGTTCTTGAGGAGGCCTTTGAAAGGGCCTTCGAGGATATTGAGAAGAATCAGAGCGAGGCTGAGGAGCCATCCATGCAGCAAGTGGCTGGCTTTAATGTTAATAATAATGGTGAGACCAGTGAGGGTGAGAATACGGAGGAGAACTATGAAAGAGGCACTAATAATGTTGGTAGTGGATTTGGCGCTGAATATAGCGCTGAGGAGAACCAGGATCTATCTATGAGTAGGTCATTAATTGCCAATATTGATGAACGTAATAAGGATGCCAAGCTTGACTCAATAATATCAACAATATACGAAATACTATATGGCGGTGTTGGAACGGTTAACTTCCTAAACCTAGCTCAATTAATAAATATGTTTATAGATCCTTATGTTAACATTGTGGAGAAGGTCAAGGTTCTTAGAAAAATGGAGCCATACTTAAGAAACTATGGATTATTGCCTACAGATTTTAGGAGAAGTAAGGATGGGGAGAGAATGTTTGAAGCCTTGAGGAATGTAGTTAGAAATGCCATGAGTAGTATGGGTCAGGTAAAGATTGTTAGGTTTACGGACATTGACAAATACCCAACATACGTAGTCAGTGTCAGGGAGTATAAGGTTGGCGATAATTACTTTGACGTTGATCTGCAAAAGACGGCTATGAACCTAAGTAGAAAGACAATGATGCACAAACTATTCACTAATAAGGACATTGTGGTTAAGGAGTACGCGAATGTTAAGACCATAGATATCGTCCTATGCCTAGACGTATCAGGCAGCATGAGGGAGCTTAGTAGTGGTATGCCCAAGATAGAGATTGCAAAGGATGCTGTTTCCCAATACATACAATTCCTTTCAAAGACCAATGATAGGTTAGCAATGGTACTCTTTAACTTCAGGGCTGATGTACTGTGGGGGTTGCACCAGGTTAGGAGGTATTGGCAGCAGATGAACTATATGCTTAAGTACGTATATGCTGGTGGTGGTACGAATTTAGCAAATGCACTTGAGAGGTCCAGGGAAGTATTGACCAGGTCTAAAAGTAATTCTAAGCATGTTATCTGTGTAACTGATGGTAGGACCGTTAACTCAAGCATGTGCGTTAAGGAGGCTGTTAGACTTAGGAGAAATGGCACGACCATATCCACCATAGCCATTGGTGAGAATAGTGATGATGAACTGTTAATGAGGCTTTCGAAGATTGGCGGTGGACTTTTCATAAAGATAAGTAGTATACACGACCTGGGCAAGGCATTGATAATGGATAAACTACATAGTATGTAGTATCATTAAATTAATGATAATGCATCTCATAATACGCCGAATTACTGACTTAAATTTCTTTATATACTCACATGTTATTATTAATTTGGTGAATTAAGTGCTTAGGTGCTTTAATGATTACGTGGGTTTTATCGTGAAATACCCATTTAGCAAGGAGGGTCTCACAAGATTTAGGGAAATAACCAGTGAAAGGGGGATATACATTAATGACTTGGCTGATTCAGTAATGGGTAAGCAATTGCTTCAGCGTGCTTATGAAATACTCAGCGAAGCAATAATGAAAAACTCAATAACAGATGACCCAGATATTGGCGAGGATGAATTACTGGCGCATTACATAGCGGTAGTACTAGCTGCGCATCTTGATAAGTCCTTATGGAGAAGATTTGCCGATGTAGAGAGCAAGAGATTTTCAAGTAAATTACTGCTTGAGGACCCTGATTGTGTAATATACCTTGCTAAGGAATTTGGTATCAATGCCGTAAGGCTGAGAGACCTTGAAGTTTATGACGAGAACCTGGCATTAGCCTTCGACGTGGGTGTCAGGATTTGGGATTACTTGAGGTACATGCCTAAGAATGATCCATATTGGAAGCTCGTTAACAGATACCTATTAAGGGGTTGGGTATTAATCACGTATAAAGACTTGGTTAGGCTCGTGGAGGAGGCTGTGGAGAAGAAGGTCATTGAGTTAATTAGTAAAGCTGCTGAGAATCTTGATGAAACAAGACCACTGGTTGATGCGCTAAATGGAATGAAGGAACTTAAGGAGTATAAGCCTGGGTCCACTATTAAGGTTAAGGTCCAAATAACTGGTTTAACACCACCCTGCATGGATTCAATAATTAACGAAATTAAAACTGGTGGTAATCCGAGCCACCAAGCTAGGTTTGCCATCGCAGCCTACATGCTTAGGAGATGCCATGACCTTGAGGGCAAGCCAATGGAGGATTGTGTTGATGATGTGGTTAATTTATTTAAAACCGTGGCGGATTTTGATGAGAAGAAGACTAGGTACCAGGTAGAGCATATTGCTGGCCTTAGGGGTGGACATAAGTTCTACATGCCTCCATCCTGCCAGGAAATGAATAGTCTAGGATTGTGCCCAACCAACTTGGGTTGTGGAGTTAAAAACCCACTGCAGTATACCGTTAAGGCAATTAGGAAATTTCAATCAATGCAGCAGGCACATAGTTAATGACTACGCATACATCATTCCCTCACCCTGTCTCTGCTGTTGAGGTGGAGGTACTATGGGCATTGCCGGTGGAATACCCAGTTCCTTGAGTAATAGATTTACCTCAAAGAATACGTATTGACCAATCATCATCTGAATTACTTGCGGTGACTTACCTGAATTCACGGACTTCACAATATCCTCAAGTTGCTTTGGGTCACCCTGAATAATTAATGCACCTCTAATTGATATGTTGACAATGGATGGGTTGGAACTTGCGGCTAATGAAAAGGGTATCTCAACAATATCACCCCTGGTCACGGCATTAGGCCCAATGACAAGGTTCACATTAAATGCAACCTGTGTTTGCGGTGGTATTAATTGGAGGCGTTCTGCATGTAGGTAGTCGAATCTAATACCCACGGCCTTAAACGATACTCCAGACATATTTGGCAAAATACTTAAATTTAAATGGTAATTTAAAGACTACGCATGAGGAGTAATCAATCTAAAGGAACCGTGGATTTAATAAGGAAGGCATTAATAAAGGTGGGTTCTGAATTAAGTAAGAGGAGTATTGAGTTCATGCTTATAGGTAGTGCCGTGTTACCCCTTCTCTATGGTATTGATTGGAACGTACATGACATAGACATGTTCATCATAAACAAATCAACAATAACGGAACCAGAGCTTTTTGAGGATATAGCCAGGGAGAATGATTGGGATGTTGGTATGGACATGAATGGAATGATGTATTACGAAATCCTAGTTGATGCCCAGGTAGTTAGAGTTGACCTCATGGAGAACATACTCGACATATACATACCCGAGGAAATGGTAAGAAATGCTGTGAAGGTTAAGGTTAATGGTCTTGAAATAAGGAGTATAAGGCTTGAGGACCTATTAGTCCTAAAGGCCAGGGAGGCTAGTGAGGAGGGCGATGAATTTCTATCAAGGATCGCCGAAGTGCTCGCAGATCCAGAGAGTAAGGTAGGTATTGATAGGGAGTATTTAAGGAGGGCCATTAATTATTACGTTGATGATAAGGATGCGATTGAAAGAAGACTCGAGAAATCAGGTATATACCTTGAGTAAGGATAATTTTACTTCATGTGCTCGACACTATATACATAGATTCCATCTAAGACGCCGGGGCCACCTTCACGACCATGGGGACTAATCCTCTCCTCGCCTCTCAATGTTGTAGCTAATTCAACGTTTGCCGCAAATTGACTAACAATCTCCTTATCAATACCCTCGACAACAATGTCATCCTTAGTAGTTGACACCTTAACACCCTTGGGTATATTGAGCATAATCTTTGATCTCCTACCCATGAAATTCTCAATAATTAATTGATTACCCTGAACCTTAGCATTCATTGGGAAGTGGGAGAACACAATCTTAAGCTTGTACCTCCAGCCCTTTGTAACTCCAAGGATCATATTCTTAATGTGGCCAGACACGGTACCAACGACAGCCTTCTCACTCCTACCAGCAAAGTAAGACTCAACAATTATAGAGCCATCGGAAGCCCTTATAATAACTGGTATATTACCGAAGTCTCTTTCCAGGGTACCCAATGGGCCCTTAATAACAACCTTACTACCACTAACATCAACCTTAACACCCTCTGGAACCTCCACCTCCTCAAAAACATATGGCTGCCTAGCCATGTCAAATTGATGGTAATTAGACCCCTATTAAAGCGTTTAGTATCATTAATATGATCATCATAGCAATAGGAGAATGTATTTCACGTTCAGCTAGATTTAAAAACCTACTATTCAATTTATTATTAATGATCAATTTCAAATTAAATACCAAGGGACAATCGAGCGCTATTGAGTTAGCCATAATAATACCTGTGATTGTTGTTGCAATCATCATCTTCATATTCCTAGTGCCCAATTATTCTTATTCGGCTGGTTCTGAGGTTAATGCCTTCCAGCTGAACGCCATGGCCCAGTCACTACTCCAGTACATTGTTACGAATTCAGGAAACCCACCAAACTGGGGATTAAATGCAAGTACACTAACATCCTTCGGACTAGCCGAGCCAAACCAACCAAACCACCTAGACCCGTTCAAAGTATTGGCTCTAGTCTATTGGGATTATCAAAACGGAATAAACACATTACCAGGTCCAGCATCAAATCAAGCAATATGCCAAATACCACAATCATCAAGCGGTTTCTTCGGCTATTTAACAAATACTCTCAACATTACATCTTTCTATATAACGAATTACTACCTTATATTGCCTTATGGTAGAGTAAGATGGAATATTAACTATAACTATGTAATGCAATTACTAGGATTAAAGAGAACCTATTATGACCTTAAGTTAGTGATATATCCTGTACTTAATGTCACGGTGGTAAATAACACTTCGGCAAACATGGTAATAGTAAAGGTAACGAAATTCGCATCAAATCCCCAGCAACCAATACCCAATGCTACTGTGCAAATAACATACACAATAATGTACTACAGTACCTCAAGTAATAATGGAAAAAATGGCTTTGGCTTCGCAATATGTACAGGCACTTCACCACCGGAAGTAACAAATAATAATGGTGTAGCAATATTTAACATGTCCTATTTAACTTGCACAAGCGTATTCGGTAATTTATCGGTAAGTCATCCATACATAAATAACGCATCCAGCATATATATAGATGCGTACGTAAGTATCGGTGGACTTGGAGACCACGGCTACTTAATATGGCCTAACAACATAACTATACCATTACTAATGATAATGGTATTACCAAACGGAACAAACCAAAACTCAATATTCTTCATAGACCCAAGTGTATTTAACACAACATGTTTAAAGAATATTTACAATTTATCTGGAAAGAGATCACTTGGACTCAGAATATCTGCTATATACAAATCAGTCTATGGTTATATATTCCAAACAATAAACTTTACACTAAACCCAGCAAATGGTAATAGTCAAGAGTCGTATCCAGTACCTTGCACGTATTATAGCAAGAGCGGTAACCCAGCAAGTGGACAAAAGGGCTCCGTATGCTACTGGAACTTACCAAACTCTCCCATGTTTCTAGTAATCACAGTTTATAGAAACTCAAATGGACAGTCAAGCACCGTGCCCAAGACACAGATCTTGGTATTACCGTACGGGATATCACCGCAATTCTACTTAAGCAATAGAATTGTGATATTCGGAAAATCAATAAAAAATGCGCCAGTAGGTACGGCAAAGACCTTAGTCTACATTGGAGATTCCACATATTACATAATTCTCTACATATATTATAAAGGCAACGAATTTGAACCACTAGGGTGATGAGAAATGGCAGATCGCCATAATAAGGGTCAGGGTTTACTTATTATTGCAATGATAATCGTTATTGCGGCATTAATACTCGCCATGCTTTATAGAATATTCACAATGACACCCGCCTATGTATATCAAAGAAGTATATACTTCGCCTTTAAAATGAATCCGCAGATAATTGTACAACAGCTAGGCCAATTAACCCAAGGAATAGTAGAGACGTACGCCATAAACTATAGCAACTTCCTAATAACCCAGGGAATAATCCTATACTTACACGCATTAACCCAATCACCAGTACCATACTCACTAGGCTCATTGATAATCACGGAGATAAGTATATTGGTAAATAGTATATATGTGCCAACGGGAATAGCGATACCGACGGCACGACCAAAGCCAAGTATATCTGTAGTAACTGGATTCTATGGGGCACTGAACATAAAGGGCATAAATTACATATACTCAGGAGGAAATGAATCAAGCATAGCCATACTACTTAACACGACATACAACATGCCAACCCTAGGAATACAACACCTAACGCTAAACAACGGAATAAACCTAACAGCATGGATAACACCACCAAGCACCTGCGAGGCACAACCACAGGTAATAAACATAACCACGGAAGTCAGGTGCATATTCAACTTCAAATACGATAACTACACATGCACAGGACCAAGCATATACTCAACAGGAAACGCGAACTACCTATGGGCACCACTATACACAGCGTTTCCAAGCAATGAATACAGGACAAGAGGCCAGGGTTGGGTGGCAGAAGGTGGTCCATACCCACTCGTATTTGTGTTACCCATTGATGAGTTAGCAGCAAACTCTGGTTTCAAGATATCGGCAGTGTTTAATGTAACGCAAGCCATAGCATCAAATAATAATTATGAAATAGGGGTACAGGTTTTAGGAGCATGGCCAGGAACACTTCAAGGAACAACAAGTTATCCATCGACAGGGTATAGCGTAATCGTACAAGGTTCTAGTGGATCAAATACGCCAAGCATAAGTGTATATGCCGGGGACAATGATAATATTAAATGTGGCACGATCAATATTAATCAAGGCCTTATAAACGTCACAATATACGTAAAGCCTACATCACCAATAACATGGCAAAACATAATCAACAGCCAACCCACCGCACAGCTATACGTAAACGGCGTATACTGCACAACAATATACCTACCAAGTCTGATATTCGTACCGAATACAGTATTTGGAAATGATGCGTATATGCTTAGCGGAATTGATCCAAATCATGGACAGGAGATTGGATCATGGACAGCATTAATACTGCAAAACGCCGCGGTTATAAATGCCAGCATAAAACTATACAATACATACCAACTACCAAGCAACGTTTACGTAGCAGTATCGGCAAATAATCAACCAGCCCTTGGTACAATAATAACTGGGCTAAACATAACGCCAGTAATAGGTCCAAAGACATTTAACGCAAACTACACCGTATGTAATATAACGAGTAATGCCGTGGTATTTAACATAGCAATGCCAAAACCAAAGGGATACCCAAACACCCAATACCTACTAATCATAAACTATAGCAACGTGAGACTAATCCTAAATCCGTGGTCACCAAGCGCCCTAGAAACCATGGGGATAAACCCGACATACCCAGTGCCCAACGGGTATTCGGCAACCTCGTTAATACCGTACATGGCGTACATATACAATGAGACATCGGGCTTCTTGATAATAGTTACGTATTTCATAAATACAGGAATACCAACATTATTAACGATATACTCAGGACTATATATGACTCAAATAATTGAAAGTACCATATACACAACACTCGGCTTCGTAAAGCCACTACCATTCATGAACATATTAAAGGTTGATAATATATCGCCAATGGGAACATTGAGCATATTCTCATTTAACGAAACAGCCATAAACCTAGCACCTGGTTATATGGTAGTAGGTCAAGTAATACCATCCACTGAAACAGAAAGTTCTGGCTTTGCGAATCCAAACAATCCCTATCCTTCCAGCTTGTATAATTGGATAACGGGGTACGAGCACTTCCCAAATCAAACGCTGCCATATACATACTTTTACCCAACGATAATGAATTGTTACTACTACAACCAGAATAACCAGAATTATATTAATTCATACATATACTTCAGCTATGAGGATAATCAATTACTATATAATGGCTACACCCAATATAATTTAGGATCTTGTCAGGGGTGGTAGGGCTATGGCTAATCGTCCTTTACATTATCGCGGTCAGGCTAGGATCATGGAGGCAATAATCGCCACCATAATAATCCTGGTGCTAGCAGCCTTAATGCCCATGTTATTTAAATCGCCAACGACGCAACTGCCGAGCCAAGTCGAGTCCAACCTGGAGTCCTATGCCGAGAATGCCCTCTCCCTACTGATAAATAATCCTCAATTCCTCTCGATTATCCAGAATGAGAATTGGGGTGAACTGGACTCTTTAATGAATAGTATTGTTGGTCCTCAGTATGACTGGTATGTTGCGGTGATTCCATATGGTAGATTGCTCACCTTGTCCTCTATTGTTAAGGGTAGTAAGTATGTTTTAATACCCATAACCACGGTGCCTATGTGGAATTACTCCTCACCAATACCAATACCACTCACAGATATACACGTATCAGAATTAACGCTAAACGTGTACTTACTAAACTTTCTGCTATCCACAGTATCGCCTAATTACTTCATAAACACAACACTGCCTTTATCCAACGTAGCCTTCATACAATGTGCAAACCAGTCCTTAATGAGTAATATAACGGCGTGCATTGAGAGTAGGCAGGTCAGGATGCTCAGATGGTGGGTTACGTATTTTGATCCTAGGACTGGTACGGCTGTTGTTTGGGTTAATGCTACTGGCAACATGTATATTGTTGTTTCCGCAAATGGTACTTTACCATATAATGTTATTAGCGGTACGTATTGTAGTGAGCCCTATTGTTTCGATATGGGGCTTGGTGGGCTCAGCAATTTAATGAATACCGTATACGGGGCATCGTATAATAATGAGCCGCAGTTCATTAATTATGTAAATTCCAACGTCCTTAGCTGTAGTATCTCCAATGGCGTTAAGTATGGTAGTAACTATCTAGTTGAGTTATTAACAAATGGAATTTACTATAATGTACCATCATCAGTAGGTTGTAGTGCGACTGTCAATGCGCCATATGAGCCTTATGGTTACCATGTCTACATGATTGGGCAGTTGATAACGGCAATACCAGACTCATTCCTTGAGCTTACCTTTAATAATATTGAAGTTGAGCCGTACATTGTGTATCCTAATGGTACCGTGAATGTGCTGAGTACGTACCAGGTTGGTTCTATCGGTGTTGAGCTGCTTTACGGAAGTAATGCGGAACGTATGTATATAATAGGCAGTAGTGGAATCCTGAATAAAACAATGCTTAATCAATATTCCTATTTATACCTGCTTGATTTAGGCATCGAACCTACTATAAGCAACGGCGTTTGCTATCTAAACATTAATGTTACCTTATATGATTTAGTTACGACAAGTAATTATAACATTAATGCCAGCGTTCCTGTAGGCAGTTGTTCCAATGCGCTTGGTATTAATGTCACAATAGGAGGCATTAGTATTGCACAACAATCACAGAATCCACAAGGTAATACGAATTATACATACAATACAACGACCATAGTCTACGATCTGTGGTTCATAGGGACTCCAACAACCACACAATACATGCCTATCTATGTGAATTACGAATTCCAGCGCATAGACGCCCTTAACATTATTCCACCTAACTATAGAGAGAAGTTCGCCATCAATGGTTTCTCACCAACGGCCTCTGCCTTCGCAGTTGTTCAGCTTGGTAATAGTTCATACTACCTCGTTTATATTGGGTTAAGTAGTTTGTCGAGGTGATGGGCGTGGATAGTCAAGGTTTAAGCGAGACTCTTTCCTTGGTTTTGGTTCTGGGTGTTGTTTTAGTTCTATCTGCAATTTTTGTGCTTATTGCTGGCTTTAATTTTGCCTCAGCCTCCGCATCCACATCCCTTGCACAAGCGCAGACGTTCTTTGTTGATGTGGCTCAGGATTTGAATGCTGCAATTATGAATGGCATTCAGAATTACGCATTGTCATTTCCACGCCCAACAACGCAATTCGGCGTATATGGTGCTCTATTTAACTATTGCAAACTGATTATTGTTAATACCACGCACGCAGTTGTGAATACCTATTCCAGTGGCGCTATTTTATTTGGTGTATCGCCTAGCTACCTATCGTTACCTAGCGGATTTAGTGAGAGTTTGTTTAGCAATTGTAGTTCTTTGATTTTCAACTCTGTATCATCTAGCTTCTTTGCTGTTTGTAAGTTTGGCGCTGGTAATTTAAACGGTGTTTCTTATGGAACCTACGTGATCCTTTTCCCGAGGGTTGGTGCTTTCGTCTCTGGTTCTACCTACTACATCTATGTTCCAATCATAAATGTCATCTTTGATTCTAGCCTACATGGTTTGTTCTTCGCCAATGTTACGTCCTGGAGCTATATTACTATCAATAATCCACTTTATATAACATATTCATGTGGTTCAGTAACGTCATCGTATTCGTTAAATGGTGCTAGTAAAATTGAAATAGTACTTATAAAAATAATCATTAAGTATGGGTGATTGAAAATGAAAAGCAGGGGACAAAGTGAAATATTAAGCGTTGTAATCTTGACGGCAACAATATTGGCGGTAGCGGCAATGTTTCTGGTAGTGGCTATGAGGTCCTTTAATTATGATTCGGCCTATTACTCGATTAGTTATGTTGCGTCGTTCTTGACTAATGTGGCTGATGATATTGATACCTACCTAATGTCGCCTGGTGTGTCCTTGACTTATGCATTGCCGAGCACCGAGTATGGTGTTTATAATTACGTATATTCTAATGATGCGTATTGTGAGATTTACGTTAACGCCTCTGGTGCTAACATCGTTACTGCCACATCTGGTGTATTGATTTATGGCGTGCCACCTAACTATTTCTCAATACCTGCTAGTAGGAGTGCTTGGTATGTATGGAGGGGTTCCAATATGATAGGCTATCCTACGGTTAATCCAAGTGACTTCTCATTAATAGTTGGACCAGGTGTTTTCGCACTGACAGGCACCCTCATCTCCATAGTTCAGTTTGGGTATGGTTCTGTAGACGGTGTTTCCTATGGTACGTTTTTAGCCCTGGTTCCTAGGGTTTTGGCGATTAATGGTTCTTTGAATAGTGGTGTCGGTTATATCTACATACCCGTGTTTATTAGTATGGGCAATTCTACTGGCAGGAATATTCTCACAATCAAAATATTGAGTGTCTCATCATTCTCATTGAGTGATGTAAGGCATTTAATTGTTACAGAGAAGTGTAATATCGGTAAGTATATACTACTTACTAATCCCGCTCTACGTAAAGTTACCGTAGTTGGTAACAATATATATATTGTGGAAATTAGGATAGGTATTAACATGGGGTGATTATATGAACGTTCTGGCCTTCGTAATAACCACGGTAGCACTCCTGGCCTTAGTTATATTCTTCACGTGGTATACCAATTATTATACAACAGTTAATATGCTTAATACTGTTAGTTATGTATCGTCACTCGTATCCTCAGCCCTCACCCATGAATTTGAGAATGCCATCGCCATAGCCTCCATGGGCGATGTTGTTGGCTCATTCAATTATACGTTATTGCTTCCAACATCTGCTGTGCCTGTACAGGGAGTAGCGCTTAACTATAGTATAACGCTGTATCCAAGGAAGCAGTCAAATACATTGTTGCTTTATGCTAATATAACGGTAACAATGAGCATGGGTCCACTTAGCAGGTCTGAAAACGCAACGGTACTTGTTTATTCATCAGCACAGCCCTATGAAATAACGGCATATAACTGTAAAAACAATAATTCCCTAGTTACAGTTACACTTGTTAATCCTGACTGGGCGAGTCAAGTATCACCGAAGTCAGTACCAACCTGCACGTGGACCAGCGCCCAGGTTCAGTTGGGTGATGCAGTGATAGGTATAAGTAAGGGTTAATTTATTTAAAATTAGGTATATGGGTATTGAGTATTTGAGGTTGTTTCCGTGGAGTGATTATGGTGTGGTGTTTGCGTTATTGTTTGGTTCTAGGGCGTGGGGTAGGGTGTTTAAGGGTGATTGGGATATTGCTGTTTGGTTAGGTGATGTTGATAAGGACATAGACCTTCAGTACGCATTGGCTAGGTTTCTTCATGTGCGTGAGGAGAGTATCGGCTTGGTAGTACTTAATAATTATGAGTACCTGCCCTGCTCATTAATAATTGATGTATTGGGTAAGGGTAAGGTGGTTTATTACCGGGACTTTGATGAGTATCTTGATATTAAGTTAAGGGTTTTGAAGCCTTGTTTCGACTTTATGATTGATGCTGAGAAGCTTGATTTACTAAGGACGCAGATAAATGCGGTGACTAAGAAATGGGTTCAGTAGAACGTTTGCTGAAGCTTCTTTTTATTATACATCATTATTGGATAATCTAAGTATTGATGACCTGAATGATGTGTATAAGTACTTATCTGCGGTGTACTTATTGCAAGTTCAAGCCAAATCACTTATTGATATCGTGGTTAAGGCTGCATCAGCGATGGGATTCGAGGTTGAGGGCTATATTGATGCTGGCAATAAGTTAGTAAGCGCTGGTCTGCTAAGTAATGAGGAGTTTAGTAGGTATAGGTCTGTTGTTAGGTTTAGGAATAATTGTGGTTCATCAATATGGAATTATTATGGAATTATTGATGTGAATATAATTCGTAGAATAATAAGCAATAGAGAGTATAGAGAGGTTGCTAAGCTTGGTGTTAAGGTTGTGGAGGAATTACGTAGGCGAGGAATTGATTGCTAGGCATCCCTCACCCTGATTAGTATTGGTTTTCTTAGTGGGTTCATCAATCCTGCCACGAAGAATTCCCTAGTGCCCAATTGAGCCAATGTTGCCTCGTTTACATCTGCCAAGTCCATGTATGCAGCGATCTCCCTAAGATCACCCTGGGCGCTTAACCTACTGAAGAAGACTGTGCCGAGGTTAGCCCTGATGCTAGCCCTAATATCCCTAGCAATCCTCTGGCTGGCTACAATAAGCGATAAGCCCCACTTACGGCCCTCCCTAGCCGTAGTCTCAATAACATCACCGCAGATAGTCCATTCATTCTCAGGTACATAATTCTGAGCCTCGTCTATGATGAAAGCCAAATCCAGCGGTGACTTGTTGGTTTTGACGAGTTTCCACGCAGCATCAATTACATCTGCAATTATTGCCTGCTTAACCACGAGTTCAGGATCAAGACTCAAATCAATAACAACCAGGTTTGAATTTAATGCCCTATTAACAATGTTCATAGGTAATAAAGCCCTCTTATTAAGTTCATCAAAGAATTCATTCTCTATGAAGTAATCAATGAATAACCTGGCTTTCTCAACTGTCGAATCTCTAGCACCTAATCCTCTCATACTATCCACTAGGTGCTTCGTGAATGCCGCCTTATCCCACTTAATCACCTGGCTTACCTGGTTACTTATTTGCGAATCTATTAATTGTGAGGATTGCTGCCTCTTAATCTTCTTATCACCGCTTACATAAGTAATGACGGCAACCTCCAGATACTCACCGAAAGTCTGCCAATTAAGCCTGGCCTTCTCAGCAATTACGGAGGCTATTGTTGGTGGTGAGATGGCAATCTCCTTGGACGTAATAACCCTATCCTTAAAGTATGGAGCGTAATCAACGCCACTGTGATCAAAGATTATTATGTGCTTCCCAACCCTAATTAACTCCTCAATAAGGGCCTTAACAAGCCTAGACTTACCCACACCAGTGGCGCCGAAGACACCAACATGCTGATTAACAAAACCAGCATCTAGGCTAATGGGCCAGCCACTGTACTTATGACTACCAACATTTATTGGTAGGTTTGACTTAACATAGTCATTAAGGAACCTACCATCCTTAATAACAAAGACCTTAGAGCCTGGCGTTGGTACATGCCTAACCTCAAGCACGGACTTAGTACTCGGCTTTAGGGCTGCGTAGAGCCTAACCATGGCTGAGGTGAAGGGCATGAGTATTGTTTGATCAAGGACCTCAGGCCTATCTACGAAGGGCGACCTAACCCTGTCCCTAATGAGCGGTTCGAGTTTCGTCACATTCCTAATAACACCAAGGAGTAATTCATCATCCATTGTTTGATCATGAATGATGACAAGTTGCTCCTCCAGTGCAAGGTTCTCAGCCTTCTTATAGAATTGAATCGGAACTAACCCAACTGATGCTCCGCTCGTGGTTATCCCAACCTCCATGCAACACCTATCAAGCATTCATTAATTAATCTCAAGGGAACTTATAAATAACTAATGATGAGTAAGGTATCTATAGATTATAAATTGAATGCAGAAATTACGGTAAACCTATAAATAATATATTTGTAAAACGAATAATCCATTTTATCTGCGAATTATTTTACATCAATAAAATGTAAATATAAAGGAAAAACTTAATAAGAGGAAATAAATATATTACTTTTGTTATGTCTAACCCAACTGGGTCGGGTCCTAAGATTAGTACTGAGAAGGCTGAGACTACCGATAAACAATTGAGGAAGGCTTTGAATGTGTTTGATATAGCATATCTCGTGATTGGTGCGGTAATTGGTAGCGGTTGGTTGTTTGGTTCGTTCTATGCAGCTAGTGTTTCCGGACCTGCAGCCATATTATCTTGGACAATAGCTGGTATATTCCTAATATTTGTGGCTCTTTCGTTTGCTGAATTAGGAGGTATGATCCCAAAATCCGGTGCAATAGTTAGGTATCCTCAGTATAGTCATGGAAGCTTTGCATCATATATATTTGCATGGGCATACTTACTTGGTGCTATCACAGTGCCTCCAGTGGAGGCTGAGGCTGTAGTTACATACATGTCCTCGTATGTCCCTGGTCTTGTCACATCAACAGGTGTATTAACATTAACCGGAGGTCTTATTGCCTTTGCTTTCCTAACATTCTTCTTCCTCCTTAATTATTTCGGTGTTCATGTGATGGGTAAGACAAATACTGGCGTTGGTTGGTGGAAATTAATAATACCAATACTCACCATTGCCTTGTTACTGGGCCTATTTTTCCACCCAACAAACTTTACGGCATTGCCAGGAGGATTTACACCATATGGCTGGGCACCAGTATTTCTAGCGATACCTACTACGGGTATTGCCTTTGCGTACCTAGGTTTTAGGCAAGGTATTGAGTATGGCGGTGAGGCTAAGAACCCACAGAGAGATTTGCCATGGGGTACTATAATAGGTTTCGTAATATGTATGGCAATATACATACTACTCCAGGTTTCTTTCATTGGTGCTATTGATTGGTCAAAGTTAAGCCTAAAGCCTGGTGATTGGGCTGACCTGACATCAACGGCCTTGAGCAGTGGTCCATTTTATCAAATAATGAAAATAAGCGGTATACCAATACTAATGGCGTTCGCAATAATACTGCTAATTGATGCAATGGTATCACCATCAGGTACAGGCTGGATATATACGGGTACTAGTGCTAGGACGTTCTATGGGATGGCAGCTGATGGTCACCTACCGGACTGGTTCCTGCACCTTAATAGGTGGAAGGTGCCTAAGTGGGCTACAATAGCTGCTTGGTTAGTCGGTGCGTTGTTCTTAATACCATACCCAGCATGGGTTTATTTAGCGACATTCATAAGTTCTACAACGGTAACTACATACATTATTACAGGTGCTTCAGTAGTTGTTCTCAGGAGGACTGCGCCAAATGCCCCTAGGCCATTTAAACTACCAGTTGCATATTTAATGGGTGCTTTAGCCTTCATATTTGCCTTTTTAATACCATATTGGGCTGGGTTTACGACATATTGGGGTGTATTTGCATTAATACTTGCTGGTCTACCTTTCTTCTATATGTACACCGCAGCTAATAGATTTGGCATACGTAGATTAAACGCTGCAGTTCTTGGCATTATTTACTGGATCATATTGGGTTTATCAACCTGGTTCTTAATTTACCAGGATATAATTGTGCCTTACAACGCGGCATCAGCATCAGGGACTGCCTTAACGTTCAGCATGAAGTATTTCACACCATTCATAATTTACTGGGTATTGATGTTAATCGTGACAGTGATCTTTACGTATATAATACGTATGTGGGCTAACGAGGAGGGCAAGCGTCATATAAGTTCCGGTTGGTGGGCTGTTGCGATGCTTTTCTCCGTGTTAATTCTTGATTTTGTTGGACCATTTAGTGTTTGGAAGTCTCCACCATTACCATTCCCATGGGATACAGTGACGGCGGCCATAATAGCTCTGGCACTATTCTTCTGGTCGGTTTATAGTGGAATACTGACGAAGGACCTAGAGATTGTATTAAAGGAAATGGGTGTAATTAAGGAGGAGAAATAATTAGTCTGCAATGATTATTTAAAAATACCTTTTTATTTTTCTCCATAATCTATAATTTAATGATCATTAGGCATAACGGTTTAATACTTGCATTTGATGTTGATTGGGATACTAAGAGGTCTATTGTCTTTCTAAGAGGTATTATGGATTTAATTGATGCTGTTAAGGTTGGATGGCTTCAATTATTGAATATAGGACCCAATGGAATTAAGGAATTAACTTCAGGCATAAATACGTACTTTTTGGCCGACATTAAACTTGGCGATATTGCTCACATAAATGAGTATGTCATTAGGAGACTTAGGGATTTAGGTATTAATGGTGTGATTATGCACGCTGTAACAGGTAGGGAGAATTTAAATGGTGTAGCTAAGTTATCGCGTGATTTAGGTATTGACATTTTTCTCCTTATTTCCATGAGCTCTGGTGGTGAGTTATATGACTTAAACCTGGACTATAATGTTAAGCTTGGTACTGAGCTTGGTATTGCGGGCTTTGTTGTGCCTGCCACGAAGCCCAACATCATTAGACGTGTTAGGTCTATGGTTGGTAATAACTATCAATTATTATCACCAGGCGTTGGGGTGCAGGGTGGTAAGCCTGGTTGTGCCACGGCGAGCGGTGCTGATTTTGAGATTGTTGGTAGGTCAATAATTAATAGCGAATCACCGAGGGAAGTTACTTTAAGTATACTAAGTGCTATTAAGGATCCAAGGTGTTGATTTTAGTCAGGTAATACCTTATCAATTGGCAGTAACCTATCTTTCCAATCAGATACTAATTCCAATACGAGCATGGTTTCCGTCTGCGCAATATCGGGATAAGTCGGTAGATAATTAATTAGGAAGTAACTGAGTTGTCTGAGATCCTTGGCCCAAACCTTAAGCAATATATCATAATGACCAGTTATTACATAGGCCTCCTCAATCCATGGAAGTTTAGGATCCTCATCACTATCCTTCAGGATTTTCTCAACAAGGAGCACCTGAGCAGACTTATTACCACTTGGTGCACTTCTCCTTACGCTAATTAGCACATAGGCTAATAATGAGAAACCAACCTTTAATGGATCCACTACAGCCCTATACGAGGTTATTATCTTATCGCCTTCAAGTCTCGCTAATCTAGTGGCTATTGTGGTTCTTGGCCTATTTAGAATCTCGGCTAATTTACTTAATTGCAATCTACCATCTTTCTGAATCTCCTTAAGTATTTCCTTATCCAGTTTATCTATTATCATTGTTAATAGGCTTCAGAAACAGACTGTTTTAATCTTTCTATCATGAGGAAAATAATTGATTTTAAATATTTGATTAAATGAGGTCTAATACATTATGCAGGTGACCAGGTAATCTTATACTTAGCCTTCCAATCCTCAAACTCCTTCTTCTCAGCATCACTCAATGCCTTACTGAACCTATACCAATTAGCCTTGCCCTTTGCTGAGTCAGGAGCCTCGCTTGTCTTCCATATGCAGTTCACTGGGCATACTGGTACGCAGCTGAAATCGTCCTTACACATATCCCATATTAGCCTTGCCTTACCATTTTCATCAAGCTCCAACGCCTGGTATGGACAAACGCTAACACAGGCACCGCAGCCGATGCATATGTCTTGATCAACAACGACCTTCTGGAATGGTCCTGTCTTCTCTGCCATACGGAATTAAGCCCTTAATTGGGGTCTTAATAACTATTACTATTGATACTGCATGTACGTGATTTCGGCCATAGAGTATCAATTAATAAATAGGGTAAGTACTACAGGTTAAAAAGCCTAGAGAAATTATTACTCACAGTATTCCATAGATCATCGATGCCCATGCCCTTTATCTCAGCCACAATACTGGCCGCATCCTTAACCATGGGAGGTTCAAGCGTGATACCCCTATACTCATAAGGTCCATCGCTCTCTAGCAATATCGTATCAAGTGGCGCCTCTCTAGCCACGGCCTTGGACTTCTCCTGAATCTTAATTGCAGCATTAATCGATATATAATACCCATAGTCCCTCAGCTCTTGGATAAGATTAAGAGGTCCCGTGTACCAATGAAACAAAGCCCTATCCACATCAGCCCTCCTAATCATTTCAAGGGCATCATTCCAAGCATCAGGTGCGTGAATATTAAGTGGCAGATCATAATCCTTAGCCCAATTAATGAAGACTTGGAAAAACTCAACCTGCCTATTGAAGGTTTGAGGAGCAAATCTTTTATCGAGACCAACTTCACCAATGCACCTAGTCTCAGACAACAACTTCTCAAGCTGTCTCAATTCATCAAATCCAACCTTATCCACATTCCAAGGGTGGATGCCAATACATGGCACAATGTTCTCATAGGTATTCGACAATTCAATGGTCCTCTTTGAAGATGGATAATCATCAGAGACAGCCGCAATTATTATCTCTCTAACGAACTTTGCGATCCTGCTATCCAGGAACTCGTGCAAATGAGTATGCGCATCATAAAGCATTGAATTACATTGAAGTTAAGGGATTATTAAAGGATTATTGTGACTGCTCAAGCCTGAGCACTTGGGACTTAGCCTCAGTCACATCTTCGCTCTTACCAATGATAACATGCCTTATGGTCTTAGCCAATGGCCTAGTCTCACCAATGTAGACAATATCACCAGGCCTAACCTCAATACACGAAGGAACCTTAACATGAATTTTCTTTCTCCTCTTCTCATACCTCTTATACTTAGGATCATAATGCAACCACTCATGAATAACAGTGGCAGTTCTGCCATGAACGCTCTCAACAGTAACGGTAAACACATGCCCCCTAACACTCAGGTAGCCATGCCATGGGCACTCAGGGTCATTACAAACCTTCTTAGGCGGTAAGAGCCAGGGAATACCAACATGCCTAACCCTAATAAACTCACCATTAGGCAGCTGAACCTTCTCACCAGGCCTAGGCCTCTCAGGCAGCTCCTTAACAATGACCTCAACCATCAAGCCACGTACAAATAACCCCTTTAAAACAATTTCTTTTGAAGGAACCCAAAGACTTATAAGCATGGTTATTGACTTATTAATGCCGCGATAGTCCCAGAGAGGACCGTGGCGGTCCCCAATGAATGCGGACGGACGAGCCGCGGGGATTACGTACATCCTCCTTTTCCTAATAATCAACAATGATTACTACAATATTGCATTGCCTTAGTTATTATCTTCAACGATGAATTTCGGAATAATGTTTATTAAGGGCTTTTTCGTTTGCCATTTGTATGGCAGGTGTTGGTATTTGCAGGAAGTGATGGTAAGAATAATATTTTCTCTAGTGTACTTGATTTTGTGAATGGTTTTTACCCGACACCTCTTGTGAGGTTTGATCGTTTTGGCGATGTTTGGGTTAAACTTGAGTTCTTTAATCCACTGAGTAGGAGTATTAAGGATAGGACTGTTCAGTTCTTACTTCGTAGATATTTAAATGACGAATTGCGTGGTCGCCTTGTGTTTGAGGCTTCCTCTGGTAATGTTGCGATTGCCCTGGCCGCATTGGCGAATATTTATGAGTATAGGTATAGGGCTTATACTACGAGGTATTTGCCGGAGACTACGGAAATTCTTCTCAGGGTTTTGGGCGCCGAGGTTGTTAAAGTTGATAGGGAGACAATTAATGAGGAGTTTTGGCACTGGGTTGGTGAGGAGGCTGCTAGGAATGGAGCGATTAACCTTAATCAATTTGAGAATGTTAATAATCCCGAGGGCCATTACCACGTTACTGGTGAGGAAATCGCCCGGCAGTTCAGGAGTATTGGTAAGACACCTAAGGTCTTAGTTGCTGGTATTGGCACTGGCGGGCACATAACCGGCATTGCCAGGAGACTTAAGGATGAGTTTGGTGATGTCTACATTGTCGGTGTTGAGCCTGCGGCGGGTAGCGCAATACCTGGTATCAAGAGGCTTGAGTCTGGCACTAGGTGGGTTCGTGAGATTATTAATGAGGTTGTTGATGTCAGTCTTGAGGATGCTGTAAAGGGCGTTATTACTGTGGCCAGAAACACTGGCCTACTAGTCGGCCTTAGTAGTGGTGCTGTCTTTCAAGCCTTTCTCAGGGTTAGGGAGGGGCTTGGTGATGTGACTTACTTATTGATTTTTCCTGATGATATTTATAAATACGTGGATATCATTAGTCGTTTCATGAATTCCACGTAAGTTTGGTAAAAGTTTTAATGTACTGTTTAAATAAAAACCTGATAGGACTTTTTAACCTGTACACGTATACGTGATATGATGACTGGCAGATACAAAGTATTCATAAACAGGAGGATGGGTAGGATTCTAGTTAGTGGTAAGTCTGAGGATTTATCGCTCATTGAGGAGGGCTGGAGGATCATATACGAGGACAATGACTGGAAGAATGCCTTCGAATACGCCAGGAATTATGCGGATAGGCATGATTATGTACTCGAGTGGTACCTTGAAGAGGAGAAGGAGGTTTTGAAGAATGCGTTAGTCAATTAAAGAGTCACTTAACGCGTTCCCTATCAACCTTCTTAATAACATCAATTATTATATTCACAGCCTTATCGGCGAGTTCCATAGGTATGTTTAGCGGTGGTGCAATTCTAATCGTTGACTTACCTGCACTTATTACAGCAACGCCTCTCTTGAAGGATTCATAGAGCACCTGCTCAATCTCCTTGGTAGCATATTCCTTGGTTCTCTTATTCTTGACTAATTCAACACCAATCATTAGGCCGAGACCGCGTACATCACCAATCAACTCCACGTGATCCATCTCCTCTATAAACCTCTTCTTAATGTAATCACCAACCCTCTGTGCATTCACCATAAGGTCCTCATCACTTATTACGTTAATAACCTCAATACCAGCCGCCAAAGCCACTGGATTACCACCAAAGGTATTTGCGTGGGATCCCCTCGGTAGATCCATCACGCTTGCCCTACCAACGATGGCACCGAGTGGTAGACCGGCGGCTATTGCCTTGGCCATGGTTATTATGTCCGGTTCAACACCCCAATGTTCAATTGCAAACCACTTACCAGTCCTACCAAACCCAGCCTGCACTTCATCATCGACGAGGAGTATGCCGTACTTATCAGCGATCTTCCTCAAACCTGGGAAGAAGTTCCTTGGCGGAACAACATAACCACCCTCACCCTGTATAGGCTCAAAGAATATCGCCGAAGTCTCACTTGGATCAATCATCTTACTAAATATCCAATCCTCAAGGTAACCAAGAACAGCCTCACCACATTCCTCATCAGTTAAATTCTGGCCGAAGGGACATCTGTATGGGTATGGGTATGGTATATGGATTACGTTGGATAACATTGGGTTAAAGCCATACCTCTGTATTGGTTTACTTGCGGTCAATGCCATCGAGCCATAAGTCCTCCCATGGAAGGCGCCCAGGAAGGCTATTATGTATGGTCTCTGATTCCTGAAGTGTCCACGCACTACTTTCATCGCGCCCTCTATTGACTCGGTGCCCGAGTTTGTGTAGAATACACGCTTATCGCCGCTTATTGGTACTATACCCCTAAGCATTGATGCATGCCTAATAATTAATTCGTAGTAGAAGTCGGTCATGCTATAGTGAGTAAATAACTCGGCCTGCCGCTTTATTGCCTCCACAATCCGTGGGTGGCTATGTCCAACATTCATAACAGCAATACCAGCGTTGAAGTCAATGTATAGGTTGCCATCAGCATCCTCAACAACAGGTCCATAACCCCGCCGAATAACCAGTGGATACCACCGTCCAAAGGACTGCATTATCGATGACTCATCCATCTTTATTACTTCTTGGGCCTTAGGGCCTGGTGGTTCAACAACTATTTTAGGAACGCTATTTGGGTCTATTGACCAGTACCATTTAGGTGGCATCGGCATTACCAGGATTTATCTAATTAATAAATTCTTCTTTATAGGTCTTCAGCGTTAGTAATTAAATAAATAAGTTATATTTATAGTAATAAGGCTTATTTAGTCATCAATAATTTAAGGCCGGCCAATGTTGGCGTAACTATGGCTCTACCATCATTTAAATACCTAACCTTAATTAAATTCATGCTTGATAATTTAATTAATTCCTTAATTACGTTATTTTTAATAGTGCCTGTTGATTGTGACACCATATCGATTAATGAGGCCATTGTTGTAAAGCCAAGCTCATTAACAGTTCTTAAAATCTCCAGGTCAACATCACTTAAAGTCTCCTTATTAAGTTCGAAATTATTATTCACAACACTCAATCCAAGTTTCGTTATCAATACCTCAGAACTCACTCCACTACTCACTCTAATTAACTTACCAAAGGCTTCCTGTGGTATTGACGATGAGGTTACTATTAATTCATCAAATATCCCTAGATCATGAGGAATGTGATTAGTCACTACATATATATTGCCAAGGCCCCTCACTTCCTGTAGTGAGTCCTTTATTTCATCTACAAAATCTGTTGTGAGTATGATTGAGCCCTTGGTATTACTAGCCGTGATATACGCAAGTATGGCAGCAGTTACCAGGGATTTTATTGGTTCAATAAGCGGGATACTTATGCAGCCCTTATTCATTGGTCCCCAAATATTTAACATGCTCATTAACTTCATGAAGTAGTAAAGCCTTATAGCGTTATAATCTAGGTATGTCTCAAGGACATAGTTTATTGCATCATAGAGCCTTGATGAACTAGTGAGTGAATCAAGTAATAACCTTAGATCATCATCCCTTAAATCGAGTATTTTACCCCATAATAATGCAATTCTCGTACTTATACCTGGGCTTAATTCAATATTTATCCCAGTATTGCCACCATTATCTAGACATATCATGGATATTAACCAGTCATTATTTGGCAATACGTTATGAATTATGTAATCAAGTCCTAGCGATCCATGTATTAGTATCAGCATTAAGCATTTATTGAACTTTACCGTAGAAAAAATTAATGATTAAAATTAATGTCGTTTATCCATGCGAGGAATTTTTAAATTAGTAATTAGTACGTAGATTCAGCGTTAATGGCAAGAGGCACAAGGATGATGGCGGTTTTGGCATCATTATTGGCCCTACTAAGTAGCTTTACGTATAACATTGCCATTACGAGAAAAATACCAACGGCAGGTCTTGGTTTATTATCACTACTAAATGCAACAATTGCCTTCTCGACCCTACCAACCGCCCTAATTGGATTTGCTTATCCAAGATTAACGGCTAGGGACAATGGATTAAACATTACAGCAGCCATCAATGTGTCAACGATCTTCTACTTAATAACACTGGTTTTAACCATAGCCTACCTAATGGGTGTTTGGACTAAGATGGGGGCCTACGCATTTCTCGTACTTATCATAGCTATTCTCTCAGAAATAACCTCATACATACAGACAATAACGAATTCCATATTAATGATTAAGAATAGAGGTAGGTTTATTATAACGTCTATTATTCAATCAATTACTAAATTCATTGTTATCCCAGTTATATTGTTTCTTGGTTGGACAGTACAGGCTGTCCTCTGGTCATCATTCTTCATAGTATTCATACCATCGCTATACGCGTTCATATGCTCATTGAGATATCATGTTAATGTTTATAATACCCGTAGATATTTCAGAGAAGTTATTAGTGCATCCTGGGTCCCGCTAATGGGTTATGCTATCAATTCCTTTAGGTCCCTTGATGCCATGTTCATTGGTATTTTTGGCTATGCACAATTGAGTACTTGGTATGTAATCTTCATACTTAGTAAGCCGTTTGGTTACAGTAATACCCTTGTTAATGTAACGTATGGTGAACTCCTCGAACGCGGAAGACCAAACATAATATATAGGGACTTCCTTATAATTCTTCTAATAACTACGTATGTCGCGTTATCATTAACTTTGTTCCCAGGTGTTTACATAAATCTGGTAAGACCGAGCATCAGAAATGAAATAAGCCTACTAGTACTACCTATTGTTTTATTGGCGATAAATAGTGTTTTAGGTAATGTTAATCAGTTCATTAGTAATGTAATGCAAGGTATTGACAAGAGGGATATTGAGAGTAATCATGAGATAAGACCAGGCATTTACTTAAGAAGTCTTATTTTGCATACGCACTTGGCGGAGCTTGTCTTCACAATAGTGTATTTATCAACGATGGTGCCATTAATCCTATTATTCAGGGACTTGGGATTTACATATTATGCCGTGATTGGCGCATTGCTTTCATCATTGCTTGCCAATATTTCTGCATTGGGTTTTAGGTTCATTAGGCTCGGTAGTATTAAGTCGATATTTAATGGCAGAGTAATGCTCCTGGATTATGCATTACCATCATTATTATCAATAATTGTTCTAATACTTATTGTACATGTGATTAGGTTCACGCTTTATACAAGTATTATTATTTCACTGGTTCAGGTAGTAATTGCGTCATTAATAACCCTAGTTATTTACTTTGGCATAGCTGTGATAATATCGAGAAATGTGAGGGATTTGGTTATGATTTTAATTAGAAAAATAATTGGTACTATTACTGCTTCTCAACTCTAAGTATTTGTGGCGTCCATTTCCAGGACAAGGCAGCGTAAATTACGTAAAGTAGTAATGCGTTGAATATTGCAAATATCACCAAACTACCATAAAGTAGTCCAGGCTGCACAGATACTAATTGCACTAGGGCATTTAATTCAGGCGTTAGTAATGTAGAGACCTTAAGGGTATTAGCCACTTGTAGCGTGAATTGCAAGCCGTAATTACTAACGAGCTTTGGTACTGCGGATAGCGGTGGGACTATGGCGTAGGGTAGGTGCGCCAAGCCATTCATTACCTCGGCACTAGTCATTAATAGGAGTACTAGGATCAATTTAAGGGCTGATATTGACCTATTAATGAACCTGAACGACAGCACTATTAGTATTAGTAGTATTATGCCGAGGGCTACGTCCATGTAGAATACACCAGTCAATATCATAGTTGGTTCATAGACTGAGTAGAGACTTGAGGGAAGGTACGCAGGTGGCTTGCTAAGTATTGACCAGGCAACCGTCGGTGAGTATAGGTAAACCTCATACAGGTATAGCCCAGCGAATAACGCATAGACTACACCGAATACTAGGCTTATCCAGTTACTAATTCTGTAACCCATTAGTCTATACTCGCTTTTATCGATTGCATATCTCCAACCAAATATTGAGTTTATAAGTATACCCGTCATGGCAATTGCGCCAAAGAGTGTTGCCAGGAACAGTGGTGCATAGGTTGGGTTTAGGAATACTTGAGACCAATTAATACCCAGTGTGAAGCCTACCAGGGATGTCTCATCCTTAAACACCTCAACACCAGCTGGATAATTTATGAACGCAAATACGAGCCTAAACATAGCTGGTATGACAGTAAGGGCTACCGCCATTCCGTAGCCAATGACTACATGTTTCATTGGATCAATCCTGCCAAAACTCCTGTAGTAAAAACCAATGAATGGTAGGGCTATGGCAACACCAAAGGCTATCGCAACACCCCATACAGGCCATAGGAGGGCCCCAGCTATATTCGTGAATATCGGTAGTAATCCTGCCAGGAACACGGTTATTATCGTGCCGAAGAGCCCACCAATCGCGTAGACTGTAATTAAGTAATTGGCCATGTTATGGGCTAGGTCAACATAGACCTGGTTATTACGCCTATAACCAATTAACTCAAGTGTCGGTAGTAACCATCCCAGGCCAAGCACTGTGTAAACAAGCGGCAAGTGTACTGAGAAGGCCCAGGCGATTAGGCCCACGGCAATGTCTGTTGCCGAGACCATGGTCATCACCTCAGTATTCCACCACCTTGGCTTCTTCACGTCTTGGCATTCCCCTTAGGTATAGGTAGACCATATATACGGCTAGTGACGGCATCGCAATCTCAACAATAAGCACCAATACTGCTAACCAAACTGGGAAGTAAAGCGTTGGGTTCAACAAACCACCGGGTCCAACAGGAACACCAGTAATTACTGGCGGACCACCACTTGGATTAGGATCTGCCTGAACGAGTATGAATGGGTACCTACCAGATTCTGCAGAGACTGCACCACCTATTGATGCGAAGGCCGCAAAGAAAGGCATTAAGTAAACGCTACTCCTCTCAAAGAAGCTGGCTAATGTTTTAGCCCAACTAAAGCGGTCGAAGAAGCCAGGGAATAAGTACCACAGTGATAAAGCACCGCTCCAGATACCAAGTAGTATCCCAAATATAACCATGAATACCCAGTAGAAGACAGACACGAATGCTGGAGGCCTCTCGTAAGTCGGCCAACTGAAGTAGCCCCAGAATGCGTGGTTGAATGTTCCATAGGCAAAGAAGCTCGTTAGTGGATCAATCTTAAGGCCACTCCAGAACATACCCTCAAGAGCTGCTAACTTAAGCGGGTCATCCTGCAGTACAAGCTCGCCCTGAAGGTGTCCAATTACGAAGCCCTGTATTGCCGTTAGTACGGCCACTGTTGGTACAAGGATCTTAAGTATCATTAACCTCTCGGGCTTCCTATCATGTATGTAGAGGTATAGGTATATCGCGGCTATTATGGACCAGGTCAGTATTACTACGGCTAGTATGCCGTGGAATATGAAAACATTCGCACCCCACCAAAACATGTTCCAAGCATCTATTGGCGAAGCCCATTTAATTACATAGTCCGTTAAGCCAACGACATTCTGTCCAGTGGCTTGGTATAGGTTAATCACCTCGAGACCTGGTGGTCTCATGCTTAGTGATGCCATTACCGCAAGGATATTATAGGCGCTATAGTAGCCGCCGAATGCAGCCACTATACCTATTATCCAATGCAATACTTGGTTCTTTATCTTATTCCAAGTAAATACATAAAGTGGTAGTATAATAACCTCTATTAGGAAGGCAAATAATTCAAGGTAAAACGGTAGTACTATTGCCTCACCAATCAGTGATATGAAATTACTCCATAATGTGACTAGGCCAAACTCAACCAAGGTACCGAAGGCAGCCCCAACACCGAAGAATATCGTTGATATTACCGAGAATGTCCTTGCCGTATTATACCAAAATTGATTATGTTTCCTTATGTAAAGGAATTCCGCAACTATTGCCAGGAGTATGGTGCCAAGGAAGCTCGATGCGAGGGACAAGTGGGCCAGTATGCCTACTGCAGACACAACTCTAATGTCAGTTGGCGCTCCGAGTATGGGTTGGTCCATCATTATATTATTGATAATTCTATAAGCTTATAAATTAATCAAGGTATTTACAATTTCCCAGAAATTATGTTATGTATGTTCATTAAAAATAACAGTATTTATTAACAGTACAATGTATAATTATCTATATAATTAAATATAAGTAAATTATTTCAATTCCTAAAGAACTGCCTCGCAGCAATTATCAACGGATCCCAGACCTGGGTCACAGCAGGTAGATATGCCAAGTCACTCATGAAAAGATCCTCAACAGTTGCTCCCTTAGCCATTAGTGCTGCTAATGTATCGATCTTGCCAAGTACGTAGGAACCATCATCACCAAGCACCTGCGCACCTATTAACCTCATACTACCGTCATCAACTATTAACTTTATTGTTACATAACCACCACCAGGGTAATACCTAGCTTTAGTTCTGGCAGTTATTACTGCGCTTCTTATCCTAAACCCATGCCTTATCGCTTCCTGGGTCGTTAAGCCCGTACTCGCTATGTATAGGTTCATGAACCTAGTCATTGAAGTACCAACAACCCCTGGAAAAATCATGAGTTTACCAGCTATGTTGCTACCGACAACAAATCCCATCTTATTAGCCGTGGTTCCAAAGGGATGCCAGTAAGGCTTGTTCGTTATCAGGTTCCTGGTCTCAGCAATATCACCAGCAGCATAGACATTATCAATACTTGTCCTCATGTGCTCATCAACCCAAACAGCCCCTGTCTCACCAATGCGCAAACTAAGTTGTCTAGCTAATTCTATGTTTGGTCTTATGCCTGTCGCTAGGATTACGGCATCAACCACGTACTTACCACCATCCGTAATTATTACCTGTTCATCACCCTGGTCACTGATTTCGAGAATTATCTCATTCAGCCGTAATTTTACACCATACTTGCTCAATTCATTCTTAACGATATTACCGATATCCTCATCCAGGGATTTACGTAATGGATAGCCCGACCTACCGATCATTATCACGTTCTTACCCCTAAACCTAAGAGCCTCGGCGACCTCAAGGCCTACATAGCCAGTTCCAATAATGCCTATGGTACTTACGGAATATAAGGCATCTCTTAACTTCATGGCTTCCGCGGGATGATGAACCGTAAATACACGATCACCCCTAATCGGTATGCCCGGTGTTATTGGTATCGCTCCCATTGCAAGCACTAGATAATCCCATTCAAACCTATTGCCTTTATTGGTCCGCACATAATTCTGCCCAACCTCCACTACAACGTCATTAAGCCTAACGTCAATATTCCTCACATTCCTAAAGTAATCCGGCGTATAATGCATAAGTAGATCATAGTTATCAAATAAACCCTCAAGATAGTAGGGTATTCCACAGGGTGCATGGCTAACCATATTACTCCCCTCAAGAACCACAACATTCGCATCACGCCTTAGTTTTTTCACTCGAGATGCTGCACTCATACCTGCAGCTCCTCCACCAATTACTACTACCTTCATATTAAATACGCAATAAGGAGGAAAAATTAAATTATACTTCATGATGATACTTAACTGATTACTAATGCATGATTCCAGTGATAAGTTACTTAGTATAATTGATGAAATGAAAGAGCTTGAGAGGCATTTGGCGATATTATACGGGATCGCCGCTGCCAGGACAAATGAGCCCTTCATAGGTGCAATAATGAGAAAGATAAGCATTGAGTCTGCGATGCATAATTATATACTCACAATGCTGAAGTCACTAATTCACGAATGCCCACCAAGGAGAATCTTCGACTTGGAAACACTGTTGTCATTACAAGGTAGTATTGAGGAGGCAATAACCCATGCTAAGTCATTGATAGATTACATGAATTCCATGGAGAAGGTTAATTATGATATTACTAATACTATTATTGAGAAACTGAATGATCTTAAAAGCTACGAGGAGAATGCCGTGAAGGTATACAGCTTCCTACTCAGGAGTTACCTACCCATCACCAGTACAAGGATTGATGAGAAGCACCGTATAATCTCAAAACTAATTATTAAGTTGCTTAAGGGAATTTCAGATGATGAGAAGAATCATGAGGAGATGCTTGAGGTTGTAAGAGAAATCTCATTAAAGTAAGGTATTAAAAGGGAGTCCGCCAGGTCGTTAGCGTGGAAAAACCAAGACTTTTCATTAGAGAGACTACGGGGCTTGTTAGGGAGATTGGCCCCTGGACAGCCCTTCTAATGAATACTGCTTTCATAGCCTTCCAGTCAGGGTTTATACTGTTGATATCTAGTATGTTCAATTTCCCAAGGGGAAACCCATTAATCACCATCATAATTGGTGCGGTATTATTCCTACCACTAACAATACTACTCAATAAAATAGGCATTACATACTACAGAACGGCCAGTGACTACATATTTGTCACAAGGAACCTACACCCATCAATTGGTTTTGCCGCTATGTTCATGTTCACAATAGACCAAATGTTCTTTAATGCAGTACTAATAAGTCTAGGATTAGTTACGGGACTTGCACCTGCATTAGTAGCCATAGGCCTCTCGAATCACGCAGCAGATCTTACTCTTCTTGGTAACTCATTAATGAACAATCCATTACTGATATTCCTGACAGGCTCCATAGTATTAACAATCCTCATATTGATTAATGCAATATCAATAAAGGCAGGTAAGTACTTGGCCTCGGCGATTTCCCTATTTGGTATCATAACATTCATACTAACGATAATTCTATTCTATACCTACACACCACAAATAATTAATTCAATAAATACGGCTGCACCAAATCTATTTAGCCAAGCGGTTTCAGTATCAAGGAAATTACCAAGTTATGGAGTAATCATGGACACGATATACCTAATACCATACCTGGCCTATGTATTTCCTTTCGTAAACTTCATACTGTCAGTCGGTGGCGAAGTCAGGAGGGGTAGCGCAATACCCATTGCCGTGTTCGGAACCTACGCCATAAGCACCCTATTCCTAGTACTTAGTGTTTGGGTTATGCTTTCATCATTAGGTATTGATAGATTGAATGGATTGTTCGCAATATATTACGGCATTACCAATGGTGCTTCTTGGCCAAGCACATTACCACCACCATATCCACAGGCATTGCTCATACTTGCCATCAGGAACCCAGTGCTTCAGTGGTTAATAGCCATTGGTTCGTTTACCTGGTACATAAATGTTGTCTCGGTCCTAATAATACAAATAGCCAGGTACATACTAGCCCTATCCTTTGATAGGGTATTACCATCAATACTGGCATATGTTAATCCAAGGACCCATACCCCAGTAACAGCCCACATAACCGACCTTGTAATAACCCTGGCAATAATGTATCTATATAACTTCAGCGTGATGCCATTGCTATCGGCTACAATGGACGTGAGCACCCTGATCACAATACTCATGTACTTCATGATAATAACAATAACGGCAATAGTGCTGGGAATTAGAACTAGGTCAGTGAGCACTACATTACTCGGTGCATATGTAACTATGTTATTCTCCTGGATTGCTTATGAGGAGATAATTAATCCAGCAGCTTATCTATTCGTACAATCAATAAATACATACATAATAGGGTTCTTCGTGGCATTATTCGTGATAGGCATAGCGCTATATTATGCAATGCGCCTATACAGGCTAAGGAGGGAGAACATGGATATAAACATGCTATTTAAGGAAATACCACCTGAATGATCAATTAACCTCCATTGAGAATGCATCAATTATTCTATTACTCCTAATCCTAATAACAGTCTCGAGTGATCCACTCCTTATTATAATAGTTATTACTCCATGATCATAGTCAATTAATGATGCCTTCCAATCATAATCAAGCTCAATTAATTCCCCACTCTTCCAAACGCCAATTACCTTAGGGTCAATATGCGCAATTGATAAACCATCATTAACAAGGCACCTCTTTCTAATTAGCCTAACAAAATATCCAAAACCACTAGCTACCAATGTCTCCTTATCACATCTCATTAATTCACCTGAACAATAATCATAAACTTCACGTTAAGTCTAACGTAGAGCTTTTAAAGGATTCCTATTCAGGGAGAGAGTAATCGAAATACCTATATAGCACCTAAATGCATTTATTAATAAGGTGCGAATAAACCCAGCACTATGCATTAGATGCAGGGGAGAATACAACCTATGCGGCCTATCCTACTGCCCAGTCCTCGCTGAGTTACATGCAAAGTACACACTCAAGAATATCATTAATAAGGAGCACATTGATGGATCATCACCACCAAGCGTATTTGTTGGTCGCATTGGTTACCCAAGGGTCAATATATATCCAGCAACACCACCTGTTCATGGAGACACAAGTAATCTAGAGGATCCAAGGGCCTGGCTGAACATGGGACTAGAGGACTTCCTCTCAAGTAGGTTATTACTAATTAGAGGTTCAATGAGGGTTAGGATTGAGGATGCCAGGAACCCATCGAGGATACTTCATGATATTCAAGTCATGGCATTATCAAGTAATTCTGTGGATTCGGAACTAATGCTCGAGAGGCCAGTCAGTGGTAGGTATGTACTTGATGAGCATTCACCACCCTTTGGCCCCTCATCACCACTACAAAAATTGCGTATAAATTCATTACCACCGCCACCGAGGATAATCGATAAGGTACATAGCGATACTGACCTAAGCGCCACTGAGGCGATTTGGACGTTGTATAAACACGGTATTGACGTTCACCACATATCAAAACTACTGAGTGTTGGTACACTTGGCATTGGTAAAAGGAGGAGACTCGTACCGACTAGGTGGTCAATAACTGCCGTTGATAAGCAGGTCTCTGATAAAATGCTTAGTGAGGTTCGCGACTACCCCCTCATAAGTGAGTATAGGGTCTACGTGAGAAGTATTAAGGACAATACGTTTATTGGCATATTAACACCACATACCTGGCTTTATGAGTGGGCTGAGGCCTGGTGGCCTGGTTCGACGTGGAACCTATGGAGCGGTGATACTGTTCTTGAACTTGATTATGAGGGTTACTGGGGGCGTGATGACTACCCATCAATAGGTGGTTGCTACTATGCAGCTAGGATAGCCGCACTTGAAGCCCTACGTTCAATGCATAGGCAAGCAGCCGTAATACTATGGCGTGAGATTTACCCGGGCTTCAACCTACCCATTGGCGTATGGTGGGTTAGGGAAAATATTAGGGCTATGTTTAATGGGTCATATGAGAAATTCTACGACCTAAGAGATGCATTGAGTTACACGGCCAAATTCCTAAGACTACCAATAGGTAAGTGGGTATCGAGATCCTACGTAATCAGGGTCCTCACCAAGCAATCAAGCCTAACCAATTGGTTGAGCGGTGGGTAGATGGACAACGTGACTAGGCTAGGAAATATCATCGTGAAGGAGATAAGGGTTAAGTCAGCATTGTCAAGGTCAGGCCTACCTGAGTATGACTATGCATTAAACCCGTACCTAGGTTGTCAACACGGATGTATTTACTGCTATGCCATGGACTTCACGAGAGGCGAACCTGGCGTTAGATGGGGTGAGGTCGTATACGTCAAGGTAAACCTAATACAAGTGTTATTAAGGGATATCAGAAGGTTTAGGCCGGGCATTGTTGGTGTATCCACAATAACAGATCCGTACCAACCCGTGGAGTCCAGGTACAAACTAACCAGGAGGTCAATTAAGGTACTGTGCAATGCGGGTTACCACGTTAGTATTCAAACGAAATCATCATTAATCATTAGGGATTTAGACGTAATTAGTAGGTGCGGTAGGTCAGTGGACGTCGGCTTCACAATAACCACGATGAGAAATACATACAGGGTAATAGAGCCCATGGCCGCGCATCCAATGGCAAGGGCATCAGCACTTAGGAAAATAGCCAGCCTGGGCGTTGAGACCTGGATATTCCTAGGCCCTGTACTACCTGGCATGAATGATAAAGTGGAGGATTACGAACCAGTGATTCGCCTAGCTAAAGAAACAAATTCCCAGGTAATAATTGATAGGTTCAGGCCAAGGCCAATTGTAACCAGTTTCATGAGTAGGAAATTAAACCCCATATACCGAGTAACTAGGGACTGGTGGAGAGAGACCCTGAGTTCAATAATGAGACTATGCAAGGACTATGGCGTTAATTGCATCACAGCAGAGGATGAGTGGGAAATAAGTCGAAAATGAGGAAAACTAGGTTAATGTGAGAAGATTTAAATAAAGTGGAATAGTTAATGATATATAGGGAGCGTGATTAAAATCGATAATAGAGGTAGGATAAGACTACCAGGGAAACTTGCTAAGTATGGCTCAGTGGTTATAATTGATGCTGGTGAATACTTCATCGGCATTCCAATACCCAAGGATCCATTGGTAGCAACATAAGGAGGGACGTGACTGATAGGTTGCTATTACGCATCGTGAATGGGACTTCGGTGAGGTATTAGTAAGTAGGGAGGTTGTTCATGAGATATATTATGTATTGAGTCGAATAGGACTTAGTAATCGTGAGATATTGAATAGAGATGGGGCATTAACAAGTATACCAAATCTTAAATGGGTGCCAACCACAGTTGATACAGACTTGATGGCTTTAGCATTAATGGATCAATACGGCCTTACATCAATTTTCGATGCGTATAATGCCGCAACGTGCCTGCTTTATGATAAGGATAGAAAAATGATATCCACAGATAGTGCGTATGATAAGGTTATAGGGTTATCAAGAATTGATCCTAGGAATCTCGTTTAGTATTGTGTACTTAGAAACCTTTATTAATAAGGTCGTTGACTCACATTCGGCGAATTGAGTGGCTCAGGTTGGGAATGAGGAGCAGATAATTAAGGAGATAATGAATGCTTTGTCTGGTTCTGCACGTTATATGGCTGATGAGATCAGGAGTACCTTCTCGAAGTATGTGGATATTTACAAGGGTGTTTCGGGCTTTGAGACTCAGCAGGTTAGCCTTGGTACTGTTGAGAATAGTAAGAGAGTCTTTCTGATTCAGTCATCAATTACGGAGCCGAATTACGATTCCAATAATTACCTGGTGAATGCCTTTAAGGGATTCTTCAATATTAACGAGAATTTCTACCCAACGTATTTAATGGGTGGTATTGAGTGCTATATGCAGTCATCACCAAGTGAACCCAGTGGCGTTAAGGTTAGTGGTTCTATGGTTTCTGCCTATAATGGTGTTGAGTCCGTTGAGGATAAGGATATGGGGCAGGTAATCTGTGCTAAGAAGGCTAGTATTAGATTCTCAGATAATGTTGGTGGCGAAGTAAGTGTAGATCCCAGTGATTTATTTAGAGTCGCGCTTGACGTAATTAACAACGTTAGGAGTAAGTTTAGCGGTATTCGTGATGATTTTGTTAATACGTACGGCTTCGAACCAGGGGACATAACGTTGACGGGCAATGAGGTTATGCTAAGTACGTTATTTGACCTAAACATGTCAAGTACAATGAGGGATTATATACAGAGGGTTTTCTCAAGCATTGTTCCGGAGCAAACACCAGAGTTAATGGGTCTAGGTCTTCTCTGTGGTGCGCAGCCTGACCTCGTCTTTTCATATGATGATGCAGAGAAGATATTAGTGCTTGGCCATCCACATAAGGTTAGTTCAGGAGATTGTCTCAAGTACTCAATAATTAAGTACCTTTGAATTCATCACCTTAAAAGGGGCTTTATTAAGTACTTAAAACCTCACCACCCTTTTCTTTAACTGCAAATATGAGAAAGTCAAGGACTTTATTAATCTCATCCTCGGCCTTCCTAACATCCTCAGAGCTAACATATACATGAATCTCAACCAATGGTGACCTAATTTCATGACCCTTAGGATGACTCTTAATGTAAACTCTATTACTCATCTTCATTCCCTTTTCAATTATTGGCGCCAAGTCAGCCTCAGGAACACCCTTAACTGTTATTGATCTCTCAATAAAGTGAAGTTTAGGCCCTATCTCTCGTAGTTTAGGCTCCACGTAATTCTCGAATATACCCATCATCTCGGCTGGGACCCCAGGTAGCGCAATTATTATAGTATTATCCTCCTCAACCCAAATACCTGGTGCAGTACCCACTGGGTTAGGAAGTGGCTTAGCGCCCTCGGGCATTTTTGCCTGCTTAAGCCTAGGCTCAGTTAGCTCTAAACCCTTTAATTTAAATGTCTCAATCACGAGCTTAAGCGCCTCGTCATTAATCACGTACTTCCTATTCAATGCCTTGGCCAGGTACTCGCTTGTTTTATCATCGAATGTTGGTCCTAAGCCACCCGTGGAAATCACAACCCTGACACCTCTCTTAATGGCATCCCTAAATACCTCAACCTCATCCTCCTCATTGTCAGGCACTGTTATTATCCTCCTAACGTCATAACCAAGCAGTGTTAATTTCCTGGCAAGCCAAGCGGCGTTTGTATTTACGGTCTTCCCGATTAATAATTCATTACCTATTGATATTATCCACGCTATGTAACTCATTGTGAAAAATATTGAGGAAACACTGACTTAAATGCTTTTGTACCTAATTAACGAGGACATATTAATAAATGAGTTAACTAATCAATAAATGGATTTAGGTATGAAGAGGTTTGCAATAATAATCCTGGATCTAGATGATGTTCGTCCAGATGAGGATGATAAGGTTCGAGTAACTAAAATGATTGAGGAATCTTTACAGTGGTGGCATGGTTATTTGGGGCATAATGATAAGCTGGAGCTTGATAAGTGGAGGGTGTATTACGTGGAGTGGGGTGATGAATTGATGATTGCTAGGGTATTGAACGCGCTCGGTAAATTCAGGGAATACATAAAGGGGGAGTTATGATGAGCTACTTTTAAATCATTCAATTTTAGATTCCTCATAACCGCAATTTGGGCAGTGAAGCACGTACTTAATTGCATACCTTCCATCAACTTGAACCAACGCCTTATCAACAATCGTCATCCTATGGAGACAACGTGGGCATGTATGATCACCCCTATAGCCATACTTACTCAGTATTCTCCTTACGGCATAAAGACTAATTCCCAACTTAGAGGATATTGCCCTCTGGCTTAATCCATCACTATATAGTCTTAAGACCTCATTAATAATATCCTTGGGCATTAAATCAACCTTGGAGGTAATCTTACCCTCAGCTCTAAGTCTCTCCATTGCAGCCCTAGTTCTCTGTCTAATGAATTCCCTCTCCATGGACGCCACAAAGGCTAGGACAGTCCTAAGGAACTGCCTATATGCGCCATCGAGGTTCTGGAGCACGGCCTCCTTCTCACTGGTACTAACTATTAGTAGTCCAAGCCTGTTCTCAACAATATCAAGTAGCCTAAATAGTTCCTGGAAGTTCCTAACGAGCCTCGAGGTTTCATATACCAGGAGAACCATTGGCCTTGGACTGAATAAATTACTTTCAATATCCCTAACCAAATCCCTAAAGGCTGGTCTGTCCATCACAGGTGATGCACCGCTAATAGCCTCATCAATATAAAACCTCAGTATCTGAAAACCCCTTGACTCACTCCATCGCCTTAAGTACTCCACTTGGTTGGCCGGATCCTGCATTTCTGTGGATACTCTAACATATGCTATGGCAGGAATCACAACAACGAACTTATTACAAATGCCTTTTAAACGATGCGTCTAGGTATTATTAATTACATTATAATGTATCTTCTCAATTATAAATAATATAGATAATAATGCTTAAAAGACATAACCTATTTATTCAATGAATGGTTAGGGCATTAATAACAGACCCTGTAGATGAATACATAGTCAATGAGTTGAGCAGACATGGTGTAATTGTTGATTATAAGCCAGGCATTAGTAGGGATGAATTGTTAAGGGTAATTCCTAATTATGAGGTATTGGTGGTTAGGAGCAGGACTAAGGTTACTAAGGACGTTATTGATACTGCCAACAAATTAAGGATTATAGCGAGGGCAGGTGTTGGTCTTGATAACATTGATGTAGAATACGCTAAGTCAAAGGGTATTGAGGTTATTAATGCACCTGAAGGTTCCACGCAATCAGTGGCTGAGTTAGTGATTGGTTTCATGATCACTGCAGCTAGACTCGTGATGCTCCAGGACAGGTTAGTTAAGGATGGTGGGTGGCCTAAGGGTAAGTACGTTGGTACTGAATTATTTGGAAAGGTACTTGGTATAATCGGTTTCGGTAGAATTGGACAGAGGGTTGCTGAGTTGGCTAGGGCAATTGGTATGAAGGTTCAGGTCTATGATGTCATTGATGTGAGGGATAAGGCCATTAAGCTCGGTGTTGATGTTGTAAATTTTGAGACTTTGATTAAGGATAGTGATTTCATATCAATACATGTGTCTCTGACGCCAAATGCGAAACATATGATTAGTGAGAGGGAGTTTCGAATGATGAAGGATGGCGTAATAATAATTAATACTTCCAGGGGCGAGGTAATAGACACAAGGGCATTACTCAAGGCGCTCAATGATGGTAAGGTGGCTGCCGTGGCGCTTGATGTGCTTGAGAATGAGCCGCCCAGGGAGCCTTGGGAAATAGAACTGGTTAAGCACCCAAGGGTAATAATAACGCCACATATTGGTGCAGAAACCAGGGAAGCTCAAAGAAGGATTGCCGAGATACTTGTTAATAAGGTAATTAAGTTACTTAATGAATAATAACGTTAATCACCGTGGGCTTTCAAGCCTCTCCGCGGTCATGCTTAAGGATTATAGGAGGTTTATTTCCGTTTCTCCGTATTACTGTAAAAGTTTTATACCATGTCAGCATATGCGTATTTATGGTTGATGTAAATAACATTGTGAATAAGATAATGGGTATTGCCGGAGAATTAGGAATTGCAGCATCAGTTGAGGAGTATGGGCGTGAGAGAGTCGTGATTCTTGAGATTGGCGAGGATTTCAGCATTTATGTCTCTATAGTTTGTAACAGTGAATGCGATATTGAGTACGCCATTGGTGATGAGAACTTCACGTTTAAGTCAAGCAGTATTGAGTTATTGAGGAGGGCTGTGGAGATCATTGAGAGGATAAATAATGAGGCCACCAGGGCCTAATGTCATCATAGCTTTAGGTATACCCAACCCTCATCCTGTTTACGTACAATCTCCGCAACACCAGCATTGACTATTTTAACGCCATCTATTAATCGATCCTCCGTTATGTTTCTACTCCTCATAGAGTTCCTACAAGCGACTATTGCGACTCCGCGTCTCATTAAATCCCTTATCCTACTCTCAACACTGCTATCTCTAATAACGGCGTTTATTGCGGATTGATGAAAGACCACCTCAACTTCCGCTTCAGGAATTTCATTTATTAGGTTGTTACATGAGGTTAGTGTTTGATCTATGTTGTTAATATCCGAAACCTGTACCACGACCCTCAGCATCAGAATCACATTTAGAAATTAACTTAAAGAACTTCCCCGGTTAATCACGGTTGATGAGTGAGGCTAACATAACCCTGCCTGACTTTAACATCATCAGTGATGTAAGGGGCGTGTTGAGTGGTGTAAGGATGAGTTTAGCAGGTAATCAGTGGTTCGTTATTGATGAGTTAATGGGGTTCCTAAAGTCAATGGAATTTAACGTGTATGTTGAGACCATACCACCAGGCCTTGTGTTAAGGAGGGCATTGGGTGAGCCCCTCGTTATTGGTGGCTTGGTGATCGACGTTAAGCCTGAAATAGTATCGTTACCAACAAGCATGCTTAGTGGTTTAACGGTCAAGGATAGGTTTGAGTATGTTGAGAATGACTTAGCGATAGCGTACGTCGGCGAGCCCGTGAATGATTGGTGTGAGTTAAGGGATAGAAGGGTTGCAGTTCCGAACCCTGTCACGGAGGGTATTGGTGCATTATTTAGGGAGATATACACTGAGTACTGTGGTGATTACTCAGAGTTTGTTGGCAGGGGCTCGGTGTACTTAACGAGGATACACCATAGGGAAATACCTGAATTACTCCGTAATGGATTAGTTGATGCAGGGGTAGTTTGGAGGACAGAGGCAATTTACTGGGGCTTTAAGTACACAGTGCCCAGTAGGAATAGGGTTAGTAGATTATCCTTCGCATTAATGCCATGGGCAAGCAATGATGCCGTTAAGGTCTTCGAACTTTTACGTAGTGACAATGTTAGGCGTATGTATGAGAAGTACGGGTTTAGGTGGATTGTGGGGCATTAATTATCTTCAATGATGTAGAAAGACTTAACGTAATCAGGTTTAACCTAATGATTTAAGGCATTCATTAAGTACTTCTGCCAATCTACCTCCATTTATCTTAAGTTATGCCGTTTTAATGAAAAACCCTACTAAAGGCCCATAAGCGTGTTGTTATACTTAAGTAACATTTCCTTCATCTTAAGAGCGTCCTTCTCCAGGAGTGGGGACTCGTTTATTATCGTTATCTCGATATCCTCACTAGCCAACTCCTTCGCCAGAGGCTCGAATGGTGGATTATTCGTGTCTATGGGTTCATGCTCATCAACCCACTCACCCTTCCTGTACTTAACGCATGTGAAGTGGGTGTGCATTGGCTGGTTGCCGAAATACTCATGCCACATGTTAAGCACAGCCCTATAATCAATGGAACCGCCATTCCTGGCGAACACATGCCCCCAATCAATGACGGCAACGACCTGTGAGTGGTTAATCTCCTTAACAAGCCTAAAGGTCTCCTCCAAACTGCCGAATTGGCTTTTTCTCGCCATCACCTCGAGACCAAGCTTAACATTCTTAATACCGTTCTCCTTCATCCAATCAATGATCCTAAGAACACCATCCCTAACGGCATTATAGCATCCCTCCGGACCGAGTTTGCCGTAGTACGCTGGATGGAAAACAACCACGGTCGCGCCCATCGTCTCACCCCTATCAAGGGATTCCTGAAGCCTTGTTAAGCTGGTCTCAACCTTATCCTTCTCCTCACTACACAGGTTTATGAAGTATGGCGCATGCACGGACAGCCTAACACCAAGTTCTCTAGCAACCTCACCAGCCTCCTGCGCGGCCTCCCTGGTCATCCTAACGCCTTGCACAAATTCAACTTCCATGGCGTTTAAGCCGACCTCTCTCACATACCTAATACCGTCTATTGTACCCGCACTCCTCTTTTTCTCCTTAGCACCTATTGGAATCCCGGCAGGTCCAAGATATACCCTAGCCATTGAAGTAGGCATTGCGAACAAAACTAAAGAGTTTTGCCTCAGAAATCACTCAATAAATCAAAGATAATACACTACCTCACGCGCCTCCTCGCCCTAATTACTAACTCACCTGAAATGCCCGTCATTCTTAAGTACGATACCCAGGGCAATATCAAGTGCAAGCGGGTAGTACTGGTCAACGATCTTAAATACCTCATTGACATCAAATGCGAAGACCTCGACATTGGGTGGAGTATCCAGCAAGGAGTCTCCTGTGCGGTGATTCATTAAAGTTACCTACGACAACGACATCCACATCACTATCCTCAGCAAAGTCACCCCAGCGTAGGAACCGACTAAGGATACCGTACCACGAACCTTATCGGCAACCTGCCTAGTCAACTCCAACGCTCTATTCCTCAACTCCTCACGCTATCTAATAATCCCCTCCATAAATCCTCAACAAACATTATAATTCCCTCAGCAGCCTTAATAGCCATTTCCGCATCACTACGCGTACACCCTCGCTCCAAGCATCAACGTACCTAGTCGGTACATAGAACTTATTGAACAACTTGCCCAAATCCATTATATCATTAGAAACTTGAACTTTAGTTCATTAAGTAGGTGTGTAATAGAGTGGCTCCTAGTGGGCTTATCAATCCCATAAAGAATGGCATTTACGGCTAATTCCGATGCTTGGTGTGCCTTAAAGCATGCCCAATTATAGTCTCTTCACTCCTCATCACCCTTCGCTGGCTCCAGCGTCATTCTTGTCATTAATATCCACCTATTAAGCTCTTCATTATCCATATTGATGTTCATGCATTCTCTATGTTGGTAATATACCTGGTCACCCAGGTCAGCACACGTATTGCCCAAGGTGCGGTGCAGTGTTGATTAAGAGGATTGAGGATAGGGTCGTTGATGTTAAGTTAGCTAATTATAAGTGCCCTAGATGCGGTTATGAGATAAGGATTAGGGGGCTTCATTGGTGGGTATGGTAATCTATACAGGAGGTTTGTATAGTCAATGCTAGGTCTTTTCCTTGGATCATCCCCAAGGCTTCACCCAGGCTTAACCAGGGTGATCTACCTTGGGGACTCATTACTACTTCATTGTTAATCCTCTCTAGGCTTAGTACGTGTATAATGACTAACTTAATAAGGGAGCCCATTATTAATGGGCTATCAATACTTGTGTCTTACCTAGGTATTACTTAACATATTCATAGACTAGGTTACCCTTATCGTTAAGTCTCTTTCTAATCTTACCCTTACTACTTAGGCTCTCTATAGCCCTGAGTATATCGGCAACCCTGAGACCCCTGGACTTGCCCCAGGCCATTAACTCATCCTTAGTAATAACACCCCTACTAATTATGTGGCTTAACACCATATCCTCAACACCAGGTGGTTGTTGAGGAGAAGCCTTTTCGGTAACCTTAGCCTCTGCTACATTTACCTCAGCTGGCTTGGTTATGGGCTTCGTCTCGGCCTTTGGCTTCTCCTCCGCGCCATAGAGGAATGAGGTTATTGATGCCGTACTCTGCTCCTTACCTTCCTCCTTCTTCCTAGCTCTTCTGGACACAACTTATTTTCCATGAATTTAATTTAATAATACTTACTATTACCATCCATGGAGGTATTACGAAGCAATTACTTATAAGTGGGTTGCATGTCAATGCTCACGATGAGTAGTTCAGAGAGTAGGGTTTGGGCTGCGATTGCATGGGCTCTCCTGATAATTGGGGCTATAGTGGCCTTAATCATTAGGCCTAGGGATGATTATGTTAGGTACTGGGCCGTGGAATCCATTGGATTTACAATAGTCATTATTATTGCCTGGATACTCGTGGAGATTGTATCAATAGTATTCGCATTCACGATAGTGATACCCTTAATACTAAAGGTGCTCTACGTACTTGGCATATTCTTGGCATGGATAATTGGCGTGTTTAAGTCATTGACAGGTGATTACTGGAGACCGCCAATTATTCATGAAACCAGCGAGTGGGTTAAGAGGGTTTTACGACTATAAATCCTCATGTAAAACCTTAAGCTCAAGTAACCTGGCAAACTCCTCAAGCTCCCTCCTAAAGTCACCGTAAATCACCACCCTATGCCATCCACTACGCCAACGCCAATTACGAACAACATTGGTAACATTGCCACTGCCTATTAGCTTCGTTGCGCAGGCCTGTGGTGCATATTCATTATTTACGGCTTTAGACACGTGAATTGTTAATAATCGTTCCTCAGGGTTAAAGCCAACAACCGTTACTGGTTCATTCGTGGGTAATTTAACATGTACTGACGCGTGCTTAGTCCCTAGGTGTGCCTTCGTTATTACATAAGGCACCTCAGGTCTATCACTGCCATGCGGATTTGTTGGTGCGTAATAGTGATGGTATATGAATTCACTTCTTTCCTCATCAACACCTACATTCACCACAAAGCCATTCCTATTAAGTAAGTACTTGGCAATTAGTATAGGCACTGCGGCGTATGGATCAGCCTCGCAAATCGGTATTATCCCATCATACCAAAGCTGCATGTAGCCGAGGCATGGCCACGCCCTCAAAAGGCCTGTGTTATAAAGTACTATGCAGTCAACAGCAACTGCACTAACACCCAACTCCCTCACGGCATTCCTCATGGCTACATAAAGCTTAGCCGAGTTCCTAGTCTCATCCATTGTGTCATCATAGACAGCCTCGGCATACTTAACCCACCTATTTGTCCACTCATCGGCTTCATCATCACTGACCCTATCGAAGAACCTAGTCCTGAACTCATTTGCATCCATTAACACCGGCGTGACTCCAGTTATTGACTGTATTAACCTGAACACACTATACATGTCAGTATTAGGACCAAACTGCCAGTATAGGTGTGATTTAAGGCTTGGCGAGACAATAAATAATACCTTACTCATCCTCAGCCTAGCCAATGCCACTAAATACCTGACCTTATTAATCGCAGCCTGACTAGCCAGGTTGCGTGTGGAAACCCCGATGACTGGGTAACCCTCACTCAACGCCTTACTAACTCCAAGCATATATTCGCCAGCACCTGCATAGGCCTCGGAAATAACTACGACTGGCTTACCGCTCCTAATTATCGGGTCTATAAAGCCCATTAATGAGTTAAGGGTAACAACAACATAACCTACGGCATTCCCCTCAACATTTAAAAATGCCTGAACATCGACCGGCTCCCTAATGTCATAACTCAAAAACTCAACATGTGGGTATGATAACCTAAGTGCATTGAGAAATACGGCTTTTTCGTCTTCAATAATTTTCGTAGATCTTGACGGACCACCCAAGTCGCCAATTACAGGGTCTATAAAGACCACCGGTATCCTTATCTTCGGGTTCATATGGATTAATCATTACTTGGCGTATTTATTTTTATTTTCTTTAAATGAGAAATTGAATATCAAGGTTAGATAATTGAATGAAACCTGTTTTTCTTAGAAAATTGAAGAAAAACTTAAATAGGAGAAGTTTGTTCTTCATTTAATGAATTACAAAATAAATAGGGGTAATATGGACCTTTCACACATATTCATAGTAATCACTTTGGTCGCTTTAGCAGTCGCAATACTCGCTCCATTTCGCTTTAATATCAATAGTCTAGGGCAAACGGTATACTCACTAATGAGCGGGTGGAGCACTAACGAAGGAGTTAATCCAAGCTATGTGGAGACTAGCGCAACAATGAGTAAATCGTATGACATGGTCGTTATAACAATAAGCATTAGTAATAATGGCAATAACCAATTAATATTGGGTGGCACAACAATAATTGGAACCGCACAGTGTAACCTGGAACCCTCAATAATAATACCGCCAAAGAGCACCGGTGAGATAACGCTATCTATCTATACGATGAATGGCACAACAATGGACCCAATAACCGTGAATGTAGGTGGCAATGCATACACATCGGGAATGCCACAAATATTCTGTTACGGCTCTCACCCTGATCTCTCAGGAAATAATGAATTCACGGTAGTATTCAGCACAATGAATAATGGTAATATTTACGTAAATGTAAATCAAAATTAGTTTAATTTTTGATTTTTGTTTTCAATTAAAATTATGTCTCGCCTGATGTAACTACGATGCTCGTACCCTTACTGGTCTCAATGCCCCATATGAACCAGGCAATAGCTGCCGCAAGACCCATAGTCCAAACACCAGTATTAAGTATTAGGAATTGACTTAATGATGCAGAAACGGCCCATATTGTCTCAGGAATTAAGGAGCCAATCGATATTGTCCTAACGAGGCTAACGAATGTACCTCTACGCTCAGTTGGCCAAAGCTCACCCTTAAACGTATCCATTGCAAGGTATTGAATACCAATGAATATATTCAGTATGAAGTCCATGATCAGGAAAAAGGTGAAATTACTAACTATGGGTTTCATTAATGCAATAATTGCGTAGGTCGTGACAGCGGCTCCACCTGTAGAGAACAGCAAAATAACCTTTCTACTAAATTCTATCAGCAAAGGGCGCTATGAATAATCCACCAATAAACTCGGCTAATGCCGTTATTAATATTATAAGAGCAGTCTGACTACTAAAATAAATAGGTCCAACCTCGTATGAGAGAAGGCCGAAGCCAAGGTCATTAGCAGTCATCATTAATACTGCAACAATGAACCTAAACCAAAGTGGTGGATGAATAATGGGCTTGCTCACCTGTATCTCATTAATAGGAAGGTTACCTGAATCGAGCTTAACCCCATAGTACTTCTCAACCTCTCTAATCGCATCATTAATCCTACCCTTCCTCTCCAACCACCTTATGGACTCCGGCATCTTCATCCTACTAATCACCAACACGATGAGTATCACAATGCCTATAATCCCAATGGCAAGCCTTTGATAAAACGGCCCAATCAACTGAGTATTCAGGCTTATGAAGGACACGAGCATAAGCCCAACATTTATGAAGTTTATCAGAAAGAAGGCGGCCTTACTCCTGTGTCTTCTCGGCATTACCTCATGCATATCGGTCAATATTACATTCATCTCACCACCAGCCGCCGCAAGCATTATGGCTAGGGTGATGAGTAGTGATATGTAATTTGATATGACCAGTGTTGTCACTATGAACAACGCAATACCAACCGCATACATAGACATGGTCAAAATGAAGAGTCTCTTCCTACCAAACCTATCGGAGAGAGGACCAACGAATATTAAACCAACTATTAGCCATAGGAATGGCCATATCAAAGTCAGTGCAGTTAGGTATGACGGGAGTGAGAACCAGCCTGTGGCGATTGGAGCAATACCGACTAGGTATGCCTCAAAGAGGAGGCCAAGGGCGAAGGCTATGAATGACCAGGTATGTGCGCTTGACCATTTAAGGTCCTCTATAGCCCTGAAAACCGACACGTCGTTAGCCATATGCATCGTCAATAACTAATCATTATTAAAGAATTATCCTAATAAGGATGATTGTAATATATAATGTATATTTAAGCAGTTATACCGTGTAATTCTTATGAACCAAGAATAGTTTTTATTTTCAGCGCACATGAATTTATAGAGAATTAATGAGTTTAAGCCCTGATGAGAAGAAGGACTTCTTAGGGCATTAGAGGAAGATGAGTAGTTTAGGTTGGCTGTGGTGGAGTTACTCGGCATTTCTGATGTTCAGTCTTCAATTAAGCAATTAATTAATGCGGTTAGTGACTTGAATAAGACCGTTCAGAGGCTTGTGGAGGGTGAGGTTACGGTAACACTAAGGAGTATTGAAGAAGTCAATAGTCAATTAGAGAAACTCAACACCTCCGCCATAGCCGCTGAGAAATTCACTGGTAAGAAAACATACCTTAAGCTACTTGCAGTTGAAAATGCACCAAGTGAGGTGTCACAATACTTAACAAGTAAGGCTAAAGGGCAGGAGATCTACTTAATTATTGAGGGAGTATGAGAAATCATAGTGTTGTATTTATTAGTATATAGTTTATGAACGATTGTAACGGTTAATAAATAGGTTATAATTATTGTAGAATTGAACATTAATTAGCAATAGAATATAATCGATAACTATGCGCGCGCCCGACCCCACTCACACATGGAAATCATAGTTAATAAATGATCCTTATTATTACTTGGTTCTATGATTTTATTAGTTTTTTATTTACATTATTTTTTATCAATATTATATTTTAAATTGCCTTTGTATTGCGTTTTTGATCAATTGCTTTTTGAACATTATTTCAGATTTGTAGGAAGTATTTTATGTTTCGTCTTTGATTATTTATAATATTTTCCGTGATCTTCGTGGAAGTAAAAATTTAAATATTGGTCTCTTTTTGATATAAAGTGCATGTCTAAGTTAGGTATTGAGGTTAACCTTGCATTGAGGGATTTTGTAAATAATACTGGCAATGAGGTTTTAGGAGCTATGATTATTCATCGAAATGGCTTTATTATTTCCTCGGTAATGAGGGATAGTATCAATGCTAAGTCATTGAGTGCTGTTTTCGCAGCCGTTAAGGGAACTGTTGATAGGATGCTTAGTAAGTCAGGCATTGGCAATACAAACCTACTCCTATTTAGGGCGAGTAAGTATCTTATTACCATGTACCCAATAAACAATGAAGTAGTCCTAGTTAGTCTTGCCCGTGAAGACTCAAACCTTGGATTAATACTCATGGGTCTGGATTACGTCAAAGAAAGAATAGAGAAAATACTCCATCAATAACTAGTCACGCAATTTTTAACAATTCACAGTCGTAGCGTATGCATTTAAGTATATGTGCATCAATTTTTAATTTATCACTTATCCACTTCAGGAAATTAATTAATTGTTTCATCTTATTACTATCCTCATCAATGACTATCACTATAAGTCCTGCTCGTAAACCACCATATTGATAAGCCAGGGCCTGGCCAACACCATAATGAACCTTATCCTCACATTCAACTTCATAGGCAATACCATTACACATCAGGTCAGGTTTAACATTAATGAATCCAAGGTTTATTGGGTACGATTCATCGCAATTCAGACGACGAGCTATTATTGCTACGTACTCTTTTTCCCTACAAAATTTCGCCATTTTAACACCCTAGTTTAATGAGCTACTTCGACAGGTGCCATTTCTGAAATGAACTGCATTAATGATTCGTAATAAGCCTTGAACTGCTTTATAGGCTTTATTTTATCTTCTTCCTTATACTTTCTGGTGTATAGTGGGCCGTCCTCCACATATGAATCTAGGGAAATGTCATCCACATGTTTAAATCCCACAAATTCTGTGTTTTCCTTGCCGTAATACTTATCAGGTTTATTATTAGTTAATGGCCGAATATTTGGGAATGCCTTACTTACTATTTCTTTTGCTTCACGCCAAGTTTTCATGACGTCTTGAGCCTTCATATTTGATCTATATTGGTTAACAATGTATGATACTAGGCTGTCATACCTCTTATTGCTTGGTACGAATATTTTCTGATTATATAGCATATCCATAATTTGCCTAAGGAAATCTATGAATTTAGTAATCTCCTGAATGCCAGGTCTCGTGATAGCTACATAAAGTGGAGCTAATGAAAATGTCATTTCAAAGAATTGATATACCCAATTGGGTGAGTCTAGAATTATTACATCGAAGTCGTAACTCATCTCTTCCATTATTTTATCAACGAGTACCTTAAGTAATGATCCCCAATTTGGTACATTTTTGATATCGTTACTAATTTCGTCTAAGTTACCTCCAGGTAATACGTGGAAAGCTGCGTTATTTCCTGGTATTTTATGCTGATGCAGGCATTCGCTAACTGTGGGCATATTCCTTGAGTAGCCCCTGCTGTAATCAACGAGCTTTTTCATTAGGGTTTTTAAATTGCATTCGTCGAATGTCCTACCCAGTAATACACGGGTTGCCATTGCTGATGGATCGAAATCTATGAATAGGACCTTGCGACCATCGATAGCTAAAGATGCGGCTGTGTTTATAGCTAGAGTTGTTTTTCCTGCACCGCCGCTTGCTGATATAAATGCTATGGTAAACATAATAATTGTTTATTTTGGTATACTTCCTAATAAGTTTTATGTTCAATTGTAGAACACAAAACATTTATTAATTTCTCATTATCTCGATCAGGCAGGTATGTGTAGGTTTGTTGTTGCTGTTGGCAAGTTCAGCAATGCTAAAGAAACGCTAGTCAGTATAGGTAGGAGCCTAGTGCAGGCAGCTTCAATGGACCCATATGGTAAGGACTTCCTTAATGAGGAAAAACATAGCGATGGTTGGGGAGCCCTTCTTATCAGGGTTAATAATTCATCTACTCTGCATCACAGGAGTGTTAGGGCTATATTTATGGATGATGCAATTAATATTGTAAGTGGTTTTCTAAGTAGTGCGTATGATAGTACTGTTTTAATGATGATGCACGCCAGGGCAGCAAGTACCGGTACGCCAATTAATGTGTTCTCGACTCATCCTGTTAAGACCGAGACTGCTGATGGCTTTGAGCTTTACATGATTCATAATGGCTCGTTTTACAGGGATGATATCGCCAAGGAGGTCGGTATTGGCAGAGATTATGCAGTTAGGTTTAATGATACGTATATAGCGAACCTAGCTCTCGCGAGAAGGATTAAAGGCGACATCACTAGGGATGACTTGAGTTGGATACTAAGGTTCACCAGGTCTGGAGCTAATCTTGGTATTGCATTAGTTAGGGATGACTTGATTAGTCTTATTATTGGTAGTTATTATAGGGTTGTTGATGATTATAAGAAAACCCTTAGAGAGGAGTATTATAGGCTTTATCGATGTGAGGTACCTGGAGGCTTTGTTTACGCATCATCAACAGTAATTGATTATTATAAACCGAACATCGTTGGTAATTGCTATGTATTAGATAATGGCGAATACCATAAATATTACATTCATGGTGATGGCACGATTAAGCAGGTTGATTCATGGAAACTTTTAATATGATTAAACGTAATTGCTGTATTTACGTTGCTCCTCGGGTCTTACAATCCACCTATCAATGTATCTACTCATATTCTGTATTACAACAATCCTACTTGCTTCATCCTCATCCATGTGTCTGAAGTTACCACCCAATCTGTTAATCTCATCAAGTAACTTCATAGCCCACTCCCTAACCTCCTCATGCCTAAGCATGTCACTCCTCTTTAATCTGAAGGTTGAGTGCCCTAGGTGCATGTAGGACTTAACCTCAATGAAGTGTGGGTTGCCGATTAGCATGAGCTTTGCGAATTCGGATATGTACTTGAAGTCGTAGTTAAGGCTCCTTATCAGGGTTATCCTAATAACGGTCCTCGTATTCAACCTACTAAGTAACTCAAGGCTCCTCAACCACCTCTCCCATGCATCCTCCCTATACATAACCGGCACATTAATCCTATAGAACAACTCCTTATTCGGCGCATTGCATGACAGGTAAAGCTGCGTTGGCAATGCATCCTCACGTTGCATTCTCTCAAGCATTTCTGGGTGTTCCCCGTTCGTGACTATGAACACGGACTTGGTACTCGGTAAACCCTTGAGGTACCTAACGAGCTGCGGTAGCTTTGGGTACAGAGTTGGTTCTCCGGATAGCGATATTGACCAGTGTGTTGGCACCAAGGCCTCCTTAGCCCTGTCCTTGGACTTTGGGTTTCCGAAGTAGCCAGTCAATAGCCTATACCTCTCCCTAAGTATTCCTTGAACAATCTCCTCGGGATCATCAACCAAGTCCTCACTGGGTATGAAGGAGTCAAAGGACTCGGTCGGCCTCCAGCAGTAGACGCACCTATTACTGCATATCATACCCACCGGGCTAAACTCAGCGCATCTATGTGAGCCACCGGCTGGCGCACCGTAGAACTTAAACTTATAACAGCTCTGTCCCTTTACAAGAGCGCTCTTTGTCCAGTGACATAGCTCCACCGTAGAGTGGTTGTAAATTCCATAACTTGCCTTTATCAACTTAGCCCTTGTGTCATCAGTAATGCGTATCCTAATCCTACTATTAACCTCATTAATAACGTGATACCTCAGTGTCTCCTTAATCACTTGGTCAATCCTCTCCATCGCTATCAAGCAATTAATGTCCAAACTTAGAATTATAAACTTTTATTTGAAGTTAAATAACGCCACCACCAATCCTCTTCCAAAGCGCAGAATACCAGTTTGGTGTCCTTAAGTCATTAATCCCAACAGACCTATCGGGTGTATACGGTTTAATATCAAGTATCGGTGTTCCATCAAATAGATCAAGCCCAGAAACCCTGAGGAATCTACCATCCCTATTAACGAGCTTAACAATACTAAGTCCAATTGGATTGGGTCTATGTGGTGAATCGGTGGCGAATACGCCGATCTTAGGCAACTCATTAGCAGCAATACCGAACCTCACAAGTCTTCTAGGCCTAACAACAAGTACCTTCTGCTGTTCCTTAGTTACTTTATTAAGTAGTGAAATTATTATTAGATGTGAGAATCCATCAATATTCCTTAACCCATCAATGAACTCATCAAAGATCTCAATTAATCCATCAACACCCATAGGTGAGGACTTTACCACATCATCATTAAGCCCATGCTTAACAATACCAATCGGCCTTAGAAATAGGTCATTATTGGTATTAGTTATTACGAAATACCTGGATAGCTCATTATAAGCATCATTATCTCTAAGTAATTCCATTATTAATGCATTCAGTAATCCATATCCTTTAATCGTATTTATAAATTCCCTTATATTCACAATCCATGAATCATTAAAGCGCCACTTTAAATATTATTGCCAAGATATTCCCATATTTTTAAGGACTAGAATGAAGAGAAAAATTAAAAAGAGAAAACAAATAATTGATATATAATGTTCACAGAGAAAATCAGAAACGCAAAATACAGTAGAATAGCGCTGATACTAATGTTCATGGCATTAGCCATAAGCGTATTAGTGCTAGCTGACGTAGTTTATTATTATAAAGGTGTGATAACTGCTACGGTATCCCAGGCACCACTAACCTTTTTCCCAGGCCCCAATGGTTACGTACCACCCTACATAGCAACAAGTATAACGCCAACAGGGTTCTCATTAACAATACAATTAACCAACGCCTCATATGCCTATTACTACCAAGTGCTTGGGATGAACGTGTACTCCTGGTGCTGGCTCTACGTAACTAACGTAACAGTAAGTAATGAATTAATAAATAACCTGTGGCTATACATAACAACACCACAAAACCAAACATACTGCATACTGCCAGTAATTTACAAGGCAATGCCTACACCATTACAAACCTATCAATCATGTACAGCAGGCTATTGGAAAAACCATGCCTCAATACCACCATGGTCCTCACAATACCCACCAAATGAAACCCTTGGCTCAGTATTCACTGCATTAAACCAATACTGCACTGAACTAAGCAACTACACACTGCTCCAGGCGCTATACTTCCCGAGTGAAGGTCCATATAAACCAAGTAGTTATTGTGGTAAGGTTGAGCTATTGCTATTTCAGGCGGTTACTGCACTTGAGAATTCCGCCACAATGAATTACCCATTAACGTCAGATGAAGTCATTACAATGACTAATAATGCCATATCAAGTACTAACATAACAGAAGTTACTAATTTACAGAACTACTTTAATCAGCTAAATGAGGAGTATGAGTATGCCTGCTCACCAGGATCTCATTACGTAATTATACCACCAACAACTGGATGCACATTACAACCAGGTACGTACTATATCTCTGTGTTTGTTCAACCAATAATTCCGCTATATATTGGACAAAGTGAATCAATAGATTTTTATTTAGCATGTAATGTTGTTAATAATGAATCAATACCATTACCTCCAGTTGCAGGTTAGTTCTTGATTATGTTCATTTTCTAAAACAATGAAGAATAAATATTACTAAAAATAAATACCTAATTTATAAGAAAAGTTTAAAAAGAAAAACTTAACATATTAATTGTATGAGAACATTTAAAATAAATGGAAAAACAAGAAAATACCTACTAATAGCAGCGATAGCTCTAATGTTAATCAGTGTTGTTGCACTAGCTGATGTGATCTATTACTATAAGGGTGTAATAACGGCCTCAGTATCTCAAGCACCACTAACCTTCTATAGCGGTAAGAACTTCACGTATACGACGCCAACGGGCACCACATGCACCGTACCATTAAATAGCTATGCAGGCAATTACGCGAATTTCACAGCGACATCCCAGGGATTCACCGCCAAGATACAACTTACTAACGCATCATATACCTACTTCTACCATGCACTTGGATTACTTGCTAATACGCCAGGCTGGATATACATAACTAATGTTACAATTAGTGGCACACCAATAATTGAGCAGTTAACAATAGTTATTCAAAATGCATATACTGGGCAGTCCGTCTGTAGTTTCACGATAATAGCAAATGCAGAACCAATACAAGGAACAACTAATGCCTGCGCATTGAATACAGGGCCTTATCTCATATCAGTAATAGCTCAACCAATAGCGTCGTTAAGTACTGGCGAATCTGAAACAGTGACACTATACTTTGGTTACAATATTATGAGTAATGCGACAGTGCCATTACCACCAATTAGCGGTTAGTAATTTGGTTGATTAAAATGACCCCCTTCAAAACCTTTATTTTATTATCCATAATCCTAACATTAATAGCTCTCATAATAACCTATGGCGCGGTTAAATTCACATCAAGTATACACCCGGCAACCATGATCACACCGTATGTAGATGTTGAGAATACAACAGTATCGGGTGAAGGTCTAATCGTTAAGCTAGTTATAATTAATGCAACAGGTAATATAACAATCACGGGAGGATACGCAAGTATCCTTGAAACAGGACAATCAGCACAATTAAGTACCATTGGGCCTCTAACTCTTGAAGCAAAGTACCCGTTATTACCTCAATATGTTAACCTAAGTACCATAGGAATTAAGGGCTTGGTTAGTGGAACGTTTTATGGCGACCCAATGTACATAGGCTTCTTCCTGGTTGCACCAATAAGCGTGAGGATCAATACCTGGATAAGTAATGTGGAGTATAGTGATTGCATACTTAATATATTGATTTCATACTCAACACCAGTACCAATTATGATAAATGAAATATCAAACATTACCCTAGTAGATGATACTCAATCATCATATGTATTTTATGTAATTGGTAACATTCCATTATCAACATACATAACCCCTGGCATTAACAATACAGTCATTACGATTAACCTAGGCACTATTCCGAATGCCAGGGTTTTCTCCTGCTCATTAGTGAACGGTCATACCTATACCCTGTACTTACCGGTTAGTGTTACCTATGTTTACCCAACCATTAATATGACGTCGCAGTTAACGTTATATAGGGTATTCATAACTGGTGGTTAGTGTGAGGCTAGAAGTTATCATTCAATTGATTATTGCATTGATATTCGTAATCTCTTGGTTCTTAGCACCGCTTTGGTGCTTAAGGTCCAATATATATACCCAGGAATTAACACCACTCGGCTTCTCCATAACCTTCCTAGGCCATAAGTACTTCCTAATCCTACCAAATTCAATTGCAGCACTTATCTATGTGATTACTTCAGCATTAATACCAATTGCCTGGAGAAATAGCAGGTATTCCCTCTACCTATCTCTATTCACGTTATCATTAGCCATTATGTTAATAATCACAGTATTCATCTTCCAGAGTAGGTACTTATTCTACGGTGGTTATTCGGTGCTTAGTACGGAGACCGGTTACATGTACATTAGAATACCATATACCACGTACTTTGGAATACCATTATACATATTGGTATTCTTAATCATAGTAACTTCAGTAAATGCAGTAACTAGGGCTAGGTGGATTACTGTGAGGAGGATGACAATCATTGAGGAGACATTGCTAATGGTGAGGTCTGAAGGCCCCATCAACGCAATTAGGAAAGCTCTGGATAGGATTGGTATTCAGTATTCAATAATTAATAATGCATTGATTATTGGGGATATGGCAATTACGGCAAGTAATACGGGAAGACCTGAAGGTGTTAAGGAATACTTATCATTTACAGATAAAGGTTTCATTTACTTTGATGGATCATCGATCACGGAATTAAGTACTGAACAGGGAATAATACTGGCCATCTCCAAAGCGCTTATTAAAGGTAAACCAGGCAAACCATTGGCGGGTGAATATGCGTAAGCTATTTTTAATAATCATGATACTGGTTATGGCGTTAATAGCCCTAGCAAGCGCTGTATATTATAAATACGTAACGACATCAATCAATGTAACAAACCCACCAATTAGTATAGAACAAGCTCAATCTCAGTACATAAGTAATTTCATAAATAGACCAACAGGTCTTTACATAAGTGCTTCAATTAGTAAATCAGTAATTATTTACGTTAATAATACGGGAACCATAAACATAACCCTGGCAAGGGTAATCATTACACGCCCAATAACAGTAGAACTTAACATAAATGCGCAGGAACCAGTGCAATTAACATTAATGATACTTAATGCAAGTAATGCTTTGGTAGCGATGTACCCTAATGATACGATCTTTAACCTAAATCCCGGTAATTACATCATTATTGAGGAGATACAATTACCAATGAACTTCACGGGAATGACAACAGTAAGTGGAACATACATTGTTATGATTAAAGGAGTTGAATTTGTATACAACCTCAACGAGGATATCAATATTACCAATTAACGTATCATAATCACTTTTGCGCATTTTATACTTTTTAATTTAAAAATTAGATTTATAAATACTAATTATTATTGGAAATATTCCGACTATATTATTATTTTATAAAATATTATTTCAATAGTAATAGAAATATTTAAATACTAAAAATAGAAAGTAAAATAATTGTGAAAACAATATTCATGGCATTGATACTGGCATTAATAATACTCGCCATAGCTAACGTAATGGCCTCAGCACAGCAACAGCACTATTACCATTTATTTAATATTCACATTCAATTAACCAACGCCTCATATATTTATTATAATGACGCCGAAGAGATAAACATCCCACAGACTGAGGTAATCAGGCTCGTGAATGTTTACTACCTTGGCAATGGCATTAATAATGTCTGGCTGTATATCCAAAGACCCGATGGTCAATATGTGGGAATACTACATGTAATAAATAATGGGAAATCATACACGGATTCAAAGGAAATTCTGCTGTCGCCAGGTAACTACTACATATCCATTCTCATACAACCAAGTCCTGTGGTTAATTATGGCGATAATGCCACAATAACTATATACTTCATAATTACGCACAGTTAAGGGTCCTGTTCATAATTATTATACTCACGAGTTAGTAATTTAGCCTTAAACAATACACAGCAGTAATGACAAGTAATTATGGGTATTTTGAGCAATTTAATGAAAAAATGGCCAGGATATATAGGCTTCTAGATACGTTATTATTATGGGGCTATAGAATAACGGCAAATACACTTAGGAAGTACGTGAAACCACCTGCAAAAGTGCTCGAAGTAGGACCTGGCACGGGTAGGTTAGCCAGCATATTAAGTAATAATGGTTATTACGTAGTTGGTGTTGACGTAAGCCTACCAATGCTTAGGCAGGCCAGGAGGTTTTGGAGACCTGACTTTGTTAACGCAGGTAGTTGGGCATTACCAACCATACCGGAGAGGTTCGATGCAGCTGTAGCTATGTTCACATTACATCACTGGGGCGACCACACATCATCCATTAGGAATATACGTGATTCGTTGAAACCCGGCTCAGTATTCATAGTTGTTGAGGCCGATGCCGATAGAGTCAGGGCATTAGGGGATCATTCATGCAATGAAAAATGCCTAACCAGTGTATTAACTCCTTACTTTGACATTAAGTTCACTAGGTCGTTCCTATTAATAATTGCAATCGGCAGGAGGTTAAAGTAATTAATTAGGTGAGAATTTAATAATGAATGAGCGGTGTATACGTTAGTAAATTAAAGAAAAGAGCGCTGAGTATGCTTAACTCTATGTGAAGGATGCGATTGCGATATTTATTAATGATGGAGGATCAATAACCGTTGTAAATAAGGAAAGTAATAACGCAAGACCCAATTGGGCCGCTGCAAGGACCTTAAGTAATCCCTTATTTGTGGCTTTACACCCTATGCTCTTCCTTAATTGTGTTGTAGCCTCCATAGGTCTGCCTCAAGATTCAGTTTAGTATGGCAATATTTAAGTGTTGCAACTCGTTGAGGAATACGTTAAATACCCTCTCATTAATATAGCATGTGGTTTCATTAGACGATTTAAGCAGCATCATTAGGGATGTTAAGAGTTTAATTGATGATGCCATAATAATATATAGAAGGATTCGCTGGTCAATGATTAGGTTTGCTAATAATGAACCTACGATAGCAAATAACTGGGTAACTCACGAGACAGCGATATACATTGCCAAGTCAAAGAGGTATTTAACGGCGTCACTCTCAATTGCCGACATAAATATTATTAAGAATAAGGTCTATGAGTTAATTAAGGAGTTAAGTAACATACCTGAGGATGAGTTCTATGTACCATTAACCCACGGCGAAAAGCCAAGTCAACTAATTGGTAAGTATGATAATAGGATTGAGAGAGAAACCGACAAGTTAATTGATGGATTAAATGATGCAATTCAAGCATCACTCGGTGAAGGTTCACAGAGGAATGCCGGTGCAATGACATTTGGTGTTGAGGAGCGTTACTACGTTGATAGTGCTGGGCTTGAGCTTGAGGATAGTGCATCCTTCGTGACACTCACAATTAGGGCCTTTATTGATGATTTAACTGCCACGTCAGTGTCTATATCCAATACTCTGGATGGGTTTAAACCAAGAATTGCGGGTGTCGAAGCAGGTCACTTAGTAAGGCTGGCCAAGGATTTACCCGAGGAGAGAGTAAGTAGTGGTAAGTATAATGTGGTTCTTGGTCCGTTGGTATCGGGTCATTTATACGGTGTAATGATGGCTATGTGGTTTAATGCATATTCCGTAATAACTGAGATGACAGGTATATCTAAGAGTGATATTGGCAATTCAATAGCTAGTGAGGGACTATCAATAACTGACCTATCGAATGACCCAAATGCATTTGGGTCTGAGTCCTTTGATTACGAGGGTAATAAGGCGATGAATGTGGAGGTTATAAGGAAGGGTGTGCTCACTGGGTTATTGCATAATAATAGGACAGCTGTTAAGTTCGGCACAATCAGCACAGGCCACGCAGTTGGTAATTGGTTAAGGCCTAGGCCAAGGCATGTTGCGATAAGCACAGGACGATTGTCCAATGATGTTGAGGCTATAGCGGTAGAGCTTGGTAATGGCATTGTAGTTACTAATAATTGGTACACGAGGTTCCAAAACGTTAAGGAGGGCGTATTCTCGACTGTCGTCAGGGACGCAGCCTTCCTTGTTAGGAATAGTAAGTTAAGTGCTAGGGTACGTGGATTAAGGATTGCGGATTCCTTCAGGTCATTACTTAGGAACTTCATTGACTCAAGTAAGGAGGCTAGGCAGGTTTATTGGTGGGATTCACCACTACCCGGCACGGCACCGTACGTATTAATCAGGGATTTAAACATATCGAAGGGCACTAGCGCGGAGCCTTAAAAACCCTAACATTAGTTACCCTGAATGTGGGTCCGCCTAAATAGACTGGTACCCCCTGCTCTGGGTTACCTTTGCCGCAGGTTCCTGGGTAGAACCTGAGATCATTGGCCACCGCATCCACGTTACTCCATAATGTCTTTGTGTCGACTTCGATGAATGGTTCCCTAACCATGAACTTCAAGTCTCCATTCTCTATGTAATATGCCTCAAAACCTCCATAACGCCCAAACCAGCGTTTATCATCAATGTTCCACTCAGTGTATGAAGCAATGTACAGTCCCCTCCTAGTCTCCCTGATTACTTCCTCAGGCTTCCAATTACCTGGCGCTAGGTACGTGTTTGCCATCCTCGGTATTGGCTCCTTATCGAACTCGCTAGCTCTAGCGGCGGCATTGCTTGTTAACCCGATATATGATGCGTACTCCCTATTCATTAGGAATTCATTAATCATGCCATTCCTAACTAGGAACCTTGGCCTGGCAGTGACCCCCTCCTCATCGACTATGTAGAAGCCGTAGCTATTGGGTATTGTTGGATCGTCAATTATTGTGACCAGGTCACTACCAATTTTATAACTGCCTAGGTAGTCTGGTCTGGCATACGATTCGCCGGCCTCAGCGCCCTCCCTACCCATGATCCTATCTAACTCCAGCGGGTGGCCTATGCTCTCGTGAACCATTATACCCGCCAACTCAGAGCTTAGTACTACGTCCATGGCCTCGTCATGAGGAAGTGGCTTAGCCTTGTCAAGCACGTCCTTAATAACATTGACTTCCCTGTCAATCTCATCCTCAATATCACTCAACACCTCAAAGCCACCTGAACCACCAAACTCAATATTTCTCTGGAAACTGCCGCTCTGTGGGTCATAGGCTATTAATGAGCCGAATAGGTAGACTCTAGGTATCTTACTCCTAACATAGGCTCCATCGCTAGTTACAATTAGCTTCTCGGTAACTGTAGCGCTAAGGAATAGGTTCCTAACCCTAATCCTGGACTCAACATTAGTGTGAGTATCAAGCTCGCTCAAATACTTAATCAGATACTCATTCGATAAATCCTCAACCTTAACCCTCTGACTAATATCATACGAAACCCTGGCAAGCCTCTCCCTACTAATCGTCGCCTTCCTCCTCCTAAGCCTAGCCACAGACCTAGCCAATGACACAGCCCTACCCACGGCATCTCTGACAGAATCCCAATCAGTACTACTCGTAGCAGCGAAACCCCACATACCATTAACCAAGACCCTAATCGAAATACCACCATAGGAGTAGCTGCTTAATGATTGAAGCGCTCCATTCCTAACATTGGCAAATCTAACGGTATCAACCTGATACCTAACCTCGGCATACGAAGAACCGCTGCTCAGGGCTAAATCAAGGACCTTAGTAATGGTATCCTCAGATAGGCTCATTAGTATAAGACTTTTAGCTGGATTTATAGATATTACGTACTGTTTCTATTACTCAGATTCTTACACAATATGCTATAGTAAGTATTTGGTTGTGGAATGTCTCTTATGATTATTACCTTGTTATCTTGCAGAACCAGGTATATTGAACCGCAGTTAAAATGTTTGGCGAGTATGCCCTGGGATATGAAACAATCAATTATTTCTGAAGCATTTACGGACCTAACTCCTATTAATCCTCTTATGATTATATGGCCCTCATTTATACAATACTTGTGCATTCTTTTCCATAGCATATACGTGCTAAGTAATATGTACCATAGAATCACAAAGATTATGTAATTTATAAACTTTGATGGTACTATATCGAGAAATAATGAGAATATTACTAAAATTATTGTGCCTTTAATAAGTGTCTTCATTACCTCAGGTTTAATACAATTATCATAATTTGGCATTTAGACATAGTTAATGAAGTAAGACTTTAAAAATATTGAAATCATATATTAAATCATTAAATATGGCACTTCTTGAAGTTAGGAATCTAAGTGTGGCCTATAAGACACCGCTTGGTATTGTTCATGCGCTTGAGGACGTGACCTTTAGTATTGATAGGGGTGAATCATTGGCAGTTGTTGGTGAGTCTGGAAGCGGTAAGTCAACACTGGCATTGGCTGTAGCTAGGTTATTACCGCCAAATGCAGCATATGCTAATGGATCCATAATATTTGATGGTTTGGATCTATTGAATATGAGTAATGACTCAGTTAGAAAAATAAGAGGCACAGGCATATTTATGGTATTTCAGGAACCAGCAACTAGCCTAAATCCTGTATTTAAGATCAAGGATCAATTACTAGAAGCATTAAAGGTAAGATATGAAAGAGAGGGTAATAGTTTTGATGAAAATAGGGCCATCGATGAAATAATGAAAGTACTGAGAGATGTTAGGATGACTGATCCTGAGTTAATAATTGATAGATATCCTCATCAATTATCCGGTGGGCAAATACAGAGGATTATGATAGCCATGGGATTACTCATGAGGCCCAAGTTGTATATTGCTGATGAACCTACATCGGCACTAGACGTTACTGTACAAGCACAAATACTTAAGTTACTTAAGGATTTGAAGAGAGATTATGGTATTTCAATCCTGTTTATAACCCATGATATAGTGGTTGCATCAATAATAGGTGATTCAATCATGGTATTATATGCCGGACAATTAATGGAGCTAGGAACCATGAAAGATATTATCTATGAACCAAGGCATCCATATACACAGGCATTGCTGAACAGCATACCTAGGGTAAGTAAGGCTGAGGGTAAATTACCAATGATAGGCGGTTCCGTACCCAACCTAATGAATCCACCAACAGGATGTAGATTTCACCCAAGATGCCCAAATGCTAAGGATGTATGTAGTAAGGTAATTCCAAACCTTGTTAGAGTAGGTAATGTATACGTGAGGTGTCATTTGTATGGTCAATGATGTGATCATAAGGACTGAACACTTAACCAAGGTGTTTTTGGCTAAGAATTACGGTATAATAAACAAGATCTTAATGGAAAAGCCCCTCTTTGTTAGGGCCGTGGATGACGTGAATATTGAAATCATGAAGGGGAAAACAACGGCACTTGTGGGTGAATCTGGAAGTGGAAAAACAACACTAGGTAGGTTATTAGTCACACTTGAATATCCCACATCAGGTAAGATATACTTTCATGATATTGATATCACAAACGTAAGAGGTAGGAATTTGCAAAACGTAAGGGCAAGGTTGCAAATGGTGTTTCAAGATCCATATTCAAGCCTTAACCCAGTAATGAGAATTAAGGACATAGTAGGAGAACCACTAAGAAATAGGGGCGTTAAGGGTAAGGAGCTTGACGAGACAGTGGCTAAAATAATGCATGAAGTTGGGTTGGATTACTCATCATTAGCTACAAGAAGGCCAAGCGAACTATCAGGTGGACAAAGACAGAGGGTTGCCATTGCAAGGGCTTTAATTACCAATCCAGAATTCGTGGTCCTTGATGAACCAACCTCAGCACTAGATGCCTCTACGCAAGCTCAAGTACTCAATCTATTACTCGATTTGCAACAGCGCCATAACCTAACATACCTACTAATAACTCATAATATAGCTGTGGCCAGATATATGAGTGATATCTCGATGATTATGTATATGGGTAAGATCATGGAAATAGGAGAAACTGGAATAATCCTTAAGGAGCCACTACATCCGTATACGCAGGCACTTATAGAGTCAGTACCCGATATAGCCAAGCCAGATTTAAAGCCGCCAACAGGGGAGGTTGGTAGCCTCGTTAATCCACCAAAGGGATGCAGATTTTACCCAAGATGCCCATTCAGAATGGATATTTGCAAAGAAAAGGAACCACCCATGATAAAAACAGAGAAGGGCATTAGGGTTTCGTGTTGGTTATATGTAAAGAAATAATTCCATATAATGTTCATATGATAAATTGTATTTTTTCACACGGAAATAGATAATAGTGTAATAACCATTTTATAATTGAATTGAACATGGAAAACTTAAAAACTAATTAATAATTATAGTTAGTAATATGATGAGAAAGGGTCTATCAAAAAGCGCGACAGTAGCAATTGCAGTAATTATAGTGATAATAGTGATTGGTGTGGCGGCCTATATGTTATATAAACCACCCACCAAGGTCTCAAAACCCGTCACGCCTTCGAATGTTACAACGGTTACTCCAACGACGACTACCACAATAACGCCGCCATCGAATAATACACTGATTGTTGCAGAGACGACACCACCAGATAGCCTAGACCCAGCAATAGCTGCATACACTCAGGACATGGAGGTATTATATTCATGCTATCAAACACTAGTGATATTTAATGGCACGGACCCATCGACATTCCTACCATCTTTAGCCTACAACTGGACAATATCCAGTAATTACCTTAACTGGACCTTCTACATAAGGCAGGGAGCTTATTTCCAGAATGGCGATCAAATAAATGCAACAACGGTTTGGTTCAGCATCTATAGGTCAATAGTCATGAACCAATTTGGCGCATTCAATTTCCTCGACTTGCTATACAACGGGACAACGGCCAGTGTGACTGGATATGCTACTCCCTGGGGTGTTTGTCGTGCTATGGAGCAGATCTTTGGTCTTCAGTTCCCGAACCCACAGACCAACCTAACTGGTTATGAGGAGGAGTGTGCCTACGCCCTAGCCAATGTACTAAGCAACTTTAATGTGCATAATCAATCAATAGTGGAACTAATGGAATACCCAGACCAGGCAGCAGTGGTTAAGGGACCATATGAAATACAATTCAACCTGCTAGCGCCATATTATGACTACCTAGGCGTAATGTCTGGTTCCTGGGCGATGATCGTTGATCCAACATTCGTTGATCAAAATGGTGGCGTACAGCCAGACTCAACAACATCCTATCTAAGCACAAACATGCTTTGCAGTGGGCCATATACACTTAAGCAGTACATACCTGGTGAGGAAATAGTACTAACGGCTAATCCAAATTACTGGGCTGCAAAGAACCCACCAAACTTCATGCTTACGCCAGCCCATATTCAGAATATAGTCATTAAGTACTACACAAGTTTTGACGAAGAAATATTAGCATTTAAGACAGGATCTGCACAAGCGATAGATCCCAGTCCACATGAATCACCACCACCAATATATTTATCAACGGTTTTATCAATACCAAACGTGGTCATGTATGGACCTATTTGGTCAGGGGGTGATGTATTCCTAGTATTTGACACACAGAGATACCCATACAACTTAACTGTGGTGAGGGAAGCCTTTGCATATGCAATTAATACCACAGAAATAATAGACACAGTATTAAAGGGATTTGGCGCGCCATACCTAGGTCCAATACCGCCATATCCACCTAATCCATACTACAACCCAGGTAATTTACCGCCATATCCTTATGATCCAAATAAGGCAATTGAATTATTGGCAAGTGCCGGATTCCAGCTTACATTACCAAATGGGACTGTGATAAATCCAAACGGTAAGCCATTAACTGTGCATTTATGGTACATAAGCACTGACTTAACATTCACACAAGAGGTTCAAATGATACAGCAAATGCTCAGTAACATTGGTGTCAATGTAATACTTGAGGGCGTACCAGTGAGTTACTTGGTTTCTGCCATGGAGAATCCGCCAACATCTCCGCAATATCCAGGTTTCTTCCTGCTTGATTGGTACCCAGATTGGTGGGATCCAGTAGCTCAGGAGGCTTGGTTCATACTCAATGTTGATTTTGGAGGTATTACAGGCAATGAGGCTTGGTACAATAATTCACTAGTCAATACTTTAACCACAGAGGCAGTATTTACGACAAATATAACACAGAGAGTCGGGCTTATGGAACAAATCTACGCTCAGGTATATAAGGATGTGCCATATATATGGTTATATGAGCCGGCATTCTATGGTTTTACGTATAAATATGTATGTGGCATACTGGTTAATCCATTGATAACTGGATTCTACTACCCAACAATGTACTTCTATAATGGAACAGGTACTTGTATAAACTACACACCAATATATACAATAACAGGCAGTTCATAGTCAATTTATATATAAGTGAGTTAAACTTAAAAATTAATTATTATTTTTTGTAATAATGGGCCTTGCATCTTTTCTAATTAGGAGAAGTATAAATATGGTCATTACTGTGCTTGGTGTGATTTTCATAATGTTTATAATAACTCATGTAATAACTCCAAATCCGGCAGTTGCGTGGGCAGGTCCACATCCTGTACCCTCAATAGTTGAGGCAATAACTAGGGAGTATCACTTGAATGACCCTGTTTATGTTCAATTCTACTACTTTCTAGTAACTGTACTTCAAGGGAATTGGGGTGAGGATCCCATGTACCATCAACCAATAATACAGTTAATAGACGTTTACTTCCCAAGGACTCTTGAACTTACGATATTTGCCATGATCGTAATAGTAATAATAGGTATTTTAACGGGCGCTATAGCTGCTGTACATAGGAATACACCAACGGATTATACAATTAGGGCATTCTATCTAGTAACTTGGTCAATGCCACCATTCCTTGTTGCAATGCTTCTCCAATTAGCAATAGCATATGGATTGAAACTCTTGCCAGCCACTGGGTTAGCAAATCCATTATTATCTCCACCAAAACCAATAACCGGTATGCCCACAATTGACGCATTAATTGAGGGTGATTGGATATACTTCTGGTCAAGCCTTAGGCATCTAATTTTACCGGCTACTGCGCTGGCTCTTGTGGCATTTGGTATAATATCAAGACTCATTAGGAATGGTATGATCGACATTGCTTCAAAACCTTTCATAAGAACAGCAATAATGAAGGGACTTAGGGAAAGAGACATTGTTTTTAGACACATGCTAAGGAATGCACTTATACCGGCAATAACAATTCTAGCATTAACATTTGCTTCGTTACTTGCAGGAGCTGTTGTTATTGAGGATGTATTCTCATGGACAGGAATGGGATGGCTACTAACACAAGCCCTTTACCAGCAGGATTACCCCTTAGTAATGGCTGGAACGTTTATAGTAGCCATTGGTGTAGTCATACTAAATTTAATAGCCGATATACTATACGCCATTGTAGACCCTAGAATAAAACTTGAGTAGTGACCCAACATGGCAATCCAAGTTACTATTGTCAAAGAACGTAAACCTTCAGCACTGAGATTATTTATGACTTACATGATCCATAATCCACCAACACTTATTGGCTTTATAATAACGGTAGTATTCTACGGCTGGGCAATAATAGAGGGTATTCTGCAATTACTAGGTATGGTCCTCCATAATCCTGCACTTGGATGGGCACTACTACCCTATAATCCCTTTGCGGTTAAATACATTGCTGCCTTTAAACCGCCATCTATTACTCATTTATTCGGTACTGACAATCTAGGTAGGGACTTATTTAGCGAAATACTCTATGGTACACCAACCGAAGCATTAATATCAATTCTAGTTGTGGGTTCGGCAGTTCTCATAGGAGGTCTAATAGGTATGATCTCTGGATATTTCGGTAAGTATGTTGAAGAAGCTGGCATGAGAGTTACTGACATGTTTTTGGCATTTCCAGCAATAATCCTTGCACTTGCTGTAGAGGCAGCCATAGGCAGAGGCGCCATAAATGCAGCAATAGCCCTAATGGTTGTCTGGTGGCCAACTTATGCAAGGCTCTTCAGAGCTGAGACTCTTAGAGTGAAGACACAGCACTTCATCGATGCTGCAAGGCTTTCAGGCTCAAGCACAATAAGTATAGTATTTAAACACATATTCCCAAATGTACTGACACCAGTCATTTCCTACGCAACAATAGACTTGGGAAACGTAATACTGTCATACTCAATAATAAGCTTCCTAGGTTTTGGAGTACCACCACCATACCCAGAATGGGGTAGATTAGTGTCAGAGGGTTTTCAATACTTTCCGGCACCAGCATGGTGGTACGCGATAATACCCGGAGTAGTAATAACAATAGTAGTAATAGGACTTGCACTACTCGGTGATGGAATATCAGAGTACATAACAAGCGGTGGTATAACAGCGTGAGTCATGTAAGCAGAAATCAGTAAGGATGTCCTTCATCAAGTCTCAGGGTCTAGGGACTCATCATAAGCTTAAATTAAAATGAGTGATACGATATTTATTTGATTTCTTAATGACAAGTAAATATTGATTAGGTTAGACTTACAGGTAAATCGGCATCGGTTCACCAAGTCCTTTCTCACCACCAAGGCATCAATAACATAGTCAATGTCTAAACCCCTCCTCCTAAGCGCTTCAACTAAAGCCTCAGGCAATTCCATACGCAATCAACAACTCCACTAAGAACTATAAACCTTAATATACAGGATTCAGAAAGAGAAAACTAAACCGACTGTAATAACGTAAAAATACTTTAAATAGGGCACATAATGGTTAAATCATGTGATGACTTCAGCCTTGCCTGAACACCTGATGAGCCCAGGCGTCACTGAGCACAGATAAGGCAGTTAAGTAATGCAAATTCCCTTAGCAGAAATACTAACAGTAGTATCACGCCAAACTTGTAGGAGGTTGGCTTATTAGATTTATTGGGGGAGGTAGAGGAAGTGAAACTTCCCGCGTCCTCGAGGGGAAGTTAGTCCCGTAGATGGCACGGGGAGGAGAATAGGGGTGATGAAGCCAAGTGACCAATAGCCGCAATGATGGCCGAACCCTAACCGCATATCCTGTTAATGAGCAGCCGCTTAACACCTTAGCCACCTCAACGGGTATCTTAACATTGTCAACAATCGCGCTACCCTCATTAAACGCAAAAACCTAGCCATTAAGTCTCGGACCAATCCTCTTATTAGGCCTTTTATTAACGCCACCCATACGCGTCCCTGAACTGCATGCAATCTTAAAAATTCTCAACATATCGAGACCTAAGGCTTTAACCTAATGATAATGTTCGTTAAGAGGGTGGGCAGGGAGTCCATACTAAGCTTGACGATACTCCCGATACGTACGGGTAGTTAGGTAACGCGTTTAACATGGACGGGCTTCCCGTCACGTTCGCCGTTGTAGCTGATTGAGGCACTACATTAATGTCCCATTCCACGTCGGCCCAAATGGTCTCTGTGGTGTAGTATCCACATAAAACCTGAGAGGTGACGGCGTAATTCTCGAAGTCGACATTAAAAACAATATAATATGATTGTAGTTGATTAAAGTTCGGTAGGAATATGTTGACTGGTGTTATGTCTTCAAAAGCATTTGGAAAACCGGCTTGAGCAGATTGATATATGTTGAATGTCCACGTTATGTTGGACACCTGTATAATAGAAACACTAGGTAGGCTTGTTTCTGCGGCCGAGTTTTGTGAGTCGCTGATGCTCTCACTGGTACCTGAAGGTAATGAAATGCCGACGGATAATGATGGGATACCTGTAACCGTAATGCCAAATGATACTGTGTAACTGGATGTACTAGATGTCGGTGGTGGATTCCAGGAACTATTATACATCGTTGAGTTCTCGTAGTAATCCCCATAGCCGACAATTTGGGCTGGTAGGTAGTAGGCTGGAGCATACCCAGGATACTGCACCTCATATATTGAGTTACCTACGGCTAGGCATGTGTCCCAGTAGAATGTACCATTGCCATCGTAGTAGGCTTGTACACCGTTGTCGCTTGTACCATAGAACATTGGTGCTGCCCATATTAGTGTGCTTTCACCATTCGTGTACACCCCTGTCCCCTGTTGGGATGTGTACTGTTGATACTCCGCATAGCATGGGTCCTCGTTGTCGATGACTCCGTTAATGGTTGGGGGCGCGTTAACAAGCTTCATTGTGTTTACTATGAATTGCTGTAGTTGGCTTAGGTATATTGGCCCTATCACTAATCCTCTCGGCTTTACCCACCTGGCTACGATTATCATTGGTTCCTTCGCATTTACTGGTATTGTTGGGTATGCGAACATGTAGTCTATTAGCCCTGCGCCAGCGATTGCCGTATTGTTCACCGCCCTTGCCCATACGTATGCTAGCGTGAACTCGACAACATTCTCTAGGCTGGCGTTTGCGTAAATGCCAACAATGCCTCCCCTAGCCAGCGTTGAAGCCAGGTAGCCGAATACTGGGCTTGTTAAGTTAACAACGTACACCCTCCCAGAATCCCCAACAATAACGTCACCGCTAATAAAAGGCCAGTAAACCAAAACAACGCTACCGTTAGGTAAGCTGGGTAGGGCGTTAAGCGGTATGGGCTTGATTAAGGAAGCATTAACGCTAACTGAGGCCAATTCCTCAACGAGGCTAACAGGGCCGACAACATAAATGGGAACACTCAGCGGAGCCACATTAAAATTAACGGTTGCTGTAGTGGGTGTGGTGGATGGCGCAGTGGTTGCTGGTTTATGCGTGGTTACAATGCCAGCCACAGCAGCCACTATAACAACCACCACTACCACACCCACCCAGACCCATTTAGAGATACCCGTCTTCATAAACGCTATAATACTATAGAGTTTTCTATAGAGTTTTTAAATTCTACCCACATGAACATGGGTCTGGGTTTAATTATGATTTAATATTTAAGAGTCATTGCGGCGTAGGTAACAAACCACTGGTGCACTGGAGGCTTAATTAGTTATAGCCACGTATATATACTGGTATATGCACGGTGGCCCGTGCCTATATGCATGGTAAGGAGGAATTGACCATTAATTTGGTGGGCCCGGTGGGATTTGAACCCACGACCTACGGGTCTGGAGCCCGCCGCTCTGGACCTTGCTGAGCTACGGGCCCATTTTTCTGTATATTGTAGTTTTTTATGTTTTTTGCATCATGACCAATATTTGATACGGTTTTGTTCTGCGATTAGTATTTGCCGTAGAATGCTTGTCTTAGTGTTGTCCCTATTAGTCCTACCGCTGCCTTTGCGTGTGGTATTGGGAATCCGTAGAATCCATGGGTTACTCCGTTGAATCTTACGACTATTGTTGGTACGCCAGACTCGGCGAGTTTTGCGGCGTAGGTTTCTGCCGAATCTCTTAGTGGGTCATACTCCGAGGTTATTATTAAAGCTGGTGGTAGGTTGCTCAGATTGTCGATGAGTATTGGTGAGAATCTTGGGTCGAAGGCGTCAGCTGGACTCCTTAGGTAAGCTTTGTTGAAGAACGCCATTGCCTCACGTTCTAGGAATAGTCCCGTTGAGTATTCTCTGATTGTGTATGATGCTGGATCAACGCCGACAAATGGGTTTATTAGTACTTGGTACTTAAGGCTTGGTTTTAGTCCCTGGTCCCTAGCCATTATAGCTACCACAGCGGCTAAATTACCACCGGCGCTATCGCCACCGACAGCCACCTTCTCTGGGTCACCATTGATTTCCCTGGCATGCTCAAGAACCCACTTCGTCGAGTCGAAGGAGTCAATAACTGCTGCTGGGAACTTATGTTCGGGAGCTAACCTATAATCCACAGAAACAACTACACAATCACAGGCGACCGCTAATTCTCTGCATAATGGGTCGTAGGTTTCAACATCGCCAAGTACGAAACCACCGCCGTGGAAGTAAACGAGTATGCCGAGATCAGTGCCTTCTCTGGGAACGTAAATCCTAACCGGTATCTTAGCTTCTGTACCTGGTATCGTTATATCATATACCTTGTAGATGGATCTTCTTGATTGCGATGCGAAGAATGCCCTAAACATTTTCCTGAACTCACTAAGGGGTATTTTCGTCATTTGTGGCATTACCTTGTTCAGCTCCTCAAGGACTCTCCCAACCGCGGGATCCAAAGGCACATTATCAATGTGTGCTGAAGCTCTAAAGTATTTGTTCTATATAGGTATTAAATTAACGTATTAATGCTTCCATCCCCACCTCCACCTATGTCTATGCCTAACTCCTTGTGGTGCCATTATTATAGACACCAGAGTGTTCGATGCGGCATCTGAATCAAGAACTATTACTGATCCATCTTCCCTCTGGATGAGCGCTGGACCACATGGTGTGCTTATCAGCACCCTTACGATGGACCCATCACTCAGCCCTAAATCCCTGAGCCTCTCACTACTCACCTTAACAATCTTAACTATTGAATTGTTAGGTACGCTATTTATTGATAAATAATCATTACTACTCATAATGCAATCACCATGAATAGTGCCAGGTAATATGCGATGTATGCCAATGTCAACGCTAGTATGAATTGTAAAATGGTATTTATTATGGTGAGCTTTACACCAACAATTCTACTTTCGGTAATGAAAGTTGCGATGCATGGCGAATAGAAAGTTACGAATACGATTAAGGCTACGGCAGACGGCAAGGTAATAAATGACTTAATGGCATAGGCAAGCCCTCCTTCCTCAACACCGTACAATAAAGCCAATGTGCTCAGCACAACCTCCTTGAATATATATCCATAAACAAGCGATGCGGAGACCTGCCAAGGTATACCAATGGGGCTTAACAATGGCGACATTGCACTACCTACTATTCCAAGCCAGGTCCGTTTAAGTAATACTGGATTCTTCAGGGCTGATGGACCTATTATACCACTTGGTCCAGTTATTGATAGGAGCCACATTACTATTATGAACACTATTATTAAAACACCAGCCCTCAGTATGAATTCATACGTATAGTACCAAACCTTCTTAATGAAGGATTTATACAACGGTATTGTTAATGGAGGCAATTCATAGGCATACGGTACACCTTTACCTATGAACCTGAGGCGTATTTTTGCGGTATTTGATATCATAATTACACCAATTAATGCTACAGCGTAGGGTAACACAACAATTAGGCCCATTAAATGTGGTATTACGGCAGCTGCTATTAAAGATATTATCACGAATCTAGCGGTACACGGTATGTACGGTATCATGAGCGCTGTAAGTACCCTATCCCTAGTGCTTGGCATGGCCCTTGTAGCCGTTATAGCAGGTATGTTACAACCGGAACCAGCGATTAGGTATATTAAACCCCTCGAAGGAATGCCAATCCTTCTCAACCACCTCTCTATTGGGAAGGAAATTCTTGTAATCAAGCCTGAATCCTCAATAAATGCTATAAGAAACGCTACTCCAAAAACGTAAGGTATGAAGTCAATTAAGGTCGCAAGACCATTCCATACCCCATCTAGAAGTAGTGATCTTAAAATATCATTACCTACGTAATACTCAACGAGACTACTGACAGGTAACGAGCCAAGGGCTGTTGATAGTAAATCTACAAGTGGTTCGAGGGCTAGGAATATGGTTTCGGCAATGGCAAATAGAATTAATAACGACAGTAATGGTCCATATTTCGGATTTAGGAATAGCTCATCATACTTACTTATGGCTACCTTAGCACTTTTTATAACAAATTTATTAACAAGTAATTTAACGGTTTTCCAACGCATCTCTGTCACATAATTATCTATATTAGGTATTTCCTTGCGCGCATTCTCGATTATCTGCCTTATGCCATCATTTATGAGATCTCTCGTTATCGGATTACCACTCAGGATCTCTACGGCAAGCCCTCGTGATATCTTAAAGTTGTTAACCAAGGCATCTATGTACTTCTCAAGTCTATCGTAATTAACTAACTTTGCATTACCCAGCTCTATCTCATGGGCCTTCAGGACCATGTTTTTAATATCCCTTAATCCATAACCCTTAACAGCCACTGTAGGTATTACGTGTATTCCCAGTACTTTCTCTAGACCATCAATATCATAGCGAATACCTTTCTTCATTGCTAAGTCCATCATATTAAGGGCTAAGATTGTCGGTTTACTAAGTTCTAATACCTGGATCAATAGATAAAGTGTTTGTTCAGGGCTTAAGGCCGACCCGACGACGATAATGGCATCATAATCACCAAGAAGTAACTCCTTAGCCGCTACGGCTTCGTCGATCATGTCAGCCTTGAGACTATAAGTACCTGGTAGGTCTTTCATTATCACTCTTGTTCCTTTGACGCTATAGCTAACTTCGTTAATTGAGACGGTAGTGCCTGGGTAATTAGCCGTTCTAATGAAGGCTCCGCTGAGCCCACCAACTAGGGTGGACTTACCACTATTTGGGACTCCAGCAACAATTACCTTAATGGTTTTATTCCGTAATGAGTACATCTACAGCATTATCGTATAACTTTATACTATGTTAAAAATATTTCGCGTAACCTTAATTAGGGTTACCCTAACAGTAAGGTTTATAAATTCTATTAGGGCTACCCTAATGATATGCAAACACAAAAGCAAAGAACAAGCACTAAAGTATGGCTGTTAGCTGGTATTATATCGACAGCCATAGTTATAGCAATATTATCAATGCCCGAGATACTTGAGCCGCTTGCTAAATATATCGTTAGATCAATGGGTCCTTATTGGTTATTGGCGGTTTTAATTGTCGGTGTGATACATGGCTTGAAGCCTGATGAGCACACTTGGCCGATCACAGTATCCTACGGTCTAATGCAGAGAAGCATAAAAGGTGTTGTCGCCGCCGTTTCCGTGTTTGCTGGTGCCTTGACACTGGTGTGGACCTTAATGAGTGCTTTGGTTGGTGAGTTGATGGGTTTACTTAATACCTCGATTCTTGATCCGTATGTCGACATAATTGTTGGATTAACAATGATAGGGGTCGCCGCATATTTGGTGTTTGGGAGGCATGGGAATAATCATAACATTAAGACTGCGGATTACAAGTTGATATGGATACATGGCTTGGCAGCGGCATTTGGTGGTGATTTCTTCATTGTTTTGATATTAACTATTGCTATTGCTCCCATGATTACGACCAGGTTATCATTCCTTGTCGGCTTCATGTTCGGGTTCGGTTCTTGGGTTGCTCAGACTATCATAGTGCTGGCCATTTATAAGGGCATTGTTAAGAGCGTTGGTGATTGGAGTGTCGTTGCTGATGCAGGTAGGATTGCCCTTGGGATGCTGGGCTTATTCATGATTGGTCTTGGTATTTACTCATTCTTTATTCCCAGTGACTAGGGGAAGCACTGTTTTTAAACAGGTGCTTGGCGCATCAATGCTGTGGTTACTACTGAAAGTATTAGGTTGAGGAGTTACTTGTTTAATTATCCCGTCAATAGGCCTAGGAGGCTTAGGTCGAATGTCCTCATTAGGAATATGGTCGCTGAAACGATGCTTAGGCCCGATGACTTTGTAATGCCAATATTCGTTAGGGAGGATATTAACGAGCCGGAACCCATTAAGTCATTACCTGGGCAGTATAGGTGGCCGCTCAATGATAAAATACTTAATTTTGTCGATCAATTGATTAATTCTGGCATTAAGTCAGTTATTTTGTTTGGCATACCTGAGCATAAGGATGAGTGGGGTAGTTCGGCATATGATGAGCATGGTATAATACAGAGGACAATTAGGTTCTTGAAGGACTCCTTTGAGGATAAACTCATTGTAATGGCTGATGTATGTCTTTGTGAGTATACAGACCATGGTCATTGTGGCATTGTTAAGAGATTGTCCGATGGCAAGTATGTTGTGGATAATGATTCAACAATAGAGCTCTATGCAAAAACGGCCGTAACGTATGCGGAGTCTGGTGTTGATGTTGTTGCGCCGTCGGGTATGATGGATGGGCAGGTCAAGGCGATTAGGGAGGCCCTTGATAGGGCAGGTTTTAGTGATGTCATTATAATGGCCTATAGCGCCAAGTACGCAAGTTCATTCTATGGTCCATTTAGGGAGGCCGCGGCTAGTGCCCCTAAGTTTGGCGATAGGCGTAGTTACCAGATGGACCCAAGGAACGCCCATGAGGCCCTTAAGGAGGTTGTCATGGACATTAACGAGGGCGCCGACATAGTCATGGTCAAACCGGCAATGCTCTTTCTCGACGTTATTAGGCTTGTTAAACAGAATTTCCCAGAGATACCGCTGGCTGCTTATCAGGTAAGTGGTGAGTATGCAATGCTCAAGGCAGCCATAATGAATGGTTGGCTTGATGAGAAGAAGGCTATTCTCGAGTCCTTAATTGCCATTAGGAGGGCTGGAGCAGATTTAATAATTACGTATTTTGCAAAGGATGTTGTTGCTTACCTTGATGAAATTGAGCGACTCTTTTAATCATTATTATTGTCTAAAAATAAATATTTATTCAATATACTTATTTTTATTCTAGAGAAAACAATATAAATTCCTCTTAATCACAACATGACGACTGGCTATGGACCTCAATCAATTCTTGTCGGATAGGTCAAAACTAATGAAAGCTTCTGAAATCAGGGAATTATTGAAGTGGGTTACTGAAAACGTGATATCCTTTGGAGGTGGGATGCCTGATCCATCATCTTTCCCTGTTAAGGAAATAATAGAAATAACGAGAGATGTGCTATCCACAAAAGCTGAGAGGGCTCTTCAATATGGAACAACAGGTGGCATTTTAGAATTGAGGGAGGAATTGATAAGGTTCATGAATAAGGAGGGGATTAAGATCGATAAACCTGAGAATATAATAATTACAGTTGGTAGTCAGGAGGCACTTGATATAATTGGCAGGTTATTCATTAATCCAGGGGATTACATAATAACCGAGAGCCCCACGTACTTAGCTGCCTTACAGGCTTTTAGGATTTATGGACCTAGGATAATCGGTATACCCATGGATAATGAGGGCATCAAAATAGATGCTCTCGAGGATACTATTAGGAAGATAATTGATAATGGTACTAAGCCGAAGTTTATATACGTAGTGCCTACTGGGCAGAATCCAACGGGCATTACAATGAGTATGGAAAGGAGGAAGGCATTACTTAATATAGCCAGTAGGTATGACCTACTGATAATTGAAGATGACCCATATGGCTATATCTACTTTGGTGATGACCACCCACCAGCAAGGCTTAAGGCAATGGATAGTGAGGACAGGGTGATTTACTTATCTACATTTAGTAAGATAGCCGCACCTGGACTTAGGCTTGGTTGGGTCGCGGCAAGCAGTGAGGTAATTAGGTGGTTTGAACTTGCTAAGCAGTCCATTGACCTGCACACATCAACACTTAATCAGTACATTGCTGTTGAATTATTAAGGAGAGGTATTATTGAGAGGAATATACCGAGAATAAAGGAGATCTATAGGTCGAAGAGAGACCTAATGCTTCAAGCATTGAGTGAGTACATGCCTGATGGTGTCACTTGGACCAGGCCATCGGCTGGCATGTTCATTTGGTTAACAACACCTGAGAAGATTGATACTGGTGAAATGCTTGGCGTGGCTGTTAAGAAGTATGGCGTGGCTTACGTACCTGGTAAGTCATTTTACCCAAGTGAGGATAGGCATAATGATATGAGACTCAACTTCACATACCCAACACCACAGCAGATCTTTGAGGGTATAAAGAGACTAGCATTAACCATTAGGGAGTACTTGTCTCAGTAGTTTCAGTATTTTCTATGGGTTTTCATTTTGTTTCACGTGGAGTTCATCGTAATTACCGCGAGGTAATACTTCACGAATCCTTATAAGCTACTTTATAACTCCTATCTTAATGCAGAGAGGTGATTCTGAGGATAGCGCCATTGATAGGTTGGGCATTAATAAATTGGGCGATATATTAGGAACTGTTGAGAGAAGCATTAATGAAAATAGTAGATTGATATTAACGATAAGTTCAAGACTTGGTCATAATGAACTGATTAGTAAGCTCTTCATTGGATCGTACATAGTCGTTCTTGATTTCTCAACAAACAATGAGGTCTTGCTTAGAGTTAGTAAAGTCGAGAGTACTATCAACCCACCACTTTCAATAAGGGGTACAAACTCAACATATATTAAGGTTATTAGTGACTTCGTTATTTCACGAATTAAGAATAACGGATCCTACAGATACACAACATTGCTTATAATACCTGTTAACGGCAGTTTAGTTATTTACCCAAGTGGTGATGTTATTAGGGAATTTATTGGACTAGTAGGTAATTTAATGTTCGGTAAGACAATGATTAATGGCTATGATATACCAATAATGCTTAATGAAAGTGTATTGAGTAAGGGATTATTAATAACGGGCCAGCCAGGTTGCGGTAAGTCATTCTTCATTAAAAAATTGATTAAGGGATTACATTCAATAGGTGATTATGAAAACATAATAATACTTGATAGGACTGGTGAGTATCCAAAGGGCCTTATTGAGGATGGCATAGATGTCTCAGCATTAGTACCACTGGATCTTATGAAGTTGAATAGGCCAATAGATATTGATGAGTTGAAGAAGTACATTGTTGATAAGTTACGTATTTTAGGCTTTCGGAGTAAGAGGGCTAGAATTACAATGAGCATGTCCAAGAATGATGGTATTGAATTTAACGTTGATTTCCAGAGGAAGGATTTTGGGAAGTTGAGTATTATGCCATTATCGATTAGGTTTAGGTGGTTCATTGAGAGAGCTATTAATTATTTAGATCCTGAGATTAAGTATGTCATTACTACGTTGATGATGGAAAATGAGAAGGCCCTTAATACGGCTCAGAGTTTCATTAGCGTCATCAAGGATCCCGAACTACTTAATACTATCGGTCGATCACCAATAAATAAGGCCATTGATCTTGCGTATTCATTAAAGGATACTGGTTACTTTGATGCATTGGTAAATGTAGGCGGCGATAACATTGACATTTCTATCTTTAGTCCAATAAGGATATTGAAGAATAGGATTGCTGTAATTGATCTTCATGAATTACCTGACTCATTAATGAATATATATGAGACCATACTCATTGAAGACATTACCAAGTGGTTCATGGGATCTAAGGATAATAGGGTTATTATGATTGTTGATAATGCTGAGGGTCTCATGAGCAATAAGGATCTATTGAATTCATTAATTAATAGCATGAGGATTGGCAGAACCCATGGTGTATTCTTCATAATTGCTACAAGGCTATTCTCACGGAAACTGTATAGGGAATTTGGAAACCTGGTTATTATGAGGATGAATAGTTCACTAAAGCTTAGTAATTGCCCTGAGGGTATGAACCTACTTAATAATGAGTTCATTCTCCTATCTCCGTGGTTAAACATTAACTGTATAAAGGGTTCAATAGCGTAATTCTTAATTATAGTTATAATCACCACCTAGTAATGGTAATAATAGCTGAATTACCGCCGTTAAGAAGGATTGATAACATAAATAATTACTTAGATATGGTGGGTAATATTGTTGATTATGTAACGCACGTAGACATACCTGACTCCACATTTGCAAATCCATCAGCCAATGCAGTACTTGTTGGGGCGTTAATTAAACGCAGGTATGGTAATGTTGAAGTTATGGCAAATGTCAGGGTGGCTGATCATAATAAGGTTGGGCTCGTGTCATTAATAATGGGTGGTCTAGCAAATGGTATTAAGGATTATTTATTAATGAGGGGGGATTTAGGACCTGGTGTTACTGCGGTTACTGATTTAACACCAATAAGTGCCATTGATTATTTAAGAGGCGTTGAACAAATAGATGATGCAAGGCTTGGAATCTCCATATCGAACTTTGATGAGGGTTACATAAAGGAGAGACTAAGTGCTAAACCTAACTTTGCTATGCTTCAATATACCTTATCAATGGATGATTTAATAAGGGTTATTACGGTAAATAGGGAATTCAATGTTGATGTTTATCCTCCCTTATTAATAATTACTAATAAATCATCAAGGATAATAAGCAGAATACTTAATGCTGAAGTTCCAGTAAAGCAGGACCCAATAGATGATGCTGTTAAGAGAGCTCGTGAATTATTACAGTACTTCCCCGGTATTTACCTGTCAGCGCCTGGGGATTTTGACGCAGTAATAGAGACCGCTAAGGCATTGAGGAGGTACTTATGACTCTCCCTCGCCTTCCTCCTCGCCTGGCAATTTAAGCAATGACTTTATTTGTTTCTTAGTTGGTGTCTCAGTCTTAGCTTCAAGCTTATCTTTATACATTGCTATTACTGTATCAACAATGCTAAATATAGCCCTAGCAGTATCTGAGGTGGAGTACTTCATTAGGAAGGGTTCACCTAAGTCATTTGATTCACCGATCCTTGGGTCAAGTGGTACCATGCCAAGGTACGGCACGCCATACTTATCAGCCATTTCCTTACCAATTAATCTACCAAACACATAGTAAGTCTTACCAGATTCAGGACAATAGAAACAACACATGTTCTCAATTATGCCAACTATCGGTATTTTCACCTTCCTTGAGAAATCAATAGCCTTCTGCACAATCCTCTTTGAGACATCACTTGGCGCAGTGACTATTATGCTACCTGTCATTTCATTAGCAAGGGTTTGAGCTATTGTTAATGGAGCATCACCTGTGCCCGGCGGTAAATCTATGAATAACGCGTCTAAATCGCCCCAAAGAACACTACCCAGGAAGTCCTTAATGGCTCTATCAACTAATGGGCCCCTCCAAATTACGGCAGTATCTTCGGTTGGTAATAGGAAGTCCATGGAAACTACCTTTATGCCAAATGGGCCTTCGGCAGGTATTATCTTCTCATCCTCACTAAGGTAAAGGTTAGCACCAACTAGGCCGAGTAACTTTGGTACTGTTGGACCGTAAACATCAGCATCAAGCACACCAATCCTATAACCCCTCATTGCAAAACCCAGCGCTAGACTCGCAGTAACGAAGCTCTTACCAACACCACCCTTACCACTCATTATTGCAAATTTTGTTTTAATGGTCTTCATGGTTTGCGCAATTTCTCCAGTGTCTAATGGACCTGCCTTCTGCACGGATACCTTTATCTTACCCCCGCCTTGACTACCTTGTGATGACATGTGTATTACAACTACACTTGATGTATTTAAAAATCAAACTCCTTAAGTTATTATTTTAGTACTGCGATATGAAGTCCTCAACCTTCGGAATCTCCTTAGGCAACCCCTTCCTCTCCCTAATCTTCATTACTATATCAACAAGCATGTTCTCAGGAACTGGCGACCACCTTGAGAACTGAAGGCTCCAGAACACTCTACCTGCGGTGGCACTTCTCAACTCGTCGCTTAGGGTAAATGATTCAATGACGGGTATCTCACCCTTAATCGTAACCATGTACTCAGACTGCACCATATCAATAACCTTACCCCTATGCCTATTCAACACGCCAATTACTGAGCCAATGTTTTCCTGGGTCGTCTTAGCCTCTATGGAAAGCACAGGTTCAAGCAGTGTTGGTCTTGCTGCGAGTATTCCAGCCATTATGGCGTTCTTCGTTGCTGGCATTATCTGGGCTGGACCTCTATGTGCTGGATCCTCGTGAACGACAGCATCATGGAGTATTACCTTTATTCCTCTAACTGGTTCCTGAGCTAATGGGCCTGTTTGTATTGACCACCTAAAGCCCTGCACTATGTAGTCCCGAATCTCCCTAAGGTACTGAATACCTGTTGTTTTATCAACAAGGACATTAATGTACTGCTCGTCAACGGTCCAAATGCCCCTAGCCTCATCAGTATCCCAACCAGCCTTCTCCCTAAGTATCTTGGCTCTCTCCCTTGGATCCTGGTCATCAGTAACCTCACCGTATTGAATTAACCTAATGGTCTCCTCATCAAGCGGCTCAACACTTATGTATAGCCTATTGTGCTTATTTGGTGACTTGCCCTCGAAGGTAGGCGATGTAGTCCTAACGGCCTCCCTAAACCTGACCAATGGTTGTGATACTGCGAAATCAAGCTTAGTCCTCTCCTTAAGCAACCACGTGGCAATTTCGAGATGAAGTGTACCAACGCCACTAAGTAATATCTGTCCAGTCTCCTCATCAATCTTTAAGCTAAGTGTTGGATCTTCAATAGTTAACTCCTTAAGACCTTCAACAAGCTTTGCAAGGTCATTTGGATTCTTGGGTTCTATTGCGACTGTGACTACGGGCTCGCTTATATACTTCATTCTCTCAAATGGTGCAGCCACGTCCTTAATTGATGAAGCTACAATGGTCTCACCAGCCCTCGCATCATCAACACCCAATAAAGCAACTATGTTGCCAGCAGGTACCTCAGGTATCACTATTCTATTTGGACCCATGTATAGGTATGTCTGTAAGACCCTCTTGGAAGTCTTGGCATTTATTAGGTAGACCTCGTCACCCTCCCTAATAGTGCCACTAAACACCCTGCCAGTAGCTATCAAACCTGCATGTGGGTCCTTATTCATCTTACTAACAGCTATTACGGTTGGTCCATCTGGGTCAGCCTCAAGCAATGCCTTACCAAGTGGTGAGTTTATGTCACCTCTCCAAATCTTTGGTATTCTATATCTCTGAGCAACGTTTGGTGGTGGTACATGCTCAACAATCATGTTTAGGATAGCCCTATACAGTGGAAATTCCTGGGCTAATTCATCAACGTAATTCTTCTCATAGGCATCAACAATATTACTGAATTTAAGACCTGCCTTTGCGGCTTGCGGTATCGTTACTCCCCACTTATTCAGTGCCGAACCCAGCGCTACCTGACCTTTTGATGGATCAACCTTCCACTTATCCTTGAAATTCGGATCAGCATACATATCTATTAAATTATTGAAGTCCTTAACTATCTCAATAATCCTTTCCTGGATCTCATTTGGATTAAGCCTAAGCTCCTTGATTAATCTATCAATCTTATTAATAAAGAGCACAGGCCTAACCATCTCCTCCATTGCCTGCCTAACCACAGTCTCTGTCTGTGTCATGACACCCTCAACGGCGTCAACAACGACGAGTGCGCCATCCATAACCCTGAGAGACCTCGTAACATGACCCGTGAAGTCAACATGCCCTGGCGTATCAACAAAGTTGATTATATATGGCTTACCCTCATACTCAAAGTATAGACTTATATTAGCAGACTTAACAGTCATTTGTCGTAATTGCTCTATCTCAACATAATCCATAGCAAGGGCCTTACCAGCAACCTTAGGGCTTAGTAAACCAGCACCCATTAGTAATGAGTCTGTTGTGGTTGTCTTACCATGATCAACATGCGCCAGGGTACCTGCATTTCTAACCTGGGCAGGATTTCGCATCATTGATAGTATATCCTCGATTTTCTTCTCGATAATCCTAACTGCCATCGATAATCAAAACCCAGCGTTAAGTAGTCCTAATAAACCTTTCTAATAACGATACGAGAAGTGACTAATACAATTCATGAAAAGTCGTCCCTGCTCTCCTTCATGTGCTTACTGCACGTGTTCATTAATGATAATAAACGATCTGAACAATTAATGTAATACCCTGGATTAATCGAATAATCACCAACTAACCTATCTAGTTCACCAATAACGAGTCTCCTTGAAACTGAGGAATAACCTCTCTTACAATCGCCCAATGAGTAGTCAATTAGTAGGTAATAAGTTGATGGGATGGCGATTTCCGTAGGTAATGATCCCAGTAACAATTCCTTAGCAACATTGAGGTGAACATTCCCATGCCTGAGGTAATGTCCACCACCAATACCCACCAAATGAGCAAATTCATGGGCAAGCACCTGCCAGCCCCAATAATTAGCACAGTTACCAAAGTCATACCTAATACGATTAACCCCAATATGAACACTAACGGATTTATATCTCCTAATGTACATTACATAACCATAGACACGTCTATAACTGACATTACCATGAATATAAACACTACGTATATCCTCAGGAACCCCAAAGGAATGGGCATTATTAAACATGGTAATTATAAAATTAATAATACTATTATTCTTAAAATCCTTGGTACTAAGCAGGTTAATAATGGAATGACTAATGCTATACCTAACTCCATTATTCAATACCTTGACCCACAGACCCAAAAACATGCCATTAATTTATAAGCAAAATCCTCCAGGGAGATTCAGTTCCAGGCTAATCTCCTCATTAATCGGTGGAGGTGCATATCATCACTGGGACTAAAATATTACACTATACTTATACTTATAAAGTATTATATTAAGTAACAATCATGGTAAAGTGGATTAAGTTAACTGTAATTAATGATAATAAGCCAAACTCATCACTACTGAATGATTGGGGATGGAGCATACTCATTGAGACAGATAAATGGGTGCTTCTTTATGATGCTGATACGGAACCGAGGATTATGGAGAATAACATTAAGGCCTTGGGCATAGACCTCAATAGAATCGATGCAGCCTTTCTTAGTCATTATCACGCAGATCACTACGGCGGATTTAAATATATTAGTGAAATTAGGAGAGGATTGATTGTCTATGTTCCTGATGTGGATGACGTACTGCGTAGGTGGGGCCTCAACCCAGTTACAGTTAGGGATTCGAAGGAGGTACTTGAGGATGCCGTTACGACGGGTGTCATGAGTGGTATGGGTGTTTATGAACATTCATTAATTATTAAATTGAGCGGTTATGGTTCTGTTGTTGTGGTTGGTTGTTCCCACCCTGGCATTGACAATATCGTGAAGAGAAGCCATGAGTTGCTCGGTGATGTTTACCTGATAATTGGTGGTTTCCACGGCCCATCTAGGCAACAACTTGATGTTGTCGCTAAGTACTCAAGGTATGTATGCCCAGCGCATTGCTCTGGCGATGAGGCTAGACACTACGTGAGCGTGGCTTATAGGGATAAGTATTGCGATGTTAAGACCGGTACTGTAATTATCCTACCAATGAGTTGATTCAACTAGAATGGTTCTTAAATTAGTGGGGTAATATCGTTGATTAATAATGGTTAGTAAGGACGTGATCTTCGATGAGGTTAGGAGGGTTGGTAGAGAGTGGGTGATTAGGGGTAGAGTTAGGAGTAGGTCTAGACCAAATACCTGGCATAGTGTTGAGGTTAGGATTAGGAGGTTGAGGAATGGTGAGGTTGCCATGGTTGGTAGGTGTGATTGTGAGGCGTTTACTAAGGGCCACATGGTTTGCTGGCACATGCTCCACCTGACCAATGCCTTTATTAAGAATAGGCATAGGTTGGTTAGTGGCCTTGGGTTTTCTGTTAATTATTGATTGAAAGAAAGATTTTTAACACAGCACTAGGTCAATAGTTGTGCTTGACCTACTATCAATAATGGTATTCATATACCTAGCAGGAAATAACTCATTGGTAACCATAAACGCAACGTTATATACACCAGCACTGCTAATGAACATAACACTTCCTGTGCAGCCCCTGGGCCCCGTAACTGTGGTAAATAGTACAGGACAATCAATACCCTACTACATATCGAATAACGAGGTATACCTATCTATGGTTAATCCAGGAAATGTAACAATAATATATACGCCATACATAAACGTCCTTAACAATGGAACACTACAAATAAGGATAAGCACTGACTACGAAACTCAAGTCTACATGGCAAGTAATGTATTGCCAACAACAATACCAAGTAATATACAGGGCTTTCAGGAAACGAGCAATGGAATTGTACTGGCACTAGCGCCAGGTAATTACGTGATAAACTTCATAACAACAGGACCTGTAATAACCACAACCACACAACATGCAATGAAGACGAACATGGCGCAGTCCGCTCTTTACTCATCATTAGGCTACATAATAGTAATAATTATGATCGCGCTGATACTATCGGTATTACTCATCATGAGACACCGGAAGTGATTAGTAAAACCCGGGTAAACGTTAATAATTGAATCACTAATTAAGGTTGTGAGCCTAAAATTACCACCATACACATTTGACGACTTCCAGATAGGCATGAAAATGAGGTCACAGGGATTAACAGTCACTGAGACCCATATCATCCAGTTTTCTGGATTAACGGGAGATTACAACCCATTACACGTTGATGATGTGTTTGCAAAAGAGACCATATTTGAGGGTAGGGTCGCCCATGGACTACTGATCCAAGCCCTCGCCGTTGGTCTATTCGCACCGTTAGTTGCTGGGACAACGATAGCATTAATTGAGGTTAGCTCGAAATTTTTAAGGCCAGTTAAGATTGGTGACACGATATACGTCGAGTCCGAGGTCGTTGATAAGAAACCAAGCGAGAAGTACAATGGTGGTATAATAACATTCAGGCATGAAGTTAAGAATCAAAGAGGAGAGACAGTAGCTACAATAGAGACGAAGCTCCTAATAGCAAGGGGATTAGCAATAAGGAAGAATGCATTAAAGGCGTAAAGCCGTAGATCACGACGAGTAGCGCTTTTAAACTGGGTCCTTTATTATCATTACTAGCCGGGTCGTCTAGCGGCCAAGGATGGCGGGCTTTGGACCCGTTGACCCCGGTTCGAATCCGGGCCCGGCTACCAGTTGGAGCATTCGTTTTTGTTCATTCTGCCTGGTGTCCTCCTTAACCTGTACTTACTCACCGTCTTTTCATGTATCTTTTTCAATACCTCATAGACCTTGTGAGCTTTAGATTCTCTTAATTCCATCATAGTTATGTATGCGTCAAAAGCTGTTATTGCGGCCTTACTTCCTCGCATGTTGCAAATGAGTTATTTTGCGCTACTGTGTTAATTAGGTGATTAAGGGAATAGATATAGAGCTAAGCAATCATATCGCCCTGTGATTAAAGTCTCGGATATAGTACAACCACTCTACTGGATCTTCCGATTTTTTCATGGGTCATTACCCTGACATACCTACCTACCCTACTCATTGCATCATTTAATTCCTCCTGAGTTGGTCTTCTCCAGGGTGTGCCTGGTATTGGTATTAATGGATCAATTATTAGAGTTGGGTCCTTTGCAATACCTGCTAGGTATTTCGCTATTTCCTCAATGTCATTAATATCGTTTAGCCCAGGTATTAACACGGTCTCAAAAATAACCTTAATACCACTCTCCAGTAATCGCCCCGTATTCCTTAGTACAGGTTCAAGGGGTTTGCCCGTATACTTGATGTGCTTTTTTGGATCAAGGGTCTTGATCCCAATGATGACTTCACAATCACCGCACAATTTTAACTCATTGAGTAATTCATTGTTTATTTCGTAGGCGTTGGTTAGTAATCTTATTCTTAGTTTCCTATTACTCAACTCCTTAATTATCATAGGTAAAGCTGGATCAATTGTTGGTTCTTCGCCACCGAGAACAGCCTCCTCTAGGCCATATTTAGCTATTGCATCATTGATTATTCCCAGGAATTCATCCGTGCTTAACAATCCCTGAAACCTCAGTCTAGTCAATTCGTTATTACTTAGATGATGATCCCATGGCGTTAGTTTCCTTATGCACCATGGACAGTGGAAATTACAACCCATGTATTGTACATAGGCTGATTTTATATCGATGTAATACGTTATGTGACTTATCCTTGTTATCACAAGATAGGATAAATAACCTACTTATAAAACTGGTGTGACAAAAATTTAAAAACGGTTTAGACACTACGGTATTAATATGGGGATTTTTAGGAAGGAGTTTACGTATAATAAGCAGGTAAATCTCAATGATGTTGTGCAGAAGTTCTCGAGTTATCTAGTTAATGATGGTTGGAGAGTGCAACAGAAGGTTGAGGGTAGTAGGGCTTTAGTGCAGGCCCAGAAGGGTGGTATATTGAGGGATCTAATTGCTGCTGATAGGGCCTTAACATTCACGTTTGAGCAATTTTCAGATAAGTTAAGGGTTACTGTTGGTGTTGGTAAGTGGTTACAGAATCTTGCTGTAACGGCCCTTGAGACCCTCTTTCTTGGTGAATTATTCCTTGCCGTTGATGTTGCTGAGATGCTTTGGAATGAGCATGTGGAGAAAACCCTAGTTAAGAAGCTTGAGGAGATCATTCAAACCTCATAGGCGCTCTTTAGCATTAAGGTTAAAATATGTCTTTATTAATGGTTTATTTGATGCTGATGACTTGCCCATCTGATTATGTGATGTGGCTTTAGGGGCTGGGCTTAGACTGGTAATTCTACCCCTATGCTCTTTAGTACTGAAATCGCTATTTCCTTATCTTCCTGTGGTTTATTACCCGCAATGCCAATTGCAAATAATAATCCCTGTAATCTAAAGGGTACACCACCTGCTGATGTATTTAGTCTCTCGTTCCATTCGCTACCATGCTCAGTACCTGTATAGTTAGGAACTTCGTCAGATGGCAATTTAAAGGCTGCGGCGGTCCATGCTCTATCACGAGAAACCTCCAAATAACCGTATGATGCACCATCCATTCTATATATTAATACTGGCCATCCCCATTCATCAACTATTGTTATGACTACTGGGTGTAACTTCTTCTCCATGACGTGATTGATCACGGCGTCTGCTACCTTCCTTAATGACCTAAGTCTATCCTCGCCAATGAAGTCTATGTGATCCTCCCTATAAAATGCGCTCAACCCTGCCTGCGCTATTGCCTCATCCTCCTCAGCAGAACCACCACTATGCCCTATACCGCCAATAACCCTATTGCCTGAGATCACGGGCACTGAGCCGGGAATTATTGTGAGCCTACCATTGTACTTAACATTGAGTCTCCAACCCTGCCCCCTCGTGATAACCTCAAGAACCCTAGCCGATGTCTTCATTGTTGCTGCTGTCCAAGCCTTGTCAATTGCAATATCAAAGGTTGCTGATAGCCCATTATCCCTACGTTCAGCTGCAATCACATGACCACCCTCATCTACCACAGCGAAACTACCTGGTAGCACCTTATTATCCTGAGCATACCTAATCATTGCATCGATCATTTTTCTAGCAATATCAAGAGTTAAGAATCTCGGCGCACTCATGATAATACACCCCTCCTAGCCCTTGGGTCGAAGTTCCTCTTAGGTTCAAGCCTAAGCCCTGACTGCATTAATAACTCAATGACCTTCTTACCAAGCATTGGTGATGCTGACACACCAGCAGGACCAAGCACTATGTTGATCCAATTAGGCACATAATCAGGTATGTCAACTACAAAGTCATGCCAACCAGTATCCGCGTTAGTATACGCCATGAATCCCGTGAATGACTTAACGACATGCCTTTCAAAGGGTATTTCTGGGAATAATTCCTTAGCAACCTTAATATTATGATTAACAGCCTCTTCATGAACAGCCTTATCACTCCTATACGTGAGTTCTAGGTAAATACCTGACCTGGCAAGCCCATAGATGTTAGGTAATACAGCCTTTACATGAGGTAAGTCCTCCATCCTAGGCAGTACATGAACCTCATGACTTATTAATTTACCAACCTCTTCATCAAAGTCTGTTAATGTACCCTTCAATGGAACTATTGAGAAGTTTCTCGCACCAATCATCTCAGCAATTCTATCAACCCCAATGCCGGAGGCATTAATGACGAAGATCGACTTAACGATTAATCCCTGCTTTGTATAGATACTATACGTTATACCCTGCCTTTCAATCTTAGTAACCTCCTGCTTAAGTAAGAACTCAACACCGTTAGCCTTAGCATTCTCAGCAAGAGCCTTAGCAACCTTAACTGGGTCTGTAATACATAGATTTGGATCATGCAGTGCACCCAGGGCATTTGGCATAATGTACGGCTCCATATCCAGAAGCCGTTTTCTATCCACAAACTCGAGTGGTTGAAAGCTACCTTCAGGAATATAATAAGGCGCATTTGGCTCAAGTGAGGACTTAAAAGCCCTTGAGTAAAGTCTTAGGTACCTCTTGAAATCGGCCTTATCCCTAATTAGCCAAAGACCACCAATTCTCTTCAATGGAAAATTCAACTCTTCAGCGAGTTTCGGCCAAAGCGGTATGCTCTTAATATTCAATTCAGCATGGAGTGTACCTGGTCTGAATGACAAAGAATCACCACCCTGGCAGACCAAGTTATGGTTTGTTGATGTACTTTCTAGACCAATATCATCATGCATATCAATAACAACAACATTAACATTATATTGAGACAATTCACGAGCTATGGACACACCGGCAATACCACCACCAATAATGGCAATATCAAAATTAAGTGGTTCTGGCATATGTATTTGTGCTTATTATGGTTATTAAATAATGCGAATAAAGGAACTATATATTTAATGAAGCTCACACACCGGAATAAACTAAGTACTTAATGCCGTTAAACACAACCTCCTTTGTGGAGTTCCTTATTTCATCAAGAATCGACATATCCAGGTTATTCCTCTTAATAACATCCATTATCTGATCGATAGTCATTGGTTGAATCTTAAGAATACTTAGCAAACTATTTACTGGATCATCCCTATCTATATGAAACTCCCCTCTCTCAATATAATCTATTATGAATATCCTACTACTATTCACATACCTCGAAAGCACCCTAGCGAGGTTCATTAATACATCGGATGTTGGTGGCTTAACCCAGGACTCAGCGGGTGGTCTTGTGGGCACCATCATGTAGACTCTATCCGGTCTGTACCTACTTAGGGCATCACCAATACGTTCTATTTCATCCTCATTATCATTCACTCCCTGCACAAGCATTATCTCAGTCCATATCTGCCCACTAAATACCTCACGGAATCTCTCAATACCCTCTACGAACCTATCGAAGGTTATTTCCCTATGTGGTCTATTGATTAGCCTAAACGTTTTCTCGTTCCCTGCATCTGTACTAACCTTAACCACGTCTAATTCACTTAACCAAGTCCTGATTCCTTCATCAATTAACTTAGCCCCATTAGTCAGTATTGCTAATGGCTTATCCTGATTATTCCTAGCCCATTGTATTAGCTTTCCAAGTCCAGCATATAGTGTTGGTTCCCCATCACCAATAAATGTTAAATAATCATAATTCCTGGTCCTCGTAGCTATCTCTAACTCCTTAATTATATCCTCTGGTGGATAAAACATTCTTAAGTTATTTATTACATGCCTTGTCCTACCGAGTTGGCAGTATATGCAGTTGAAATTGCAGTACTTAAGCGGGACAACGTTGACGCCCAATGATCTGCCCAATCTACGTGAAGGTACAGGCCCAAAGACATGATTAGCCATATTAACATCCAGGGTACTAGTGTTGTATTTATTAAAAATACTTTATTAAATGTTGTATTTCTATTTCTAATAAATTAGTAATTGAATATAAAAATAAAAATTAATTAATAAAACCTCTTTCTATACCTGTATACATAGTAAAATATCACATATTGGAGAGAATAATGGTATTATATGTATAATATTCAGTTATTAGAAAGGGGATTCACTGATTAATGATTATTGCTTAAAGAGTTTTCGTAAGTTTTTAGGATAGTTCTCTATATTAAAATTCCGTGATTAGTCAAAAAGTTGAGTACTCAAGGAGGATCTATCAAGAGGCAATGATACAGTGCCTAAAGCCATGGTATACCGATGATTGTCATAAATGCAGATCGGAATTTAACAGATGCATGTTAATCTATCTATCATCATTAAATTAAGGGAATACTTAAAACATTATTATTAAAAACCATCACGTGTCATACATATTTCCAAGCAGGGAATGGTGTGATGCGCTATGCTCAAGTCTTAATAATAATGAGGATTTCCTCAATGCAATTAATGGTTGGAAAATAGATGTATTACTTATTGGCAAGAACCTTAGTAATAATGTAATAACGTACCTACAAAAAACCTATGGAATTAATGATATTAAGTACATAGGTATACTACTTAAATTCAATAATTCGTGCAATGAAGCATCCTTTCTAATAAATCCCAACATCGATTTGTATCAATATGTCGTTATGGCAAACTATGATGTATGGCTTAAAGTACTTGAAAACCTGGGTGATCCTATAACGACAATGCTCAGTATATTTAGGAAACTGGAGGTTAAGGGCAATATGGCAACACTTGTAAGGCTTGCCGCAAACATTGTTTCACCAATGGCAAGAGTTATCATGAAGATACCGACAGAAATAATAAAATAATTTTATTTTTAATGAACTGCATTATTGTGTTACCACCACCAATGCCACCAGCGTCTTCCACCATGCCATCCTCCGTAGAACCAACCCCAACCTGGGCCCCATGGAGCAGCGGGTGGTGAGTATGGATAGCTTGTGTACCAGCTCTTGAAGCTCTTACCTAGATCTGTCAATTCCACGTACTCCTCACCACCCTCCTTGATAACTCTTATTAAACCGGCCATTTGCAGCGCACTTATTGCATAGTCAAAGGCAGCGCCATAGAGAGGTACTTTACTTCTTAATTCACTTATTTTAATCCTGTCCGTTATTTGATTCAGTATTAACCATGTACCCCATCTTGTCATACCAAACATTTTCTCACCAATATCACTTTTGATATCGAATTTAAAAACCTTACCCAACAATTATTTTCATCGGTACATAATACATATGCATACATTTAAATTAAGATGATTATCCCTTCAACCCACCAATATTGAATCCCTCAAGTAATCTACCCATTATTATATAACTGAGTATCATGACGGGTAATGCAACAACAAGTGCTGATGAGGCTAATAAGCCCCAATCAACGGCCCTACTCCTTATCGCCTCTATTGCGAATATAGTAACTGTCTGTGCACCCGTTGGTGGGAAGTTGAATTGCCATGGAGTCTCCGTGAGTATTAACGGGTAAAATAGTAATTGCCAACTTATTATGAATGAGAGTATCATAGCCATGAACCAACTACTCCTGGTTATTGGCGCTATTATCCTAAACAGAATATAGGTCGAAGACGCACCCTCAATCTCGGCCAACTCCTGATACTCATTTGGCAGGTCCCTATATATATTGAAGAGGAGCCAGGCGGATAGCGTTACCGTGAATATCGGCTCAGCAAGAATTAATGCCCACCATGTATTTAAAAACCCTGAATTCATGAATAATATGTATATTGGGAATATGAAGCTCGTTGATGGTAATGAGTATAGGTATATTGTAATGAGCAATAACCAATAAATGTTCTGCTTAGACATTATGTATGAGGCCGTACCAGCCAGCACTGCTGAGATCAATGCCACGAATGCACCAACTATAAGGTTTGTGGATATGTACGGCACAGAACTCGAAAGAGCGCTCACAAAATACTTAACAGTGGGGGCTATTGGGTAAAGTATCGGTGGTGTTATGAAGTCATATATATTAGGCCTAAAGGCAAGTATAACCATCCAATAAACTGGAAATAATAAGAAAAGGAGTATTATTATTGTCGATAGCCATAGTAATGAATCATAAACCTTATCCGGAATTTTAACAACAGGAAGCCTGACATAAAACCCACTACTACGCATAACATATAGTAATGCAGCAGCTGGTAAGGTAGCCATTGCAGCAAGCAATGCAGCTGCGGCTTCACCGCCAGAGAAATTTCCAATGAAATATAACAGGTCAAATATAAGTAGGGGTAGTGTGGTTGATGAATAGCCAGGTCCCCCTTCAGTCAATACGTATGGTATATCGAAATTACCTAATTGGAGCACGAAAATGACCAAAAATGCTGTAAGCAGTATTTTGAATATGTAGGGTAATGCAACACCACTATAATACTGAGATATAGAGGCACCATCCACTTGGGAAACCTCCTTAAGCTCCCTACTTATTGATTTAAGACCACCAATAATCACCAAGTACGCGAAAGACGTGCTACTCCATATTCCTACGATTATTACTGCCCATATTGATAGGCCAGGTATCGTAGTCATGTTTAACATCGGTATATGAAATACCTTAAAGAGATAGTAAAATGGTCCATACATGGGGTCAAAGAGTGTGTACCATATCATTGATGATGAGATAAATGGTATTGTATATGGTATAAGTATTATTAATGACATCGGTACTTGCCACCTCATGGGCAAACTATCAACCCTAATTGCCAATATCAATGCTAATAATGTTGATATTAAGGCCGTGACAGCCGCAAATAATAGGGTATTATTAAGCGCCAGGTTAAAGGTACCCGGTGGAAAATCAAGTATCAGGCCCTTTATTGATTCTGGGTTAAAGCCAACGAAGTAGAATGTTGTTATTAATGGAATTAGGCCAAAGGCTAGTATATAAATCAGGTATGGAAATAACCATGATCTCCTCGTGATGATCACCAACGATTTACTGCGAAAATTAATTTTTAATTTTTAACATTTTAGTATAACTACGTATTAGCCTGAACAGGAGCCATACGTTTGGACCAGGGCATTTACCCAAGAGGCTGCTGCAGTGTTCATTGCCTCCTGTGCACCTATTTGACCAAGTAAGTATGAGTATACCTCCTGGTTAAAGCTTGGTATTAATTCCGTATATGTTGGCGGTATGTTTGGCGGATTTGCCCATGCATTCTGAGCAGCATTATAAACAGCATCTAGTAACTCCTTATCATGCGGACTAAGCGTGCTATTACTCAGTAACATTTGAAATGCTTCCTTTGATATGGGGAACTTATGGAAGTCTACGTACTCATGTACCTGTACTTGTGGTGATACTAGGAATGCCAGGAATTCAAGGGCTAACTGCTTATGAGTCGAGTATTTACTAACGGCCAAGAAGTTTGTACCAGTCTCAGCATAGCCACCAGGTAATGGCGCTAGGCATGTATCATTATATATATTGGATGGTAAATATGATAATTGACTAACGAATAACATAGCAGCAGGCGCATATTCGGAATATAACTCAGGTAAATTATCATAAGTTACTGGAGTAACATTTGGAGGTGGTTCGTATGACACAAGTTCTTTATAGACCTCAAGCGCCTCAATACCATCCGTCGTATTAAAGTCAGGTAATGGATACGGGCAACCAGGCGCTGGTGCTCCATAAAACAATATGTTAAAGTTCGGCAAGCCTCCTATCCTTCCCTTATTGAGATTTGGGTCATTCATATACCACCAACCAAATATTGCCGGATACGCATCTATTATACCATGAGATACGTGATCATCTACCAAAACACCGTACTTAGTAATTCCATTACTCACAAGAAACTGATCAACATCAAGCACTGTTGTCCAGTTCTGCCACGTTAATGGATTAAACTCAACACCATACTCATTATAGAATTCCTGGGCCAGTGTCTGATTGTTAAATATTGAACATCTATACGCTAGCATGTAGGTTACTGTCTCATAGGCTATACCGATATACTCAATCTGACCGGTCGTTGTATTATAGAATTCACCGCCAAAGGCCTCCTGAGGAGCCATTAAGTCACTTTCATTAAATAGCGTGTTCATGTATTGATTAAGTGGAAGTACATAAGGTACAAATCTTAATGATGATGTTGATGTGAATTCAATAATATCATACTCAGTAGAATGAGCCTCGAGAGCCGTTAATTCATTCGTAACATACTGACTAAATGGATATGTTATAACTTCAACATAAACATTTGGATGTTCCTCATGGAATAATTGACCTGCGAATTGTATGAAATTAGCCGTAGTTCCTGAGTAGGCAACAACAACTATGGTTACAGGCTTAGGTGCGGTTACTGTCTTAACGTAATAATAAGCACCAACTGCAATTATTATCACAATTATGATACTAATTATCACCCAAACAGTGCGTGAGATACCCCTTCTCACATTGATTTAATCACTACCTTAATTATTAAGCATTTCCTTGAATCAATAAAGTTGCTATATATTAGTATAATATTAATGCATCACTTCAGTTTCTGTATATCAATTGGTGTGCACGGTACAGGTATTACTATGTTAATACCCTGGGTACCACTTAATATAGGGGATTCCACGTAATAATGCACTGGCATTAAGTACTTAACACCAGCCTCCCTAGCCACTTGAATGGCTTCACTTGTTGTTGAATGACCATGCAAATGAGACGCCTCTTCAGTACCTGGATTTCCCGAGACCTCATGTATAAGTAATGTACAATCCCTAGATAAATTCACAATACTTTTAGACGGCCTTGTATCACCACTATACGCTATACATGAACCATCAGAATCCTCAATTCTATACGCAAGTGCTGGTACTGTGTGATCAGCAGAGACAGCAGTTACTCTATAATCACGTCCTATTACCACCGTTGAAGGCTCTGGACTTGGGTCTATTGAATGAAAATCTACTGCAGATAGATACTGCGGTATACCCAACGCATTAAAGAGTCCTTGTAAATCTACATCCCTGGGACCATAAACCCTAAGTGTTATGCCCATGGATCTTGCAAACAATGCGAGTGTTGAAAGTCCCATTATATGATCCCCATGCCTATGCGTTATGAGTATTAAATCCACCTTGTTTACATCAAAACCGCAGGTCCTTAATGCCCTGTAAGTTCCCTCACCAGTATCTATCAAAATCCTTGAGTTATTAATCTCCACGAGCAGTGATACATTGCCGAGTAATGGATTTGATACCCAACCACCAATTCCGAGTGGTATAACCCTCACAGTATGCCCTAGGTATTACAATTATTAAGGAATACTTCAATATTAATTTTACACTAAAAATGCCAATTCAAGAATCGCAAATACAGCACCTATTATTGTCCACCAAGTGAATACTAGATTTAGGGCTGCAACAACGATCCCCAATGTCCTGGTCTCTGAATCGCTTGGTCGTGATAATAACAACGCACCAGCACCTATGTTCATCATAGCAAGTGCAATTATTATTAGTGTTAATGCCCACATAATTGTCGCTGTTATGTTGGGTATTGGTACAAGCATTATCGAGACAATGCCAAAAAGAAGAGCTGGTACTAGTAGGAATGCTCCTGTGATTAGCATTAATATGCCAGCAACCCTGGGCTCGCTCATCAAGACAGGTAATGCTAATAATTTAAATACTTAATACCCATAAATCCTCTTAATCCAATCAACAATTTCCTTAACGCCAATATCAATTGCAGGCTTAATACTTCCTAAAACTTTTCTTGTACTCTCACAATCATACTGCACATTAACATACTTAAGCAATGACCTAGCACCACTGGGTAAAAATAGACCAACAAGGCCTGGCGTTAATGGTATCCTAATCCCACTGGTACCTATATACCTAGCCATTAATTCCGCAAAGTCTCCGAGACTATACATTGTGCATTCAGTTGCATAAAGGAACGTGTTCTTATACTCCTCACTAACCGCAACCTTCTCAAGTAATTGTACTAAGTAACCCACATAAATCGCACTCACCAAACCTCTAATCTGTGGTATTAATCCAATCTTTGCCAACCTATATAAGCTTAGAAACTCGTTATGATCATTATAATAACCATAAACTAATGTCGGTCTAATAATAACATAATTAAGCCCTTCATTGCTAATTTCCTTAATCGTTCTCTCACCATCACATTTGGACCTTTCATAGTCACTCCTTGGATTCACGTATGAATAATCACAATGATTAGGCTCCTCTCTTATGAATTTACCGATCTTCCCCGAGGCGGCTGATGCACTTATGTGTATTAATTTTATTGACTTATTAATGCTCAATATTGCCTTTGCGATATTACGGGGAATCTCTACATGGGCATTCCATAATTCATTCCATGAACCACCTAGTAGACCAACGGTGTTAAATATGTAGTTGGGTTTCACATCATTAATGAGCTTCAATAGGTTTTCGTAATTACTTGGATCAAGTCTATATGGCTTTATATTTAGTTTAAGCAGGTCCTTCATCATCATGGCTTTACTTCCATGAACAGATCTATATGTTATATATACATCAAAACCCTTTTCAATTAAGTACTTAGCTAAGTTCGTTGATATGAAGCCTAGTCCAATAACTAGGGCCTTTTCCACAATGTCCTATTTATGACAGTTGGTAATTAAGTCTTTCCCTAAATAGAGAAAATATCCGGTATCACTAACAAAGAAGGTTTTATAAATACTAGGTATCCGCATGTCATAATCGTATGCAGAAAGAATTGTGGGCTTCAATAAGTGAGGGTCAGAGAAGGTCTGTATTAATAAATGCGTTCCTTGGAGCGCTGCTGGGATCAATAAATGTTTCATCAGTTGTAATTGCGCTACCCGCGATACTCAGGGGTATTGGACTCAGTATTAATACGTCAATAGGCTTCATGATAATGGCATGGATAATGTTCGCATATCCATTGGTTATGGCTATAACAGTAGCTCTCATTGGTAGATTATCAGACATGTATGGTAGAGGTAGAGTATTTACAATAGGCGATGTAGTGTTTACAGTCTCATCATTGCTCCTGGGCTTAACGCCAGGCTATGGAACAATTGCAGGATTTCAGTTAGTTGCCTATAGGTTTATCCAGGGTTTGGGTGGCGCAATGATGTTCGGCAATAGCGCCGCATTAATAACTGATGTCTTTCCACCAGAACGCAGAGGTGTGGCTCAGGGCATAGTTGGTATTTCATTTAGTGCAGGTAGTGTGTTGGGTTTAGTGATTGGTGGTTTATTAGCCACAATAAATTGGAGGTGGGTATTCCTATTCAATGCGCCGATAGGCATTGTAAGCATTATATGGGCATATAAAAGTGTGTACAAGTTACCCGCAGGCTTCACTAGGACTAAGATTGACTGGATCGGTGCATCATTACTAACACTGTCATTAGTATTACTGCTTATGGGATTAATGCTGTCAATGACGCCTTATGAAAATTCATCACTTGGATGGGGTAATCCAATGGTCTGGACATTACTAGGCACTGGTGGTGCCTTATTCATAGTATTATTCATCATTGAAGCCAGGATTACTGAGCCAATGCTTAGGGTTAAATTATTCAGGATTAGGCAGTTCACATACGGCGTAGTGAGCAGTTTATTCCTATTCCTAGCTCAGGGAGCCAACGTATTCGTACTATCACTACTCTTGCAGGCAATTTACCTACCACTCCATGGAATACCCTATGCAGATACACCATTGTGGGCTGGCATATACCTAATACCCAGTAGTGTAGCTAATGCAATCTTTGCCCCAATAGGTGGTAAATTATTGAATAAATTTGGTGCTAGGGTCGTATCTACACTGGGTGCGGTAATCCTCGCTGTCAGCTTTGAATTACTAACACTACTGCCAATAACGAACTTCAGCTATGTCTGGTTCGCAGTGATACTATTCATAATGGGTACAGGTTCAGGTTTATTCCAATCACCAAACCTAGTATCAATACTGAGCGCCGTGCCACCAACAGAGAGGTCAGCTGCGTCAGGTCTAAGGTCAGCAATGCAGAACATAGGTCTACTAATGAGCTTCGCAATATTCCTAACCCTAGTATTAACTGGTGCATCATCAACATTAGTTAGGTCAATATATAATGCATTAGTGAGTGCTGGCGTACCAGTAAGTGACGCAGTTAGGCTCACATCAATACCACCAGTTTATGCCCTATTCGCTGCATTTCTGGGTTATGACCCAATAAGGACCATGATAACACAGGCCAGTATTTCACTACCAGCCAATGTACTCAGTAGCATAGATCAATTATCGTTCTTTCCAAGTGCCATAGCACCAGCAATGGCTGTAGGATTCTATTACGCATACCATGCAGCGGCAATATTGGCTGTTATAGCGGCAGTATTCTCATACCTAAGAGGTAGGGAGGTATTTCACCATAATACTGTGGAGACTACACAAGTAGCAGCTATAACTAATGTGCCTGAGGGTATTAATGATCCTGATCCCAACTACAACAACAATGGTAATCCAAACATTGACATAAAGTCTGACCCAGTACTACGTAAGGCCTATGCAGCATACCTACTAATGAACACTGAACTGGGCGAGACAGTACTAAGTAACATAACTAGTAAGGATTTAATCTATGCAATAGCCATTACATCAAAGTTACCGAATTGGTTCATCGAATTCATAAACAATATCAATGAATACAACATAAATATGTCAGTGATAGAGTCATTAACGAAATACGTAAATGTACCGAATTGGTTAATGGAAGTTATTAATGGTTGGTTAAAAATTAATTCATTAAATTCAAACAATAAATAAAATTTTTACTCATTTTCAATTTTAACGTTTTAAATACATCATTTAACTAAAAAAGAATTCATAGGCGCAATGTATATGCTTTATTACCGCTCCAAACTATCGCTTTACCATCCCTTAGATACTCAATTACCGTATATCCCTTATAGATTCTCTTCTCATTATTTACTTGCTTATTTTGCGATCTTTCTTTAACCATGAACATTTTCTTATCACCGAATCAATCAATGCCTCTTCTGTTAATAAATTTATATAGTGAACTGAGTTTAATCAATATATTAGCTCTTAATTACTATATAATCTATATAGTATTTAAAGAGCTAGGATAAGTTTTTATTCCGTTATTTAACACATGCTTGAATGATTGAGAATAGGAAGGATGATCACATTAGGATTGCCTCAGAGCAAAATGTGGAGGAGGGTAACAACCTATTTAATGAAGTGCATTTTATTCATATTGCGTTACCTGAGATTGACTTTGACGAGGTTAATACTTCAATTACTATATTCAACAAGAAATTATCCTTTCCCTTCATTATTGGTGCAATGACTGGCGGTACAGAAACTGCTGAAAAAATAAACACCACACTTGCCAAGTGTGCTGAGGAGTTTAATATTGGCATGTATGTCGGTTCCCAAAGAATTGCTATTGTTAAGCCAGAAACCGCTAGGAGCTTTAGGATTGTTGCTGAAAATGCACCAACTGCCCTTAAAATAGCAAATCTAGGAGCTCCACAGGTCTCTAGGCTTGATGAGAAGATACTCGTTGATTGGGTTTCCCAGGCCATAGACATGATTAATGCCGACGCAATAGCCATCCACCTAAACCCAGCACAGGAGGTTTTTCAGCCTGAGGGTGAGCCTTGGTTTAGGGGTGTTATTGATAAGCTTAGATTCATTAAGAAGATAGCCAATAGACCATTGATAGTTAAGGAGGTTGGTAATGGAATATCCATGGAGGTTGCTAGAATCCTTGCCTCAAGGGTTAATCCAGATGCCATTGACGTGGCGGGTATTGGCGGTACATCATTCATAAGGATAGAGAGCATAAGAGCCGGGGCGATTGATGAGGCCAATGTATTCAGTGGTTGGGGTATACCAACGGCAATAGCCATATGCGAGGTTAGGAACGTTTATGATGGGGTAATAATAGCGTCTGGTGGTATTAGGAGTGGCCTTGATGGAGCTAAGGCAATGGCTATTGGTGCAAATGCATTCTCAATGTCGAGACCACTCCTATTAGCTGCACTTAAGGGATTTGATGAAACAAAGAAGTTCATAGGTAAATTACTCAGGGAGTTTAAGATAGCAATGTTTCTCACAGGATCGAGAAATGTCAATGAACTTAACAATGCGCCTGTGGTTTTTGGTCAAACAATAATTTCCTGGCTAGGTCAGAGAAATGTTTCATGTAAGCACGTAAGTGCTAGTAAGTAATATAATCAACATGGCGATTAAGAATTAACATAAGCATTTTATAGCCGTGAATTAATTATATAATGGGATTATGGCGCTTCAGGGAGTTTCATGTCCAAAATGCGGTTCAAGGAGAATAACAATTGTTGTTTCAGATATACTGACATTTAAATGCATTGATTGTGGTTATACCTGGTCACCAAACCTACCAGCTCAGGGCTTAGTACATACTAAGGTGGGTGATATTCATTGGACTGAGATTAAGAAGATTATGGAGGATGCCATGAACTACGTCATTAAGATACTTAGCGAGAATGTTATTAGTTGTAATGACATTATTAATAAGGTGCAGGAGAAGTATGGGAATTACCTAACTTCACGCGAGATCCTTAGGACCATAATAAATGGCATTAAGAGATACCTCGAGGAGATCAGGTACAAGGACCAAAATAAGTACTCAACCCTTAGCGCAGAGCTTAATAGGTGCAGAGAATTAATTAGTACGAAGGATTAATTTACTCAGATGGCATTGCGCTTGACCTCTTATTCTTAAGTCTGGTCTTCTTTGAGTACCCTGAGGCCCAAACTCTCCTACTCCTTGGAACTATCTGTGGACATCTCCTACCCGTACATCTTGGTGCTATGAAACCAATCTTCTGACCAGGTGGTGCAGTCCTTGAAACAGGTGTCCCACCCTTCTGATGGCTACCACCGCCATGCGGATGCGCATATGGATTCATAGCCTTACCTCTAACTAATGGATACTTCCAAGACTTGGCAAGGGCCTTATAGTACTTGACGCCGGCCTTAAGCATGGGTTTCTCAATCCTACCGCCACCAGCCACAATACCGACGGTAGCCCTAGCCCTTGAATCAATCTCCATAACCTTACCACTGGGTAACTGAACGACTGTCGTTTCACCCTTATGTATCAGAACGACTGCATAGGTCCCGCTGGATCTAACGAATTTACCACCATCATTAGGCCTTTTCTCAATGTTATATATCATGGAACCCTCAGGAATCCTACTAAGTGGTAATATATTACCTGGCATTGGCCTTGCTGATGCGCCAATCTCAATTATTTGACCGATATACATGCCCTCAGCCGCGTAGTTCAAGAACTCCCTACCATCTTCAAGCGCTATCCTAGCCACAGGTGCATTAAGACCCGGCACATGCATCAACTCCTTAACAACACCCCTAACAACGCCATTAAGCTCAGTCTCACCCATTGACAGGTACTTAACGGGACCCTCCCTAATCCAGCTAGGGCTTCTGAACTGCGAACCACCTCTCCCTCGTCTCTGCACTAGTATTTTCTTGCCCACGATTAATCCCGTTAATGGTGATGGATAGTGGGTTTTTAAATATTTACATTGATGGGTTATGCATAGTGAAGGAAATGAAGAATCAGGAAAAGGTAGTAATCGTTAAGAGGATAGGGTCTGATGAGTACAGCCTTGTTAAGATTGATAATGGAGATTTACATGAACTCGAGGATAGAGGTATTGGTGAGGTAAAAAATGATACCTTCGTTCTAAAGCCTATAGAGCTCATATACCTATCCATAATTGGGTACAGGGTGATGATTAATGACAATGAGGTGGGTGTGGATGAGTTAATAAGGGAGGCGAAGAATCCGCATGCCTTAACGGTGTACCTGGATATGAGGAAGAGGGGTTACTTCATAAAACCCGTGGTTAATGGACCGGTGGATTTCCTGGTATGGGATAAGGGTAAGAGCCCGGTGAGTTCGAGTCCCAGGTACATGATTAAGATAGTCACTGAGGGGTTGGGTATACAGGTAATGGAATTACTAAATGTGCTAAAGTACAGTGAGAGTATGGGTGCGCAGTTAGTCCTTGCACTCGTGAGCTCCGAGGGGGTTATCACTTATTATAAGGCATTCACATTTAAGCCTGTTAAGGGTGGTTAATTCATGGTCACGATTAAGGACATAGAGCAGGTATTAACTATGGTTAGAAACAAGGGACTCAGGGTCATCATTAGGCTGAGAAAGTCGAGGAACATGATCGCCCTTGAGAGGGAGATTAGGGCCTTGAGCCCCGAGGGTAATTACGTGGCCTGGGCCTCGGCATTTCCAGCACCGCCTCATCAAATAATTGATGCGTATGGGATAGCCTCAATAGAGATTTACTGCAGGAATGAATTAATTAAGCAGTTAAGTGATTGGAGAGAACTTGTCAAGGAGCTCCAGATACTAAACGAGTGCCATTAACCACTCTCTACGTCGTACTCCCTATTGCCTATTCTCAACTTAATGACAACACCACCCTCGCCCCTGCTCTCTACCGTACCGTCATCAAGCACTACCTCATCTCCGCCACTAACCCTCATATTAATCCTAAACAGCCTAGCGCCAATTTGTGCAAGGTCCTTATAGCGGGATGTGCATACGTTGACGCTTATCCAGGGCCACCTCCTCCTAATCTCAGTGGCTATTTTAATGCCGGCATCAATACTGCCTATGACACTACCGTCGGGCCCCGGTTTATAGCCCATGCTTATTAAATTATTTATGTTTGCGGGGCTTACGTCAAGTTCATTTATGTTCACAAAGCTTATCAAGCCATTATTAATGAGTAATTCGGCAACCTTAACAATATCATTCTCGAACCGGGGCAGGGCAGGCACCTCAAGACCAAGCTCAATGCCCGCGTCCTTTAACATCTTGAGTAAACCAAGCTTACCGCTTAACTGAGCTGGGTTTACTGCGTGTATTCTAACCTCATCAATACCGCTGCCAGCCAATTTCTTAATGGCATCCTCATTAATATTGAGGACGTGGGTATACATGTGTATATGGAAGTCCCGTCCATACGTATCCTTGAGTAGTCTCACCAGTTCAACGACCCTATCAACAACCATTATTGGGTCACCACCAGTGATGGCGAGACCATTAGACCCAGCCCTATCCAGCTCATCAATTATGTCGTCCGGGAACTTGCTGACCGGCCTATCATTGATGAACATCACGTCCTTACCAAACCTATCCCTACTGACCGGGCAATAGAAGCAGTTCAGTGGGCATATTCCCGTTATGAAGAGCACACTCTTAATACCCAGTTGGCACTGCCTACATCCCCTTGCAAACTCTCCAAACACTATATTGAGTCGTTTCATCGCTCAGGAGGCTATAGTGTACCCCCTTATAAATGCATGTGCGTTAAGCATTTTAATGAATTTAAAGACGCAGCAATACGATGTATAGGTTTAGAAATACATTAATAGTGTTTTTAATATCCACGGCATTCACAATACCCATATTCATAGCCATGGACATAAACCAAACCGCCTATGAAGCAATAGTTGCATTATTGGGCAGCACATGGCCTCCAATAACGCCCTGGGGCTTTGTAACCGCAATTTTCGCTCACCCTACGGTTGAGGATTACGTATTCGACATGCTAACCCTATGGATGATAGGTCCATACTTCGAAACCATGTTTGGAACGAGAAACTTCTGGCTCACCTTCATGCTTAGCGGTATAGCTTCCGCGCTCTCGCCAATACTCTACTACACAATGGGAACTCCAGTCCTCGTTGGCGGCTCATCGGGCGCGTTATTCGGGATAATCGGCTTCATAATAGCTACGCCGCACAGGGGCGTAATACTGGCGAATCCAATAAACATAATAGCAATAATATTCCTACTATCACCACTGGCCTTCGCCTTCGGCATAGCCTACCTAGGTCACCTACTCGGCTTTATTGTGGGAATCATAATTGGATATCTGGATATAAAAAGACGAAAAATGCAGTACTTTACTTTTTAATAATTTTATTTAATAAAAAGTAAATTAATGAGAAACGCAAACGATATCATAAGTACTTTATTAATTAAACAGTAGAGATTACTTAGGAGATTATTATGGCATCTGAAGTTTCAAATGCAATAATGATTTATTACGGCAGATGTAAATCGGGTAAGAAATGCATACCCATTAAACCTGTGACCGATTTTGAGAAAAGACAGAAAGTTATTGAATTACTAAATGAAGCTATTAATCGGATCGAAGAGTGGAATATTTGGAGTACTCGATGGATAGATGAAATGTATGCAAAAATCGCGGAAAAAAATAATGGAAACATTTAAACGATTTGAGGATAATGATGAATATTCTAAGAAAATTATTGATGTTATTAACGAGATATCTAGATTTTTGTTAAATTACTTAGGGGATAAATTTAAAGAGTATTGGTTTAGTAGCGTAAGTAATGAAATTAAGGAATTGATCGATAGTTTAACAAATAATAAATCAAAGATATTGATAAACGAGACAGGGAAGTCCTTAATGGTACATGTATATGGGAATAGGATCGGGCTCAACGTTAATAAGATCTTTCCAAGTGGTAGTATAGTTGTTCAATTAATGATAAAGGGTTTAAGCGGTTTTTATATCGATATTCCTGATGTATTCAGGAAATTAATGGGCAAGAAGGAGTATAGAAAATTCGTAGAGAAAGTCCTTATTCCAATGAGACTTGGCTGGGCGGCCACTGATGAAAGTAAGCGTGAGGATAATAAACCAGCGATAGCTACAACACAGCTGTGGCAGGTATTACTATGGCTTTTGCTATATCCAGGTAGGGTTTATGTAATTACGCCTATCATTAATGTAAATAAAAGTAACATAACAATGGTATGGCAGTTAAGAGCTCATGATCACAAGTCGCTCAAACTTACTGCCTTAAATAATGCTATTAGGCTTGATAATGTAGCATTTTTAATTTTTATACTAGCCGTAATTCTTGGCGATGGTGATGTTACCATTGAACCTCTTAATAATAGTGTTAAACCAATGATAAGACTTGCCATTAGCTCTATCAGGTTTGAGAATTGGAGATTGATTCTTGATAGACTTAAAACCATGAGTATCGAATGGAGTAAGATTGAGAGCAGTGGTAAGATTGATGTCGTAATTAGTACTAATTATGCCATTGATTTAGCTAAGCTAATAATTGGTGCTTTACCGCTATTAATGAGAGCTTTTCTCGATATTTTAGAGAATTTGGGGCTTGAGAAATGGAGCAACTTAAAGCTAATTGCTAATATGAAATTAAATCGTCGAAAGGGTAATGCGCAAATTGAGATTGCTGGTATAAAATTTACAGTACGTGTTACGAGATCCGCAGTTGAACTGCAGGTTTTAAGAAAGAATGAAACTGAAGCAGATGAAATTATTAAACAAGTAAAGAACGTGTATGGTAAGGACTTCGATATTAGAAAAAGAAAATACGATAACAAAATAAAAATTATAATTCCATGGGTTGAAATATTAAAGCATGATGATATCAAGGCTAAGGTCGTGGCTAAACTTTATGAAATGTTAAATCGAATTAAAGACGATAAAGGAAGAAAATGGATAATTAAGAACATACGAAAACTCACTATGAATAAATCATGACATAGATAGATAGTAAGTAAAACTCTATGCATTCACCTAACGGAAAGCATTACGGCATTGTCTTACTTGCATCAAATCTTAATTCATGAATATCATTTATAAATTATCAATCGTGTTTAATGTAACGGCATACATAACGCCACTGGCACCACCAACCTCATACCCATACCCAGCCGCGTATATTCAGTACGCCACGGTGAACCTAGGAATGAACGCTCATGAGCACTATTCATTGCCAGGAATGGACTATAAGACTGACGTACTCGAGTCCCTCAATTCCTACGGATTCATGAACCTAACACTAGAAATCATTAATCCATACGGTGGTGCCGTAGTCACTGGAATATCCGGCAATTACGCGAGAACTAGTAAAGACTTGACGGCAGTACATACCTACTCGTACCCAACAGGAATACCTGGCTACCTGGAGAAGTTCGGTGCATTGGCAATATCGCCAAACGCCACAGGCCTAATTGGCTATTACCAATACGTAATGCTGAGACTGATGAGAATAGGCAGTGGCTAATGAATTAGTTAGGGCTCTCGAATCTCAAAATCACCAGGGAATAAAATAATTCCAATTTGAAACCTGGTTAATTAACATATATAAAGACATTGTTGTATGAGTATGATGGAGTATGAATAGGACATTGGCCATTATGATCATGTTAGTTGCGATATTGACAGTAATACTGATTATGCTCATGCTCATTTATGGTATACCCGTAAAAACACTAAAATTGCTCTTTATTGCCTTATTACCAGAAATAGAACGAATATACATACCTACCACATGTCCCTATTACAATGGTTATTGGTTCACAAACAATTATAACATTGCCATGATATTGAGACTAGGAAACAACTCAATAACTGTTGGTAAGAACTCGATTATATACATAGGTATTGATTACTCCTCTAAAGATACGTACATTTTCATAATAAATAAGCCAAGAGGGATATTAATATTCACGTACTTCCCAGGAATACCCTCACCAATCATAATGCCCAATGCCAGTGGCACTATAAAAATTATGATCACAAACTCAACCCTATACCTAACAGTAAATTCAAGCAAACCATTGAAACTCAACTCCTACCCGCCATACTCATTGGGTAATTACGCAAATATACACATAGACTCTCTAGCATGCGTACCGGCGCATAATGTGTATGATAGGTATGTATATGTCTACGTATTCTTCATAGAACAACCACTAGGTTGGAACCCAACATTAGGTATATACCTTATGTCGAACTGCACACTTTACGAACTAAGCAATTGCAACTATCACAGCGAGACTGTCTACATATACTTCAGTAGGAGTAGTTAAGGTCATTCGTGACCCCATCATCACCAGCTCAGTGGCGGCACAACCTAATCATCCTTATAATATAATAAGTATTATGATGAGTACTTAACCCTTACCAATGATTAGTTCTCAATGTTATTTAATCAATTCAGCCCTCCAGGTGATCATCACCGATCTGGTGTCCCGACAGCCATCATCATACGAGATTACTTGGGCAATCAACCTTTAAACCTTTAATTACGTCACTTCAACTCTGTTGGTTCTGCGAGATTGCTCTTAACTTAATGCTTCTTACCTCCCTCATTAATGTTATAAACAGGAATATGATTATAGTCATGAAAAACAGCATTATTGCAAATAACGACGCAAAAATATGTACATTACTTAAACCTGCCAAACCTAGGAATAGAGTTAAAATATCGATTATGAAGAATAAAATGAATATTAATCTTAGTGTAACTAACCTCTCGATTTGTTCAACCTGGGTCGAAATTGACCAGTGAAGTATGACGAACATAAGCATCAAAGTCACTATTACGCCAGAAGATACCTGTGCGTACATTCTCTCGGCTATGATACCAACACCGATGAAAAATCCAGTAATAGCTGATTGTATGAGCAGCGGTACCAGGAAGTAATTTCCGAATAATTTCGTAAGGGTCTTATCATCACCTTTAATAACCGAGCTCCTAATGGCTATGATCCACAGTAGTATACTGATGAAGATGAGAATTAACGAGAGGGCTTGAACATACGTAAATGATGAAGTTACGTACAGAACTGCGAAAAGGACAAACTGTATTATCGTGATTAAGTATATGGTATAGAACATGGGAGCCGCCGTATTAAGATCCTCCTTAGACATTAAATCTCTGTAAGTCTTTATTAGGTCGGTATATTTTAACTTATTGTGGGTGTTTTCGTTGGTACAAGCGGCTGGCTGTATGATTGGAACCCTGAGTCGTCCTTTGATTGGTACGTTCGTAATTCAGGGTTGAATGCCGTTGAGCTTAACGCTTCCTTCTATAGATTCCCATTTAGGAATCAGGTGGTTTCCTGGGCTAAGAAGGGCTCTGGGCTTAGGTGGGCTGTTAAGGTTCATAGATACATAACCCACGTTAAGAGGCTCAGGGAGGACGCATTAGATACTTGGCGTAGATTTAGGGACCTATTTACGCCGCTTGATCCATACATTGATTTTTACTTATTTCAAATGCCACCCAGTTTTGCTTTTAAGGACGAGAATATTGATAGGATTAGAATTTTCGCTAAGGAGAGCGGTCTTGGCAAAAAATTTGCAATTGAATTTAGACATCCATCGTGGTTTAATGAGGGTGTTCTTGACGTATTTAGGGGTTTAGGAATTACCATTGTTTCTGTCGATGAACCTGGCGTAACATGGATAGTGAGTAGTAATGACACTGTCTATTTGAGACTTCATGGTAGGACTGATTGGTATTGGTATGACTATAGTGAGGAGGAGCTAAGGGATCTTGCCGGTAAGGTCTTGATTCTAAACCCTGTGGATATCTACGTATTCTTTAACAATGACCATTGGATGCTTGAGAACGCGAGGAGAATGCTCGCAATTTTGGGGGAATTAACTATGTAGATTGAGATTATTTCCTGGAGAGCATTAATAGTCCGGTGATCGTTAAGGCCACGCCGACAGCCATCATAATCACCATGCCCAAGCCCATGGGGCTTATAAAACCAACGATCATCGGCGCCCAACCACCAATCAACAAGCCCCAGTTATAGGAGACGCCCAATCCACTCGCCCTGTATTGAACGTCGAATTTATCGATTAGTACATATGGTACGAGTCCCATTGCGAAGTTCTCGATAAACGCTAATATCACCAGGTTTGTAAAGCTTGGATATATCATTAAGGTGATTGGTGCGTAAGCAAGCGATATAATTAATGTGCCTATTATGAGCCACCTATAATTAATTGCCAGGGCCAACGGACCAGCGAGGAGCACCGCTATGACCGCTGCTATTGTTGAAATAAGCATTACACTGGGTATTATGCTAGCCTCACCAATTACCTTTAGGAAGTCTGAGTATATTAGGTATGTGGAGTAGTAAATAGTCAATAACCCACCCGTAAACAATACGCCAAGCCCAAGCCAAGCACCACTATACCTAAACAATAGCGTTAATGGGTTTGCCTTCGGCTTCGACCATAGTGGCGACTCTATTAACCTGCTCCTTATTATGAAGGCTAGTACTGCCACTATGGCTCCAGTGCCCATGTAAATCCTCCACCCATAGGCATTGAATGAGATTGGACCCATGTATGTTAGGAATAATACGTTAACAATAGTGGCTATGACAACACCTATTGGGTAACCACTCTGCACAAATGCCGAGGTTACCTCTTTCCTCCACCTACTCCACTCCATAATCATTGCAGTTCCTGGACCCCACTCACCGCCCAGGAATATTCCCTGGAGAAACCTGAAAGTTAGTAATGCTAATGGCGCTAATGCACCAATTGTGGCGTAGATTGGCAGTAGGGCTATAATGAGAGCTGATAGACTATAACCAAGCACTGTTGTTAGTAAACCAATCCTCCTACCAAACCTATCACCTACGTAACCCATCGCCACAGAACCCAGGGGCCTACCAACAAGTGTAGCCACAAGCGTTGATAAACCACCAAGTAATGAGAATGGACCTGGGAAGAATAACTCACCAAGTAATGGCATTATTGGCGTAACGAGAAGCGCATCATAACCATCCATTATCCAACCCAAGTATGCGCTAAACATTGCCCTAGCCCTCATTTTCTCTAGAATGTTTGTAGGATCCACGAAATACTCGTATTATTACCAACCCTATTAAGTTATACCCTGGATTAAATCGATAGTGGTGGGTATATTCGTGCAATGATCATTGAGACTATGAATATTATGAGAATCAACAATCTCACACTGAATGGTCCAGCCCATAAATTCCTAAGTTCCCTCCACCTACTCCTAACAACGGCCTCATCACCGCTGAGTAATGGACCTGCCAACCTCAATGTGCGTGGAATAAGCAGCAGAGCCACTAGGGATGTGTAGGGTAGGTAGTGCAGTATTGCCGAGACTATGATTGCCAGGTACATTAGTACTATCGATGTGTAGACGACATACTTCGTATTCTTAACACCCACAAGTAATACCAGGGTTATTTTACCAACAGCCTTACATGCATCAATCTCCAGCGCGCCCGAGCCGAGGAGTATCAACAATGTAAATAGCCCATTCGGTATGCCAACAATCAACGGTACCGGATTCATGTAAATACCCGTCTGGACAATATATGAACCCCAGACAACGAGCGGACCCATTGCCGTCGCGGCGAGTATTTCGCCGTAGCCCCTATAGTGGAATTTCAGCGGTGGTATGCTATAGCCAATCCCAATTATTAGGCCGGCAATTGCCAGTATTAATACGGGCCAACCAACAAGAATTACCAGGTAAATACCTGCCGCAAAGGCTATTGCGAGAAATACGTAACCAACAGTAATGACGTCCTTAGGTCTCAACTTAAGGTCTATTATTGGGTGCGGCCTATGCGAGAAGCCACTAGTCCTATACAGTATGTCTACACCGCTTAAGTAGTCGTAGTAGTCATGGACAAGGTTAACACCTGCCTGGGCCAGTAGAAGAGCTATTAGGGTTATTACGTAGATTACCAGGTTGAATTTATTGTTTAGGTACCAAGCCAATGCAGTTCCTAGAGTCACGGATGAGAAGGCGCTCGTAAGCGTCGTTGGACTGAATGAAATTAACCAAGTCCTAATGCTCATTGATCATGAGCATCACTAGGGCATTTTAAGAATTTCCGTAGGAGGAAACCGTTATTTGTCTAGTAATTACTGAGGTTTTGTGGCAATTAAGGATCTTAGGTCCTTCATTAAGGTGTTGGAGGATAGAAATGAATTAATCAGGATCAGTGAATTGCTCAGTGTTGATCTTGAGGTCGCCGCATTACTTAGGGAACTCATGTATAGGGGTGGGCCCGCCGTAATCATTGAGAGGACCAGAGAGAACACACTACCAATAATTGGTAACCTCTTCGGTAAGTGGGACAGGGTAATGCTTGCCATGGAGGGTAATGATCCGGAGATTGCCGTCTCGAAGCTAGTAGATTTATTAAATTTGAGGATCCCCCAGGGCCTTATTGATTCCCTAAAATCACTTAATGAATTGAGGAAGTTCTCCCAATACTTCCCGAGGAATATTAGTGACGGACCAGTTAGGGAGCTGGAGTGGAAATCCATTGATTTGACGAGGATACCAGCCATTAGGCAGTGGGTTCATGAACCCGGCAGATTCATTACCTTCGGAATAACGTTCATTAAGTACGGTAATTACAGGAACTTCGGTTACTATAGGTTGCAGGTGATTGGTAGGGATAGGTTCGTGATGCATTGGCAGCCCTGGCGTAGGAGCGCCATGTATGGGGAGCTCAGTGAGAAGCCTGAGGTTGCAATTATCTTTGGTCCTGACCCCATAACCATGCTAATGGCCGGCGTCTCAATACCACATCCACTGGATAAGTTGTTGGTTACTGGGGTACTTAGGGGTGATGGCGTTGAACTTGTTAAGGGCTCCACAGTCGATGTTGAGTACCCGGCAAATGCTGAGTTGGTTATTGAGGGTGAGTTGACCGGTGAGTACGTTAGGGAAGGGCCATTTGGTGACCACGTCGGCGTTTATTCAATAGCTAAGGAGTACCCTGTGGTTAGGGTTAAGGCCATTTACTCAAGGAGAGAACCTATGATACCAGTCACAGTAACTGGTAAGCCTGTGCTTGAGGATGGGAATATAATAAGGTTTGGGACTAAGGTAGTAAAGTCGCCGCTTAAGTTATTACTGCCAGAGCTTGTAGACCTGGAAATACCTCCAGAGGGTTTAGGGTTTGTAATCATAGCATCCATTAAGAAGAGGTATCCAGGGCATGCCAGAAGGATAATGACAGCACTATGGGGCCTAGTACCCGTCCTGAGTAAGGTAGTAATAATCGTGGATCATGACATAGACGTCAGGGATTGGGGCCAGGTAATGTATGCAGTGGCTGCCCACGTTAATCCATCCAGAGATATACTCATAATCGATAACTACCCGGTGGAGGAGCTTGACCCATCAACACCAATACCAAACCTGGGCAGTAAGGTTGGTATTGACGCAACTAGGAAGCTTCCCGAGGAATATGGCGGTAAGGAGTATCCGATGGACGTTACAATACCAAGCGATGTTGCAGATAGGGTTAGGAGGATCATGGACTCTATAATGGGTAAGTCAGAAAATTGACGAGAATGCATATTTATGGTTTAACTCGCTAATTAGGGCAATGAGAGCATGTATAGTTGGCCTGGGTAGGATGGGTAGGGGAATGGCAATTAACCTCGTTAACAAAGGCAACGTGGTCTACGGCTACGACGTCAATAAATCCATATACTCTACATTGAGCAGTGCTGGTGTAAAGACCGTAGATAGCTTAAGTCAATGCAGCGATACAGATTATGTATTACTTGCGCTACCCACAGGTAGGGAGTCATCCCAGGTAATCAATGAATTAAACACCAATACTGTCATTATTGACACTACGACCATGAACTTAACTGAAATCGGTCAAGTGCTTTCCGTGGTACGCAATAAGAAATTGAAATATATAACCGCAAGGCTTGAAGGAGGACCAAAACATGCCGAGAGCGGGTCCCTCGTGCTATTCATTGGCGGTGATGAACAGTTATATAGGCAGAATGAGGAGTTCCTAAGGCAGTTAGGTACGCCAATCTACATAGGCACACATGAACAGGCCACATTACTCAAACTCATCAGTACATCAATAATAATAGCCAACACTATGATACTCGCTGAACTGGCACCATTAATAAAGGACCTCGGACTAGACACAAACACCCTAATCAAGGCACTGAGCATGAGCGGGGCAGACTCAGCACAACTAAGGACTAGACTACCCTGGATACTAAACGGCAACTACCCAGAATCCTTCTCAATAGACCTGGCTAAGTATGTGATTGACGAGACAATAAAATACGCCTCAAATAGAAATGAAACTCTACCAATACTAACAACCATAGATAAGATACTGAGCATAGCCCAGGGAATAGGCTATGGAAAGAAGGACTTCTCAGAAGCGGCACAAATACTCAAATAACACAATAACATTTAAAATAGAAACTCGCAACATTAATTTAATATCAACCTTGACAACTATAAACACCCAAGTAATAATTAGTCTCGTTTATTATAATACCCATTGGATAAAGCGTCTGCGAACCCTGACCGTTAGAGACCTGCTGCGTACCTAAGAATGTAACGTAGAATGGTCCGGTATATGCTATGGTCACAGAAGCTTGGAACGCGAACTGATTGCTATTAAACAAATTAGTAGGTATAAACATACCTATGATTGTGAGAGCCGAACCAGCAGTAATCGAAAGCCATGCGGGCGCCCCTACAAGGAAAATACCAGCCACCAAAGAGCCAGCTAAGTAAGCCCACCCAATGGGATTTGGCGAATAAGTATTCGTTATGGAGGTCAAGGTATAAGTTATCTGGTTGGAGTCGGCTTGTGCCGCCGATGGTGCATTACTGCATTGCTTATTCGTTGGGTATGAGTATCCGTCCAATAGGCTTATTGGTAATTGACCGTAATCATAATAACTGTAAAGTATTGCTGTGAACATCCCCGTGATGGGGCCATTACCAGTGTCGAGGCCTGGGTATATAAAGAGATCATTGCCCGAGATCTCGCTTGGGGAAATTGATAGTGGTAATGTACCATTAGCCCACTCATACATTGGCTGCCCGAGCTGATACTCCTCATAGGAAACGTAGGAAATATTACCGTATAGACCAAGATATACAAATCCCTGACCAGGGACTGTGTACGTCAAGACCGTCCCCGACAACGTTGAGCTTGTTGATGAACCATACTTAACATAAATATCGTATACGTTCCCTTCGTTATTTACATACCCTCCAACGAAGGATCCATAATAAACATACATATTATAATTATTGTTAAATGTTATTGTTGGGCCAACAAGGTATACACTGTATAGTTGTGGTGATAAGAGATCCGTTGCATTAACAACGCCGTAAAGTCCAGAGCCCTTCTGGGCGGTACCAGCGAAGTCGCCGATACTTATGTACGATATGCTATTTTGTATTGCATCTTGACTCCAGCCAATAAACATTATTGGTATTGGCCCCTCAAGCTCATCGCATTGCACAGGCACCCAATATGCCAAGGCCGCATCAGTAGGTATTTGATTAGCTACGTTATTAACCTCACTATTACCTAGGCAACTACCAACGTATAAGTAACCGAAATAGCTCTGCCCACCGCCACCGGTGATCACTGTGGGCTCTATTCCAGAACCACTATTCGTAACATTACTGCCTGCATGCATTATTGGTCTCAGTATTGCTGGTTTAACCTTATCAAGGTGCGTCGTGATTGAGATATAGATTGGTCTCCTTGAGGTTATCCAGGATGGGTCGTAGGGTATTGCCGTGATTACTGTCCATGATTTATTACCCACGGTATAAGTCACGAAGGCTATGAGCGAGGGCCATAATAAATCGCCATACCTACCGAGCCACTTATTGGCTATGTGCATGACCAAGCTACCGGTGAGGTTTACCGTAACTACCCCATTACTACCGTAGTAATAACCAACAACGTAGATTTTACCTGGCGTGAAGGCGAAGAGACTCACGGTTATTGGTACCGGCGAGCCATCATACATGCCCCTAAACACTAATGTTGGTTCGCCAGTTGATAATTCGTAATAATCTATTTGGTAATCGGTTCTATTTATCACAATCATCGGCTTCGGGCTTACCTTCAATTGTTGTCCAGACACTATGAGCATAGTTAATAATACTGCAGCAATCGAGAACACTAGGACCATTATTAATAACAATCTAGGGTAGTGCATATACATCGGCCTTACTAACTCACAAGCTTTTTTTATTTCGGGTATTCTTAAAAAGTGGACCGAGTAGAATTGAAGGCCGCACAATAACGAATTAAAAAGGCTAAAATACAGAAGAAAAATGCGATGGATGGTGCCGGGGCCGGGATTTGAACCCGGGCCCCCTTGCGGGGACGGACTTTAAGGTTCCCTGCGGAATCTCCAGGCCCGCGCCTTGGACCTAGCTCGGCCACCCCGGCAGGTCAATAAGCCATTAACTGCGATTTAAAGCTTTTCTTATTCCTCATCGAGTAGTGTTGTTAATGTCATTTGTATTGTCTTTAGTTTTTCGTACTCATCCTCCATGCCGTATTTCAGAGCCTTGATCATGTATTTAACGGTCTTATTCCTTAGCCTTCTGATGTACTCATTACCCTTTGGATTTATTACGCCTTTCTTCACCTTATTGATTACATCCATTGATTCCTTTATCATCTCGTCGATCTCCATTTTCAACCCTATCTGAGCCGTGTCCGTATGCTCCTCAATCGTCTTTTTACTAATATTAACATTTAGGAATATGGGTTGCGGTATTACTCTTGGTTCAGGCTTAATTAGCTTGTACTTACCCATTATGTAACCCGCCACTAGGTACCTGAGTAGTTCTGAAACTCCATCAAGTCCCTCCTTCTCCGCAAGTTTTGTAAGGAGTTCCTTCACAGATTTATGTACCCTAACTGATACGACAGCTCCATCCTTCTCGGGCGCCCTAAACAAGTCCTCATACTTCACCGGTATATCATCTATTATGAAGACCTCACTCATTAACTGCTTGTAATTTGCGATTTAAATTTAGGGATGACTTATTTTGCGATGTAATATATGGCTTATTACCGCGTTTCTTAACTAATCAATTCTTAAATCCTCAGTAGGTTTATGTAATTAATAAGGATCTCATTATCCATTGTTTTCCTAATCGCGTCTATGGCATTATCCAGCATATCATTTAGTAGGTTTCTCGCCTTACTAATCGCATCCTCAATATTTCCATTATCCCTACTCATTATCCTCACAATATTAATCTCATCATAATTAACACCTGGGTTCTTACTATCCATGTTTAGGTAATCAATAACGTCATCCCTAACCTGAAACGCAATGCCCACAAACCTACCAATATCCCTAATCCTACTTATCACCTCATTATCCTTAACATTAACGGAGTATGCACCAACAATCATTGATGACTCAATAAGTGACGCAGTCTTATAATAAATTAACTTTAGGTAATCATCAATCGTCGTATTATCCCTACCACTAAGTTCAGACTCCAGGCTCTGACCAACGGCTAATTTAATGGATGAGTTTAGGAGCTCAAACACAATGTCATTATCACCACTCCTTATTGCAAATTCCACGGCCTTAGCAATTATTAAGTCACTGGCAAGCATTGCTGTGTGAGAACCGTAAATACTATACGGAGTCTCCACACCCCTCCTAATCCTCTGTTGGTCCATTATATCATCCTGAAGCAGTGACGCAGTATGTATTAATTCTACAGATGCAGCTGGTAAAATAGCCCTTTCAATACCAGTACCATTACCTAATGCATATGCCATAAGAAGAACTAATGTGGGTCTAATTAACTTACCCCTATTCCTAATGTAATGATAGGTGGCTTTCAGAAGTCTATCAGGCATCCAAAGACCAATGAACGACTCCTCAAGTACATGAATAACCTTAGTAAGTGCGAACTTAACATCCATTGGCAATAACTCCATGTACTTACCTGGGTTCAGTACGGCCATTTAATTCATTACCTCCTTAAACTTATGCCTTAATAAATACTACACGCACGCTAAGCAAAGCTGGAGATTAACCTAATCAATAAATTACCAATTAGGAACTTAACGAATGTGCTAACCCTCATTGATGATAATGTGGCCTCGTAAATTGAACTAGCCATAAGACCACTTGAAACCCTCAACGCGGTCTCCATGGCATTCCTACTCATTAGTAATGGGTCACCAGCCCTCCTAAACATAACCATTCTATTCATCAAGGGCCTAAGCAACCTATCCATAAGCGCTGGGTAATTGCTACCATGCATTAATGACTCACCAAGTAAGTGGGCAGTTATCATGGCTGGGTTAATGCCAGCGCCGTTTGTTGGTATTACCGAACCAACCGCATCACCGATTAAGTACGCATTATTAACGCCATACTTATTCAGTAGGCCGCCGATTGGTAGAGTCTTCATGAGCACGGATCTTTGGATACCCTCAAGGCCGTATCTATTGATAAAGAGCATATGGTAATTAAGTGGATTATCCCCTCTCCATGCAATGTTATTCCTAACACCAACGCCGATGTTATGCGTACCATCACCCCTCGGGAATACCCAGGCAAAGCCACCAGGCGCTATTCCTGGATCCATGATAATAACGGCCTCATTATCCACGTACTTACCCCTAGCCCTTGAACTAGTCGCTATTATTAAGTCCTCAGCACTGAAGCCATTAGTTATGCCGAGACTAAGATCGACAATTGATGGATATGCATCAGCACCGACTAGGGCCTTAGTGTTAATCACGTACTCGCCACCATCCTTATCATGAACAAGACACTCATAACCATCATCTTTCACCATGCACTTAATGGCAGTAACCCCAAAATGAACCTTGGCACCCCCATTAATAGCGTCCTCAAGGACGCCCCTAATTAACGCCGCCTTATCAATGACGTAAGTCCTAAAGGGCATTCTAGCGATATCACGGTCATTAATCACGAGCCTTAACCACTTAATCTCATTAACAATGAATTCCCTACGCAGTGTCTCCCTAAGTGTCGTTAACAATACCTCGTATAAATCCCTATTAATCCAGGGCTTAAGTAAGTCCTCACTGGGTAGTAATTCACCGCATATTATTGGTGCATAAATCACGGACTTCTTATCAATGAGCATTACATCACCGTTGAAGCCATTCTTGACTAGATAACGGGCTAGGTAGGAACCAGCGGGTCCACCGCCAATTATTAATACATCAGTCTTAACAACCACGCTAAATCAAGTAATTGGGGATTAATTACCTCTTCTGTAGAAATCCTTAAAAAATCCCCTATATCGGCAATGCCGTGCCTAGGGAAGTATTCCTTGTGGAGTTGTGGCGTAGGTATGCAGATGCCGCAGTTGAGATTAGGGTTAAGAGGTATTCTGATTATGTGAAGTTGAAGGCTAGGTTAAGGCATCAATTATACACGATTAGGGTTCCACCTGACGTGGCTGATCAATTGATTAGGGAGTATAAGTCGAAGAATAAGACCGTTAATGAGTACTGATTATTCGGCCCACCAATCATCATTTTATTCAGGGCTCCAGACCGTAATCATCAATTCATATCAACCAAACAAGGGCATTATCAACTAATAAACCTTATTAAGGGTTTAGGTTTCGTTGTTTCGATGTTAACTGAGGAATTAATAAATAAGGCCAGGGAAATAGTGATTAAGCTAAGGACTGCTGAGGAGTTGATAAGGAGCGGGAAATTGGATGATGGTGTTAAACTATTTAGGGAGGCTACGAAGGAGGCTAAGGAGACTAAGCTCTTCGATAATTACATAGCCATTATTAGGAAGGTCAGGAGACTAATCAATGAGACAAGGGCTAGGCAAGCGAGGAAGTCGGCTCAGGAGAAAAAGGCTTGAGAAAGGTAAGGCATAATTTTTAAATTAACCTGCAACCACATACTGCGGTTTGGTGATAGCATGGCAGTGACCTGCTCAAGGTGGGAGAGATTGATTGAGAAGGCCGAGAGGGAGGGTAATAAGGAGAAGGCGCTGGAGTTTAGAGAGAAGCTTGTGGAATGCGTTGTGTATATGGCTCAGGGGTTAATAGCCAGGGGTAGGTCGAGGGATTTAGACGAGGCGGAGGAGTTGCTTAAGTATGGCGATGAGGTCGGTAATAAATTGGGCATTAACGAACTCCTATTCCACGTAAACCTGCTCAGGAAGAAGATTGAAGAAAAGCGCGAGAGGAGGAGGCCGAAGGAGGCCGAAGCCAAGCAGTAATTATTTCAATAGGTCAATCAATGTATTAACCACGAATGTAGGCCTATACCTACTATTGACTAGGTCCTCGATCTTGGTCTCGCCTGTCAGGACAAGTATTGAGGTTACACCGTTCTCGTTGGCCATGGCTATGTCCGTGTATAGCCTATCACCTATTATCACGGCATCACTAGGCCTAACACTCAGCTTCCTCAGCATGTAATTAAGGAATAAGCTACTCGGCTTACCTGTCACAGCCATTGGATCCTTACCCGTGGCCGTCCTAATTAATGCCCATATCGAACCAGTATCCGGGATGTAACCCCTATCCGTAGGGCACAGTATGTCTGGGTTAACCACGATGTAAGGAGTGCCAGCCATTATGTGGCGTACAGCCCTAACTAGCTTACCATAGGTTAGTGTCTTATCGAAGGCAATAACCACAATCTCTGGTCTTTCTGGGTCGTGATGAATACCTGAACTTACGAGGTCATGAATGAACTCAGGCGTACCAAGTGCGTAAACCCTCCTTACGCCAGTATCGTATAAGTACTCTATGGCAGCTTCCGTTGATATGAAAACCTCATCATAAGAGAAAAACCTTCCCAATATTCGTCTTAGTCTCTTGATATGGTGCTCCTTACTGAAGGATGAGTTATTCGTCATTATCACGTATCGCTTGCCATGCTCATCAAGGAACCTTATGAATTCCCTGGCACCAGGTAATGGTCTTGAACCAATATAGAGTGTGCCATCACCATCAAGAACCACTAAATCCTTACCTAATAAAATCCTTAGTGCATTATTCATAGTATTAAATTAAGATGACCAGCATATACCAAGTATTAATATACTTTATCACCTGGTCATTAATTACCTAGATTACTTGAGGATAATACTTATTAAAAATGATCAGTTTCTGCAATTAATGCCCAATGGTGATCAGACTGGAATTAAGGTGGTAAAAACAGACTTACTCGCTAGGTTGGATCGCCTACCATTCTCGCCATTCCACCGGAAGGTTATCCTGGTATTAACAGCTGCGTATTTCCTAGATGGCCTCGAGAGCACCCTTTATGGCGGTGTATTAGCCATTGTTGCTAAGGTATTTAAAATAACGTCATTGGAGTCGACGTTGGGCCTTGTCCTGTTCCTAATAGGCGCGGCAGTTGGCGCTGAATTATTTGGTGTTTTGGCTGATGTCCTTGGCAGGAAGAGGTTATTCATGACTACGATATTGATTTACGGCTTATTTACGGCCTTATCAGCAGCCTCATTTAATTTTATAAGCCTTACAGTATTCCGATTCCTGACTGGCGTTGGCATTGGTGGTGAGTATGGTGCCGTGAATAGTGCGATTCAGGAATTCGTACCACCAAGGGAAAGAGGTAAGTGGTTGGGTTTCGTAATAGGCGCTGGTTGGGATGTTGGCACAGTCATAGCATCATTAACCTCCTACTTCGCAATATCCAGGTTACCAATAAACATTGGTTGGAGGATTGCCTTCCTAATCGGTGCAGTACTCGCAGTGTTTGTGTGGGCTATTAGGAGGTCAATACCTGAATCACCGAGGTGGTTACTATCGAAGGGTAAGTACAATGAGGCTGAGGGCATTGTTAAGCAGATTGAGGATCTCGTTAGGAATCAGCTAGGGATTAAGGAATTACCACCAGTTCAGCCTGTTGATGTTGTTATTGCTAGTCCAAGGGGTTGGACAGTGGCTAAGAAGGTATTCACACTATACCCAAGGAGAGCCATAAGCGCCGTCTTACTTAATTTCACAGAGACTTGGCCATACTATACAGCATTCACGTTAATACCCGTATTCCTATCCTCACTGGGTGTGTCATCAAAGGTAATACCACTATACCTAGTCCCAGTTACGGCATTTGGCGCAGTGGGTGCCTTTGTAATTCCGTACCTAGCCGATAAGGTTGGCAGGAGACCAATGGCCGTTGTATCCTACTCAGTTGGTGGATTGCTCGGTCTTCTAATGGCCTACCTGTTCTATATCAAGGCGATAGGGTTGGCAGGACTGATAGGGTTACTGGCCTTAACGTATTTCTTTGTGTATGCTGCTGCCGATATACTCTACGTAATGATACCCGAGGCATTCCCAACGCAGTTAAGGGCTGCGGCTGTCGGTACGGCTGTATCAATAGGTAGATTAGGTGGTATTATCGGAGCATTCGTCATGCCATACATACTAGTTACCTTTAAGCCACTACCATATGCAGCATTAATTGCATTTACGTTAATGGCTGCGATAATGATAATTGGCGCAATAGCCGGTGTATTAATTGGTGTTGAGGGGAAGGGAAGGAGCCTTGAGGAGTTATCGACATATAGGTAACTGAAATTCAGCAGTTCCCTCAAAATAACTAAAGATAAATATTCTTTATTTCACTTATCAAACTTATGTTGAATCAGTATGCCAATACTTAGTATTGAATTCACTGTGAGTAGGGAGGTAGATCCAAGGCGCCTTGATAGGGTTTGGCAGGTACTTAGTGACGTTGAGGCCATGCCTAGGTACTGGAGGGGTCATAGAGAGGTGGAAATAGTGAGTAGGGATGGTAATGCGTATCTCGTCAAAATCAAGTTCGCATTCTCAGGCCCAAATAACAGAGGCATTGCAAGGATTGAGATACATAATGCTGATAGGCTCGTGCTTATTAATTACCTGGAAGGACCAATAAGGGGTTATGTAAGGAACTACATAAATGGAAACTTACTAATTAGCCAATGGAGCATTAGGATAAGCCCACTCTTTCTAATAATAAAGCCCTGGATAAGGAAGCACTTTATGAATGGGGCAGGCAATGCGTTGGTGCGAATATTGAACGAGGAAACTTGATAAGGTAGGTGATTGATTATTCTGAGAATATATCATTCATGATTTTAATTAATATCAGGGACGATTAATAGGGCTTTGTGATAATGATTATTGATAAAGCACCTAATTTGCTCCTTATAAACCTTAATTAATAATGTATACACCAAGACATAATCAAGGACTAACTTAATAAATAATTTGTCAATAGGTGGATAGGTGGATAGGGGCTTCATTATTGCGTGGAGTGTAACCTTTCTACAGCTGGCTGTGAGGCTGGGTTGGGGAGTAGTTAGTGTGACTATGGCTGAGTTGTTGAGACTTAACCCGGTGCAGATAGGGCTTGTTCTGACCCTGTTCTATATTGGTTATATGACTTCTTCAATACCCTGGGGGGCACTCATTGATAGGTTTGGGCCGAGTAAAGCAATACTCGTTTCCGGAACCTTATCCAGTGCCGTGATTTTAATGTTATTCCTGGCAAACACCTTCACGCAAATCTTACTGCTTTACCTAATGGCTGGTTTCCTAACTGCTGGTTTATTTCCATCAGCGATGAAGATAGCAAGTTACTCAACTCAGGAGAAGGTGCACAGTAGGGTTGCGATGCTGGAGAGTGCGGCACCGATAGTCCTAATTGCATTGAGTGCTGCATCTCCATTAATAATTACCCACTGGAGAACCTTTTATCTGGCAATATTCCTTGCACTACTCACGGCATCTCTATCCTCAATAGGCCTCAAAGTAGTCAGTAGCAAATACGCCAGGCCTAAAAGCGTGTTAATGAATTTAAGAGTGGCGAAGGCTGTAGCGATAAGGGCAGGGGAATTATGGGGATCCTGGGGAACATCGAGTTGGCTCCTGCCATTCTTGGTCCTCTATGATGGGATCAAGGGAATACTACCCGTATTACTCTTCTTCATATACTCCCTGGGGCAGTTGATCTCCATATTCTTGGCATCAGTACTACCTAAGTCAATAGGTGAGAGGAAAGTTATTGAGATCTCACTAACGGCCTTTATAGTCTGTGACTTCTTAGCGGCAATCCTTCTCAAGGACACACTATTACTCTTCCCGATCTTTCTTGCACTTGGAATTAGCTCGTTTTTGTATAGACCACCAACTGATGTATTGATAATAAAGATTATGGGAAACGAATATGCAGGTACGTCAATGGGCTACGCAAATGCCGTATCCCAGTTGGGCTCTATGGTGGCTCCAATATTCGTAGGCTTCGCAATAAGCATAAGCCCAATACTTGGCGTTTTAAGCTTAGCACTAGGGCCCTTAATATCATTAATAATCCTCTACATGATTTAATATACAACATCAATAATGAATAATACCCTCGAGCCCCGTACCATCACTGAATTCTTCCATCTTATGAACCTAGCCTCATGGGATACAGTAAGAGATGAACCTTGACCATGAAAACGCATCATACTCTAACGTCAGTACTAGGGTGGCTTTAATGCACGTAGTATCTATTGATTCGAATACAATATAATGAATAAATAATAGTTAATATAATGGTAATCAATGTTTAAAGTTCAGTTAAGATATTCCGACACCGATCAGATGGGTGTTATTTATTTCGCTAGGTACTTCGTATACGCTGATGAGGCTATCACGAGCTTCATGAAGGAACGAGACATTGATATTGTTAAGCTTGAGAAGGAGGGCATATATTTTGCCGTTGCCTCCGCACATTGTGACTATGAAAAGCCAATTAAGTATAGCGATAATTGCCTCGTTAAGGTACAAGTCTCAAGAATTGGAAATACCAGCGTAACATTCAACTTCGAAATAATGGCAAATAACGAAGTAGTTGCAAACGGATACATAGTGTACGTATTGATAGACAAGGAGGGCAAAAAGAAGCAATTACCGGGTGAAATAAGGAAGTCACTGGTTAAGAGTTAAGCCGTGTATATTTCATAACCCACTAACCAACTAAGAGAAATCAAAATAGAAACAATGTCTAATACACAATACATAAATGAAACTGTTTAATAATTTTAACGATAATGATGATTAATATTTTCGCCTGACTACCGATGCTAATTCATAACCGAGCATGGCAGACACAGCACCATTAAATACATAAATTAGCACTGGTAATGCGGCAATTACTATCGCTGGAATACCCACCAAACTTGATAGGATACCTAGCAACTTTATTGATTTATTAAGGTGAAAACCTAGGTAAAATACGTACTCGGCGATTATCATTAGGAACATTGCCGTGGAACCCATAATTAAGTTATTCCTCATTCTATACTTTCTAAGCGTCATTACTATAGAAAACACAAGCACTACTATAAAGGGTAACCACCAATTCACTAATTGAGTAAGTACTGAAATACCAGCTGCCAAGAATGAATATTGTAACGTTCTAAATCTCATCATATATGTTAGGAGAGAGCCTATGAATAAGGTAATCACTATGTAGAACATCCACGCTAGTGACTCGATTATTGTTAGTATGAGGGGCCCTGGTCTTAGTACCAAGGTTGGGTTTGAACAGTTTAATAGGAATATTAATGGTAAGTACTCGTGATGCTCGTATATTGGTACGTAGTTGTCATAATACGGACTTAACGGATCCTCACTCTCACCGCCTGGGAATACGCCGTAGGCTATTGGTGGAGATTGATTGAATATGGCTATCCAAGTGAATGACTGACCACCAGTCATGTTTAACCCGCTTGAATCCCACATCGTGTTTGCATCGCCGCCCTGCTGGAATGGACCCTCAGAGAATTGTGACAGTGATGTTAATGATTCGAGGTAATGACCGTGGAACCTACCCCACTCCCAATTACTTATGTTGTTGCCGGCAATACTCGTTAAGTAGTTGATTGTTTGATTTAGCGCCAGTACCATGACCATGTATGCATTCCTCCTTTCGCCAGTTAGTGGATTGTTGAACCAGGGTGAGTACGGATCATTAATTGTTAAGTTAGCCACAAACGCCACCAACTTACTACTCATACTCACTGGGAATGCTGACGTGTTTATTCCGTAGTACTCAAGCCATGGATAAACAACGTCCTTAACGTAATTATGAACAAAGAAGTAATAAATGGTTGCAGCCGAGGAGTTAGCGCTCATCCAACCATTCCATGAAGATAGCAAGTAATAGACCTGCCTCATCGTCGTATTATTCCAACCATACATCCTAATTGCGATTAATAACGAAGGCACTAGGTACTTGGTTGAGTAGTCCAAGTCATTCCACTGAACATACATTAAGTAACCTGGAGTAACAGTATTCGTCTGATTAAGGAGATATGCCTGGGAATACGCCCTGAAACCCACCGAGAAGAAGTCCCAAGATGGGCCTATGTAGAATGGATATGCATAACCAATTGGTCTCTGGTTTGATGCAACTATGTAATGAGACGATGGGTTACAGGTCTGTGGTATTTCATAATAAGGTATGTAACCAATAATAAGTGACCCGTTGATGGCAGGTAATATCATGCCTGGATAACCCCTATTAAACAATGGGTATAGACCAGCACTTATTGCGGCTATGTTCCCATAAACATCAGCATACACGAAATTCTGTGGTGGTGAGTACCATAGACTCAGTGCATTCCAGAAGTCTGTGAAATTCCTTGCCTGCATAATATGCAGTAAAACACCAATATCGTCTGATGGTAAATCACCCGTCCAGTTCATGATAACGTACGTATCTCCATAATGAATTTCTGGACCGAGTAATGTCCAGTTCACTATGAACCTCACAGAACTACCATTTGGTAGTGGTATGTAGTATATGTACTGTCTGTATGGATAGAAAGCACCGTTTAGGTAATAACCATTGGCTGTGGCATTTATGAAGTAGAAATAAGTCATCTGCGCCTGTACATCAGTGAGGGTCCAACCAATGTACTTATTAAACCCTATTATGATGACCGGCGTACCCGGTATTGAAACTCCATAAACCGTGTAATTAGGATCTATTAACTGAACTTGGAACCAAATCGATGGAAGTGTCGTCGGTAGCACCGGGCCACCCATGAGGAGTGGGTATTCGGACTTTGTAGATTGAACAGCAATTGCATTACTATGTCCTGGATCACTAGGTAACACATTACTTACTAAGTACATGTATATTGCAAGTAGGTCCTTCCAATGCTCCTGGGAATACATGATTTGCTGAGGCAACGGACTCCAGTCCTCATTTACGGGGATGTAGGGAATGAATTCCGTACTTAGGCACTTGTCCTCGTATTCGAGTAATGTTAATAAGCTGCCATTGCCGGGGACATAAAACGTTTGATTAACAGGTGATACGTAGGGATATAATTGGTTAGCTAGTTCGTAACCCATTGCTCCCGCTAGTGCTGAGAACCTAAGTGGAGTGAATGTGAGTGATAGTCCCTCAACCATGTACTGTTGGACATACAGCGAATCAAGAGGAATCCAATAACTTGGCCTATAACCAATTAACTTGTAATATATTGAGTATTGATTCGTAGTTAATACCTGAGATACGTAATCATTAATTCCCTCCGTATACGCCTCAAATATGGAATATGCATACTTATCAATTTACCCATTAAAGAATATACCTATAAAGATCTTTACAGTAGAGTTAATGCGCTTGGTTCGTTTCTTGATGAATTGAATGTTAAGCGTGCCGAGAAACCTCGTGAGTTTGGTGGTAAGATTGCCGTTATGGATTGGAATACCGTTAGATACTTGGAGCTTATGTTCGGTGTTCCTATGTATGGTGCGACATTATTTACAGTAAACATTAGGCTAGCGCCCGAGGAAATACTCTATACAATGGGTATCGTTAAGCCTGAGGCTCTTTTCATTCATATAGACTTCCTACCACTGCTTAAATCCATACTTACTAATATTAACAGTCTTAAGCATATTATAATTATGGATGATGCAAAGACAGTCGGTACTGGTGAAACTCCTAGGATTAAGGTTGAGGTTCCAAGTAATGTTAGGGTTTATGAGTATGATGATGTTGTTGGTCGTGGTAAATCTTATTACGATTGGCCTGATGTTGAGGAGCATGTTATTGCAGAGATTTTCTTCACATCAGGGACTACGGGTAGGCCTAAGGCTGTGTATCACATGCATAGGCAAGTCGTCATAGGCACAATGCAGTTACTGATTGCTGAGGAGCAACCACCAATCCTAGTCAATAATAAGGACTACCAATTAATTACCACTCCTATGTTCCATATACTTGCATGGCTTCACCCATATGAATCGTTCCTCATTGGAGCTCCTATGGTATTACCTGGCAGGTATGACTGGCGTTACATAACCAGGCTGCTTGTTGATAAGCTAATTCCTGATGCAAGGAAGCTAAATGGTAGGGTTATTGCTAAGGGCGTACCATCAATGCTAATATCAATAATCGAGAGCACCAAGTCCATGGGTATTAGTAATTTACACGGTTTCTCCTATGGTTACGGAGGTCAGGCATTACCTGTTGCGGTGTATGAGGAGGCTAAGAAGATGGGTATTGAAATATTGACAGGTTATGGCCCATCCGAGACACTTACGGCAATAACCAGATCGTTCATGGTGCCTAGATATTACTTGAAGGAGGGTTATGACTTTGAGAAGTTTAGAGATCACCAGGTGGTTGGGAATTCCTTAGGTACTCCTGTACCATTGACGCTTGTTAAGGTGATTGATGAGAATGGTAGGGAGCTGCCCTGGGATAGTAAAACGATTGGTAGACTCGTATTCTATTCACCAACTATAACCAGAGAGTATTTTGGTGATACTGAGAAGACTGAGAGGGCTTGGAGGTTTAGGTACTTCGATGTTGATGATATGGTCGTAATCGATGAGCATGGATGTGTATTTTTTATTGATAGGGAGAAGGATGCAGTTAAGAGTGGTGGTGAGTGGATACCATCGTCAAGGTTGGAGATGTTTATATCAACGCATCCAGCGGTTAGTGAGGTTGCTGTTATTGGAGTTCCCCATCCAAGATGGATTGAAAGGCCTATAGCCGTTGTCGCACTTAAGCCTGAGTATGTTGGTATGGTCTCTGAGGATGAACTGAGGAATTACTTACAGAGAGAGTTTGTTAATAAGGGGTTAATGCCAAAGTGGTGGATACCTGATAAGTTCGTATTTATAAAAACCGAGGAGCTACCAAGAACTGGCACAGCAAAGATAGACAAGAAGGTATTAAGGGAGAGGTATAAGAACATGTTTATGTAGTTTCCTTAAATTAAGAAAATTGAAAATAGATTTTACCCAATTTTTAATTACCACCACTCCAGTAGCTTCTTTATGTCGTCGATTTTCGCCAGGTCTGCGTTATATAGTGCTGCTGTCCTGCTTATGTCATAGTTATACGACCTGTATAGTTCTATTACGCTTGCCTCTATTGACCCTTCCGCATGTATCATACCTACGGATAGTAATGCCCCGAGGGCTGATAGGAATTCGCGGGCTACTTGAAATAGTCGAATTCTTGTTCTTGCATCAGTACCTTTCTTACCGACTAAGTACTTAACCATGTACTTCTCCTCAGTTGGATTACTTAATTCGCTGGTTGATGGTATATCGGCGAGTAGGCCCCCTGCTACGTCAATCATGTCCTTAACAGCGTCTAGGTACTTGGCATTGGCCGTTAATTTACCCACGTTTGTGTATATCGGGTTTGGTATGCATATACCCGTGTTTGGATCCCTGATGCACTTCTCGGCCGAGGCTATGGCGCTGGATACCAAGTACTCCTTATACGTTATTATATCGACAATATCCCTCCTAATGTGGGATGCTGTCTCAACATCGTTATACTCAGCAAAGAGCTTTGCGTAACCAAGTATTATATCGGCCAGGGCAGCCCTATAGGAAATTGCGGTGAATCTGTGATAAAGTGCAAAGGTTAGTCCGTAGGGTGCCGCGAACTCGTACTCACCTGCCAGGAACACCCTATCATTCGGAACCTTGACATTATCGAATATGGTCAGCGTCTCAACCTCCACATTAGTCTTACCCATTGGAAACTCATCACCAAGCATATTAATCTCAACCTCCCTCAGTGGCCTAGGTATTAGAACCGTGCCCTTGGCATTGACCGGTAGCGCAAAGGCAACAGCATAATCAGCGTCCTCCTTAACCATATTCCTATAGGGCAGGACAATAAGCTCATTAGCCGCGATGGACTGGGTCGTATGCACCTTAGCACCCCTGACAATGATGCCGTCAGAATCCCTACCAACAATATGAACATATAGGTCTGAGTCCTCCTGTTGATGAGGCCTAAGCATCCTGTCGCCCTTAACGTCCGTCTGGGCAACGGCTATTGTAACATCATCCTTAACAACACGTTCATAATACCTCATAACCCTATCAAAGTAATTAGTACCCCTGATCCTATCGAGTTGCTTAGATGCAATCATAAGTCCAAACAACGCATCTGAACCAATAGTCTTCATAATATTAAACATACCCCTACCAAGCAATGTCGTATTATAAATGAGCTTAAATCTCTCAATAAGATCCTCAGGACTCCTAGGTACTTTGTAAAACCTACTTATCGTACCATACTGCGGATCATCAAACGTCAAATACTTCTTAAGCTCAGGGTCCATCTGCCATCTGTAAAGCTCAGCTGCATGGTTAATCGCAGCCCTTAAAATCTCGTGTGTCGTTACGTCACTCACAAGCTTACCTCTATAATAAATGACCCTACCATCACGCAGACTATTAACATAATCCTCAAAGGACCTAACCATATTCTTAACATTTATGACTAATGATTAATTAGCTTATTTGTTATTAAATTTAAATAGATGCATTGTAATAAATACATATAATATATAGAGAAGATGTTTATTAATAGCTTTCATATATAAAATAGTTCATGGAATTAATAACAAAACAGATAGGAGATACCGAAGTTCAGCTGGTTCCTGAGAGAGATTATGTTTGCGAAATACCTAGTGACAGGGTATGGTATAGGTACTGGCCTCCGAGAATTCCAAGGAGAATGGATTATCCGAAAGTTCCTCTCTTTAATATGGTTGAGGTATCAGCGGCTAGGTATCCAGATAAGGATGTGATAATTTACTATGGCTTCAGAATAAAATATTCAGAGTTCTGGGACTCAATACTTAGATTTTCATCGTTTTTGTATAATTTGGGTATTGATAAGGGCGATAGGGTAGCCATTTATATGCCGAATACGCCTCATTGGTTAATATCATTTTTTGGTATACTAAGGGCTAATGCTATTGCCGTTCCAGTTAATCCATTAGCAGCACCTGACGTGCTTGAGTATATTTTGAGGGAAACTGGGGCTAAGGCTATTATTACGTTATCACAATTATTAACTAGGCTACTTAGCATTAAGGATAGGGTTCCATCTCTGAGATATGTAATTGTTGGTAGATATAGGGATTACCTTCCAGAGAAGCTTGAGTTAAAATTACCGCAATTAATGTTAATGGACCCTGAAGTACCTCAAGGCGTGATTAATTGGAGAGATGCCGTTTCCTTTAATGGTAGTCCACCTCAGGTTAAGGTTACGTATGAGGACCTTGGCGCAATACCGTATACTTCAGGTACAACAGGAATTCCTAAGGGCGTTATGCATAGTCATGGTACAATGTGGGCATCCGCACTAAACGCCGCGGTTTGGTATAATACAGCGCCAAGTGCTATTGTATTAACAGTATTGCCCATATTCCATGTGACGGGGCTCGTGCATTCCGTATTAGTGCCACTTTACGTTGGTGCAACAATGGTATTAATGACAACTTGGGATAGAGAAAACGCAATAGATGCAATTGAGAAGTATGGAATATCTCACTGGACTAGTATATCAACTATGATCGTTGATTTATTAGCAATGCCTGGCATTGAGAAAAGGAACCTTTCGTCATTGATACTGGCTGGTGGTGGCGGTGCTCCAATGCCTGAGGCTGTAGCTAAGAGATTTAAGGAGCTCACTGGCCTTGATTACTTAGCAGGTTACGGATTAACTGAAACATTCTCACAAACACACGTTAATCCACCGCATAGGGTTAAAATTGGCAGTGACTTAGGAATACCGCAGCCCTGCACCGACGCCTTAGTGATAGATCCAGATACGAAGGAAGTTTTACCACAGGGTAAGACGGGAGAGCTCATAATTAGGGGTCCTAATGTGTTTAAAGGCTATTGGAAGAAGCCGGAGGAGACTAAGGAGGCCTTTATAGAGGTTGATGGAAAGCTTTACTTTAGAACTGGGGATGTGACTTATATGGATGATGAGGGCTACTTCTTCTATGTTGATAGGATTAAGAGAATGATTAATAGGGCTGGGTATAAGGTTTGGCCATATAGAGTCGAGAATATTCTATACATGCATCCAGCCATTCTTGAGGTAGCGGTAGTAGCAATACCAGATTTAAGGGTTGGCGAAGAGGTTAAGGCATACGTTGTGCTCAAGCCAGAGTATAAGGGCAAAATTAAGCCTGAAGATATAATACAATGGGCAAAGGAGAGGATGTCGGCATATGAATATCCAAGGATTGTGGAGTTTGTTGATTCATTACCTAAGACAGCCACTGGTAAAATAGACTGGAAAATACTTCAGGAGCAAGAAAGGAAGAAGGTTGGTGGTAAGCAATGAGTCGTGGTATGGTCAGGATATCGATTGCTGGAGGAAATGAAATAGACCCTGGTAGTATGGGTTTAACATTATTTCATGAGCATCTTAGACTAATTACTGAAGTTGTTCGTTGGAATTGGCCTCACCTTTATAATGAGGATGAGGAGCTTAAGCGTGCCATTGACGCTGTTAATGCAGCTAAGAAGTATGGTGTTAAGACTATTATCGATCTTACAGTGGCTGGTATAGGATGTGATGTGAGGTTTAATGAGAAGGTTGCTAAGGCCACGGGTGTTAACATAATAATGGGTACCGGATTTTATACGTATACGGAAATTCCATTTTACTTTAAGAATAGAGGCATTGATTCTTTAGTCGACGCCTTTGTTCATGACATAACAATAGGTATACAGGGAACAAATACAAGGGCAGCCTTTGTTAAGGCGGTTATTGACTCATCAGGGCTTACTAAGGATGTGGAAATGGCTATTAGGGCCGCAGCTAAGGCTCACATAAAGACTGATGTGCCAATAATAACTCATTCCTTTGTTGGCAATAAGTCGAGCCTTGATCTCATAAGGATATTCAAGGAAGAAGGTGTGGACTTGGCAAGGACTGTGATTGGACATGTTGGTGATACTGATGATATTTCATTCATTGAGCAAATATTGAGGGAAGGTGCATTTATTGGCCTCGATAGGTTCGGTCTTGATATATACCTACCTCTCGATAAGAGGGTAAAGACCGCAATAGAGCTTATTAAGAGGGGATGGATTGATCAATTATTGTTATCGCATGATTATTGCCCAACTATTGATTGGTATCCACCAGAGGTTGTGAGGAGTACGGTGCCTGATTGGACAATGACCTTAATATTTGAGAAGGTAATACCGAGAATGAGAAGTGAGGGTATAACTGAGGAACAAATAAACAGAGTACTAATAGATAATCCAAGAAGGTTATTTACTGGTAGGTAGTAATTATTGATATTAAGATATGGAACTTACTAATCTTTTGAGTTTTATTAATGAAATAAGGGAAACGGATTAAAGTCTCACTATTCGTCATCAACGAATACTTACCCATTCAATAAATGGTAAATAATTGGATTTAAATGCATCCATAATAGGCCATGGACTTATTAAGGCAATTACGCCGATTTGTACTGATTTTCAGGTTAATTGGATTATTGATCGAGGTATAGCAATTCGATTTCATCCCTAATTATTGGTAATATTAATACCCAACCAATTCCTGGTTCATAATTAATAACGACACCCTTAGCCTCATAATACTCCTTAGGGCCAGCCTTGATTATGACTGTCGAGAGCTTTAACGGATTATTGGGCTTTTTCGGGAGTAGGTAGTATCCGTGCACTCTGTTTGCACGTACTAATTTAAGTCTCATTGGGACCATGGGATTAAAACAATTGATAAGTGCTTTTCCTTTGTAATACACAGAAATTACTCAATATTTGTTAAGAAGTTGCATGAAATACCTAATTAAATGATCAATATTAATAATGTAATTACTAAATTCCTGGACATTGCTGCAAATTCTAGAGGTGCATTACCTCCGTATAAGTATGGTACTACCTCAGAACCCGATAATGAACTCATAGTAACATCATTGAGAAATACACAGATCAATCGATCAAGAATAAGTAAGTTAAATGTAAGTATTAATCATGATTTCTTGGTTATTGATGGATCAAGCAGAAGCTTTAGTACGCACAATTTTAAGCTCTTTATAACCGGTGTTGCGGCATACGGTGCTGGGAACCCAATAATTACGTATCCGGAGACCACGTTTGGTAAACCAATCAATGTTGACTGGGGATTTGCAGGATTAAAAGCACCACCGGATGTCTTAAAGGCTATTGAGGAAAACAATGCGATCAGTGGTTATATTAGGACTAGAAGCCTTGAGGGTGATTACTTCATTGAGTATGATGACGGCGTTGTAGTTGATGAGGTCAGAATGGGTCTTGAGACAAGATTCATAGATTCCTTAATGAATAGTAAGCTCCTTAATAATAACCTCCTCGTTATTGATGGACCCATATACCTGGCAATGAAAGAGAGGAGGAGATTGGCTGACATGAGGATCAACGTGATGAATAGGCTTAGTAATTCCGGGATCCCAACTGTTGGTGTTGTTAAGAGAGTCGAAGGTTCTGGGAAGCTGTGTAGAAATTCCGTGCTCAATGCCGTAGAAAACAACGTCAAGGATTTTAATATTGACATTAATAATTGTAATGATGCTGCATTCATGTATCGACCGGGCCAGACCCTAGGTATTGGTGTTGGTGAAGCCTTGGTTTTAGGACCATTGAAGATAGGTTCGGTGAAGCAGAGAGAGAGCATAATTAGGGGTTAAACATGATAGGTGGAGTAGGTATAATGGATGTTAAGTGGAGAAGTGAAGAACAAATACTAGAGAAGGTAGGATTAAAGAAGCATGCCGGTGAAATAACCTATGCACAGGATGGGGTTGCCGTAATAAAGAGCTATGCATTAAGAACCCATACAATCACAATAAAGGCACTACCACCACAAGTAAAACGTAGAAGCCATAAATAAAATGTAGAATTAAGTATGATAAAACGCATCACAAAACATTAATTATCATAATCCCACCTAAAATCCACGGGCAAAAACTTAAAAACCATGAACAAAAACACTCCAATGGCCCCGTAGCTCAGCCAGGATAGAGCGGCGGCCTCCTAAGCCGTAGGTCGTGGGTTCGAATCCCACCGGGGCCGCCAGTTGATTTATTATATTAATAGGTTATTGTTAATATTGATGTAATAATATACTTTATTTAATGAGAATATAATTAAGCTAAAGTATGCATGCTTTTAATGGTATGGGTAAGTTGGATGGTAGAGTGTCGATGGTAACGGGGGCAGGGAGTGGTATTGGTAGGGCTATTGCGTTATTATTTGCTAGTGAAGGTTCTAAAGTAGTTGTTACTGATGTTAATGATAAGGGCGGTGAGGAGACTGCAAATATGATTAGGGGTAATGGTGGCGATGCCTTATTCGTACATGCTGATGTTTCTAGGGCATCTGATTGCGAGAATGCCATTAGGGAAGCCGTAAAGCGTTATGGTCAGTTGGATATTCTCGTTAATAATGCAGGTATTGACTTACCGAGGGCAAGCCTTCGGCTGATTTTTCTGAGGATGAGTTCGATAAGGTCATTAGCGTAAATTTAAAGGGCGCTTGGTTAATGAGTAAGTACGCAATACCCGAAATGTTAAGGCGTAGTAAGGGCATTATCGTAAATATTGCCTCAGTGGCTGGTATAAGGCCATTACCACTAGCAATGCCCTACTCAGTATCTAAGGCGGGATTAATAATGCTTACAAAGAGTATGGCCGTGGAGTATGGTAATCGTGGAATTAGAGTTAATGCGATAGCGCCAGGGTGGGTCAGTACACCAATGGCTGTTAGGGCAGCATCTGCTTATGGAACAACCTATGAAGAGTTCACAAAACAATTCCTTCAAAGGATACCACTAGGTAGATTTGCCGATCCAACTGAAATAGCTAAGGTCGTGCTTTTTCTGGCATCCGATGACTCATCATACATGAATGGAGCTGTGGTTGTGGTTGATGGCGCAATATCTATAGCTTGATAAAGCTAACATAATATTGAATTTAAAATTAAAAATAAATATTTTTACATTTACAAATCGAAATAGTAGATTTATATTTTGGGATAGAAAGTAAGATAATAGTGGAACCAAGTCCTGATGGAGCACCGATCTTATTATTATAGTTAAGTTGATTAGTACTTATTTGTTGAGTTTTAGTGAATGGTTAGGAGCGTTTATTTGATTTTGTTTGTTAAGGGGCTGCGGACCTTTGTTTTTGGTATTGTTAGTGTTTTGACGCCTATTTACCTTGCCATGCTGGGTTTTTCACCTATTTATGTCGGTGTTTCCCTGTTCTTTGTGGTTCTTGGTAATGTATTTTCTAACATATTGTTGACTTGGTTTGGTGATGTTATTGGTAGGGGGAGGTTGTTGATTATTTTCAGTTTTCTTATGTTTATGTCCGGAGTATTGTTGTTTTCATTCTCGTTATATCTGGTGATTGCATTGGCGCTATTTATTGGCAATGTAAGTACTACGGGGACCGAGACAGGTCCTTTTCAGTCTGTTGAGGTTGGTGTCTTGCCGAGATTTACAGGTAATAGGTTGGGTAGAGTTTTGGGTGTGTATAATTTAATTGGTTATTCTGCCTCGTCAATCGGTGCTCTCGCTTCCTCGTTACCGGCATATTTAGGTAATAGTCTGTATGTCATCAGGTCTATGTACCTGGTTTATGCCATCGCTGGTTTAGTTATGATTATCGTTTACAGCGCATTAGGTGGCATTGAGTCGTCAAGAAAGGGTATTGGCTTAAGGAGGTTAAATAGGTCTGCCGTTATTGATATTAGGAATTTATCAGTATTGTACTCGATGGATGCCTTTGGCGGTGGGTTAATAACGCAGTCCTTATTATCGTATTGGTTTTATGTTCGTTACAACGTGTCTTTAAGGGAATTGGGTGTTGTGTTCATGGTCGTTAATATAATTACTGCATTGTCATTAGTGATTGCTCCGCTCATAGCTGAGAGGATTGGTAATTTAAGGACTATGGTATATACGCACATTTTATCAAATGTATTTCTGATCCTAATACCATTCGCCGGAACATTTCCTGGAAGCCTCGCATTTCTTCTGTTAAGGCAGAGTGTTTCTCAGATGGATGTGCCAACTAGGCAGGCGTTTATGGCACAGATATTCAGTGATGAGGAAAGGGTTGCCGCTAACGCAATAACGAATACGGCAAGGAGCATTAGTTCCCTGCCTGGATCACCGATAGTTGGTGATTTAATATCACTAGGACTTTATTCCTTACCTTTCGTGATTAGTGGATCAGTAAAGATTATTTACGACCTAACAATATACTTTATGTATAGAGGAAGGGCTAAGTAGTGTCATGAACTTTTGCTCATACCTTCTAGGTGAAGTATGTGATGAACTTACGATAATTACTTGTCAAACAGATGAAATTGTGCATATTTTTGGTAGATATTATCAGTAAGCTTTTTATATCTGAAATAGAAAGTAATTAGGAATGTCAGTACCATTCCCAATGATGTCAGGATCCACCATAGTCCTTTATTACCCATTTAACGGCAATTCACCAAGAAGGAAGATACCCGAGGGCATTAGGATCCTTGAGAGGAAATACTATGATTTAGGCTCCCTTCTTTGGTTTATTGAGGCTTGGTATTGGGAACCGAGGGATGGCAACTTTTACTTTGAGAAGGGCTCGGATATGCATCCGAAGGTGCCAGCCGTGTACCTAGTTCTACCGCCACCAAGTGCTTCACCGCAGAAGGTGGCTACTGATGGTGGGTCAGGGAAAGTTGACGATACTAATAAGCATTTCATCTTCTTATCATTTATGCTTATGCCAGTGCTATACATAATTAATGCCATGATTTTGAACATAAGCGCTCGGGTAAGTACGTACACATTAGATGTTATTCATGAAGCTTCCTCATTTGTCATTACCAGGAACGTTAACATTGACCTGGGGTTTGGCGAAACATAGCTTTAGTAGTACGTAGCTTAGGGATGGAGGATTGAGCTGAGGATACTTGTTGTACTCAGTGGTCGGTTTTCACATCACCTCGTCAGTCCTGGAAGGATTCAGCACACTAAGGTAATTTAATAACAGTACTTAAGGAATTTTTGGCCCAATGATGATTAGTGACGCACTTGAGCTAATGACGAGCGAGGGCGTGACTGACTATTTGCTAGGGATTACCTCATAAACCTCAGACTTAATGAGTCTCCACCTATCGAACTCGAACCTACCATACACCCTTTTATCACTAAGTACCTTAGGCAGCCACATAATGTCATCCTCCCACATATTATTGTAAGGGATCTCATCAATACCAAACCATATAGGCTCAGCCTCACTAGACTCCCTGGGCGTTCCATCGAAGTCCCTGGCCAGGAATACGTGTACGAAGTGCACAGACTCAACCCTATCATCCTCGTAATTCCAAAACTCGAGAAGCCCCATCCACTCTAGATTCCTTGGCGTGATGCCAACCTCCTCCCTACATTCCCTAATCGCGGCTGAAACCACGTTCTCACCATCCTCAACCTTACCCCCAATCCCATTATAATAACCAGCGCCGAGTCCACGCTTCTTCCTTATCAATAGGACCTTGCCCTCCTTAACCACGTAAACCAGGGTCTCTATGAATATCATTCCATAATTCATGAAGCATCTAAGGAATTAAGAATTACCTTGAGGCAATTCGACACATTTCATTTATTATCTTTTGGCAATACTTTCTATTTCCTCAAGATCCTTCCTGGCAGTCTCTATTCCGGTCAGCAATGCAGTTGCGGCCATTAGTAGTACGAAGGCCCCAATCCAACCCAGGTACTGTATTATTGAACCGGTGTAGAGGAAGATTGGTGTTAATGCCCCAAACACGAAATTCGCAATCCTATTTAGGGAGAAGGCAATCCCGTCAGCGAAGGACTTAACTTCCACTGGGAAGACCTCGGTCTGAACCGTGTATGCACCACTAACTACTAGGAATGTTAGGAACATAGCTAAAGACAGCGAGTACTCAAGCTCTGGAGCCCTATATGTAGCTGCGACGTACCAAAATGCGAATCCTAAACCAACTAGAGAAGCCATTAGTAGGACCCTCCTACCAACCCTATCAAGCATTAGTGAACCAAGCATAGCGCCCAACGTAGCGAAGACCCAAAGAACCAGTACCGTATTTAGCATATTGCCATAGCCGCCGCCCCTGAGCGCCACAAGCATTGGCGTGAATATCGTGAATATCGACGTCGTACCTGCACCAACCCAGGCAGCTGAGGAGTAAATGAGCATCTTCCAGTAATCACCCCACACCTTCTTGAATGATATTCTTCTACGCCCTGGGGCACCCCTGAGTAACCACCTTGATGACTCCGGCAACCTGCTCCTGAGTAGTATTACTATGGCTGCGGGCACGGCACCAGCACCTAGGATAATCCTCCATAAGATGCTTGGGGATAAACCCATGGTGAAGAATACATGGGCCAATAGGGCGCTGATTAGGCCGCCGAGTGGCATCATTATTAATGAAACACCAAGTAGGAGACCCCTCCTCGGCGTTGGTGACTCTTCAGAGAGCAAGGCTGGTCCAGACACTATGTCGGCACCAATACCGAAACCAACCAGGAACCTAAGTACCAGTAGTTGCTCGGGAGATGTTACGAATGCCGAGAGGAGGGAGCTAATTAGGAAGAAGGCTATGTCGCTCAATAGCGCTACCCTCCTACCCCTAAGGTCGCTGAATACACCGAAGACCAGGGCACCAAATACACCACCTATGTAAGTGGTTGTGCCGAGCAATCCCTGCATCTCTGGAGTCAAATGCATGAAGTGAATCAAGAAAGGTAGAACAACACTGATGTTGAGTAGGTCATAACCATCGAGGAAAGTACCCAAGCCAATGAGCACCGATAACAAGACATGGCTACCCCTATATCCAGTGCTTAACCCCATCAATCAGCCACACTGTGATACGCCTAGTAAAAAATAACCCAGCACGATTAGGTACTGACAATTCTAATGAGACCAGGCCCGCCCTCCTTACCACCAACCTCGAACTTAACGCCGAGTATTCTCTCAACAATGTATATGTTAGTTAAGGCATGAAGAGTTATCTTAGAGACGCCGACGACACTGTTGCCGACCAGGGACATGTACGGTATCACCATATCACCCATGTACTCATCAAGCGCCATACCACTCCTTAAATTCTCGAGCAGCCCCTTGGCAGCCTCCTCACCAACCACCTCCGCCGGCTTACCCCTCTCACCAAGCGCATCCGCACCCTTAATCAAGCCCTTATTCGACATAGCCCAGAGAACAATACCGCTGCCAGGGCCTAAGTGCGGGTCCCTGCCTTGTTCGTAGGTCTCCACGTCAATGTCAATTGGGACCTTAATCCCAGCCTTAACCAGGTACTCCCTGACCGAGCTAGCCTGCCTATGAGCCACGTGGGCCGGCAACCTAACCGCGTGTGAAATGCCCCTGATCTCCTTCAGCTCCCCAAACTCAACAACCTCAACAGGCCTTAGCTTACTCGGCTCTACCGTAAGCACAACCTCACCACCACCTCTCGGGTAATGGCCTCGCCTGACCAACCTCACCTCAGCCTTAACGCCGAATAAGCCGAGCATTGGAAGCATGACGAACCTCACGTAGTCGATTGGTGGTGACCAGGGCACGTCAGTGCCGCCGGTTATCGTAACCATACTCCTACATGGGGCGAACACGAGTATTGGTAATATTGTCTGAATTACTAGTGTAACCGCGCCTGCGGTGCCAATGTCGAACCTAAACTCGCCGCAGCCAATTTTCCCCGGCTTAAACACGAGCTCCGTGGAGCCCTTTACGGCGCCCGTGACCTGTGCATTGGATATCCTGGCGGCAGCGATAACGCCGGTCAGGTGCTGCTGTTGAAGCCCCGGATTACTCCTCTTGGCCCTAATGTTGTATATCCTAACTGGCTTACCCGTGATTGCCGACAGCGCCAGTGCTGTCCTAAGTATCTGCCCACCACCCTCAAGCACTGAACCGTCAATCTCCACAAGACTCATCACGCAAACAACCAACAAGGACTTTAATACTTAACGCAATCACCATTAAGTCTCCTAAGCGCATCAACAACATCAACACCAACCACCCTCGCATCAACATAATCAACGAAGACAGAGAAAACACAACAGAGGAGCCTAATGACCGCCACAACACCGTCCTTACCCACGGCAGCCCTATCGCTAGACTCAGCCGCCTCCCTCGTAAGGTGAAGTACGTACTTATTAACATCCCTAATGATCCTCTGGACATCCTCATAACCAGGGCACTCCCTGACTCTACGCCTAAACTCCCTGGCACTCCCGCGTTTGAGGTATGGCAGGTAGTAAATTACGTCCTTATACCTCCTACCCCTAACAATCTTGAAGAACTGAATCAAACTACGGTAATGAGCGAGTACGGACTCAATAAGCGCCGCCTCGATAACATCCACGTACTCACTCAAATTACATGCAGCGCCCAGGTTCATCAATACCCTATACATGCTCAGTATCCTCTCGTACTCATGGATGACCTCCATCAAGTAGCTCCTAAGTGAGCTCATGTGATTAAGTACCTGGAACCAGTTATATTAATTTAATTCAAACCAAACATAGAAAAGCCTAATCGCAGTGGTGACTTGATGGTCAACGAGGGCGAGGAGGCTCCCGACTTCGAATTACAAAGCCACGATGGGGAGGTAATAAGGCTATCGAATTACAGGGGCAGGTGGGTAGTGCTCTACTTCTTCCCAAAGGCCTTCACCAGCGGCTGTACGAGGGAGACCCAGGAATTCGCCAGGCTCTGGGATGAGCTCGAGAAGCTGGGCGTCGTGGTGTTTGGCATAAGCACGGACTCGGTAAGCACCCAGAGGAAGTTTGCGGAGAAGTACGGCGTGAAATTCAAACTACTGAGCGACAGCGAGAAACGCGTATCACAGGCGTACGGAGTGCTAAGGCCTACGGGGACTGCGGAGAGGGTCACATTCATAATAAACCCGGAGGGCAAGGTGGCTAAGGTAATTAGGAGAGTTAAGCCGGAGGAACACCCTGCCAAGGCCTTGGATTTCCTGAGACAAAGTATGTAAAATGATGCGAAAATCAATAATATCTATTCAATATAATTAAAATGAGAATAGGTAATGTTTTAAAGGGGGATTAACCATCCCATAATTAATGAATGGGAATAAACTAATACCCATACTTACAGCACTCACGTTAATAGCTGTCGCATCAATAATCACAGCCCACGTACTTGCGGCAACACCCACGATGCGCCCAATGATTAAGCACGGCGTTGGCTACGCATCAACAGTCTACAGCCTAAACTGGGCTGGCTACGCAGTGCCCGCACAGGAGGGCACTGTGACTAGTGTCGCGGGCTCATTCATCGTACCATCCGTGACCTGCACCAAACAAACAACCTACGTAGCGCTCTGGGCAGGACTAGACGGATACAACGACAGCACAGTGGAGCAGGCCGGAATAGCTGTAGAATGCAGCGGTGGTAAGCCCATGTATTGGGCTTGGTACGAATTTTACCCATCACCCTCCGTTGAGATAAGTGGATTCACAGTTAAGCCTGGCGACGCGATTTACGTAAACGTGACATACGTAGGGGGTAACTCATTCCAAATAACCATTAAGGACGTGACAAGGAACGAGGCGTACACGGTGACGGGCAGCGTAAGTGGAGCACTACTCTCATCGGCTGAGTGCATACTGGAGAGGCCGACTGTTAATGGGCAATTAACGGCGCTGGCAAACTTCGGAACTGCGTACTTCGGGCAGGACTACACGGATGTAATGGGCACGTGCTACGCAACCGTGGGCGGTAGCACCACTGCCTTCGGAAACTATCCATCAACCGTAGAAATAGTGATGACTGCGTACAACGGGAAGATCCTGGCACAACCAAGCTCATTAACGCTTGACGGATCAAGCTTCACAGTAACGTACGTAAGCAGCGGGAAGTAAAAATGACTTATTTAAGGCCTTAGTATTAAAATAGAACGTAAACAGTTTCTATATTGATCCATGACCATGAATCACCCTAAATTATGAGAATTATCGTAGATTGTATAGTCTTATTATCTACTTTAATTGATATTTTATACTGTTTTACATTTAACTCCTTAAGTTTTAACAATGGTTAAAATAAATATTTAAACATTATCTTTCAATTAAAATAGATTGAAATTAACAATGTCATTTATGTAATGAAACGTTGTTTTTAATGGTAAATGTCAAGGCACTGACTAAATACTATGAGCTTGCTGTTACTGTGAATGGGTATGTCTGCCCACTGACCGTAATTATATAACCACTGTATTGGATACCAACCTGGGCGGCCTGAGCACCACTGCATGATGCCGTGATGCCACTTGGCATAACTATTCCACTAGAAATAAATGCGGAAACCTCACTAAAGGCCCCGTTACTTATTATTAATGCTATTTTTAATTGACCTCCCTGAGTTCCAGCCGGCACCTGCACTGGGCTTGAAAACACACATGATAGACTACCCAACGTGAAACCATTAATGCCAATGCCACTGCTTGACGGATTACTAATCAAGAACGTCAACATGGCAATACTACCTGAACCAACACCAGTCAAACCAACAGCCTGCACCTGGAGGGTGAGGGTTGTTGGTGCGCATTGTTGTAATTGGGCTTGGTATGATTGATATTGCCCCTGTAGGTTATTGTACTGATTTTGTAAATTCATCAACTGGCTTTGGCACGTTGAGTATTGGCTTTGTAAATTACTGTACTGGCTCTGCAGACCCGAGTACTGACTCTTCAAGTCATCATACTGAGCCTTTAAGCATTGTACGCAGCCATTAACGTTGAGTAATTCTGGTTACTCACAAACCATAGAGTACCGAAGACTGCGGCTAAGGCAAGGAACACCATTGAAAGGGCTATCCATAGATTGCCTTGGATCATCAATTACTTTCAATCCTAAATAATTAATAAATCATTCTATAACAAACCGAAGACAATGCACAGAAAATTTACAATCACCGAGACGATGATGAAGAATAACCACACCAGTTACAAATGCTAATAGTACCAACATGAGAATCCCATAAGTAATAAACTACATTAATAACATCACTAACCATTAGACAAATCTTTATGGGAATTGTGTCTGACAAGGGTAATGAAGACTTCATGCTTGACGTAATCAATGAAAATAGCGGAATATTATCAAGCAATTTAGAGACACGAAAACACATCTATTTAACAATAGGTAATTAATGCATGTTTACGAAGTTAAGCTTGACTGAAACAAAAGGCCGTTTGACGAGGATGAGACGCTAGAGCCAAGAACTGAGGATATCATAAAATAGAGAATTAACGAGAATACAACGAGCCCAGAGCTTAATATCTAAAGCCCAACAATCAATGACCTACCCTGAACAAGGAATACAATAAAAACATGCTCGCTAGAGACTACCGTCTAGAGTTATTACGGGTTCAATATGGGCCTTAACTTCTCCTTTAAACACTCCTCAAGCCTAATCCTTAACTTATTCCTGACCCTCCTATTGCCTTGTTTACTATCACTTAATTCCTTGCACGTGACCACGTATATCCTTAAACTATTGATCTTCTCACCCAGAATTTTCTTAATGAACTCCTCCCTACCCACGGCGTCAAGCCCAACCCATTTACTGCTGTTGGCGCAGATCTCATTGAGGTAATGCATTAGGAACCTAACAACACCCTCAGAACCACCTATATGAACCGAGCAATGCTCCTTCAATAACCTACAGGCTACGTCATCAGCCTCACCCACATAATAAACCCCAGAGCCATCAAAGAACACGTAAGCACCAGCCCCATGAACATCAATGCTCCTACAATCATAAACACCAAATAAACAATCACCAACGGAAACACCAATAATATCCAAGCAACCCCTAATGGCTCCTTCAATATCACTAACCTGAAACATTAATAATTTTGCCCTTAATAATTATTTAAATTTTAGTCTTCAATCTGTTATGTCATAACTTGAAAAAGAAACTAGATATTAATAATGTATTAAATAGAAATTAATTTACGTAATTCATTTATAAACCTACAATTACCAGGTGGATTGAGAATTACGGCCTTTGCCCTTTCAGTATTCTTAGTGATGTTTTTGATAATGCTCTTCGCTATAATTAGGATAGTCTATCATTATTAATATTAATTAATTCTTCAAGTAGCTCCGGGTTAAATGATATGATTATTAGGTCATAGCCTTCCCTACTCATTATGTCAATCAAGATAGCTAGAGATATCGGTGAATGGCTCGGCTTTAGGGTTAAGAAGGAGTATAATATTGATAACTTTAGGGTTGACCTAGCCTCCCTAAAATATGCCTATGATAGATACGGCTCTAGGCTAATCTACGTAATTGCCAAGGACGAGGAGACCGTGATGAAACTAATAAACGAGACAATACAAGTCGCATTCCACGAAATCAAGGACCAAGTAATCATAGTAAAAGCCCAGGAACTAAGGCAATTACATAAAGCTTAAATGGGTCGTAAATCCTATAATGGTTATCACTCCTGGTCCTTCCTAGAACCCAACAAGGACTACAGACCATTTAAACTGGCTAAGGAGGTTGGTAGGGTTCCGTCAAGTAAGGTCGAGCTTAGTAAGGTTAAGGAGGAGAGAGCTGGGGAATTCATTGAGAGGCATATATTAATTTCACTTCACGACCACCTACAGATCTACCCGGAGAACCCAAGTGAGAACTTTGAGTATACTTAGCGTAATAGACCCTTCATAGGTTATGATGGATTGGTCACCTCAGGACTTGACGCAGTCTTTGATGTTTCGCTTAATGGTGAGAGTATGATGACTAAGGATCCCTAGAGTTGGAATAATGTTGTTTATCAAATTGATATGGAGAGGACTGATGCAGCTTTTTAGCACCTGTCCCTTTATTTCCCTACCCTCCCTAAACCTGCCTAGGGTGAATATGTTCCTGGAGATTTTTGCCTCTCCATACTTTATGACCTCCATTACTATTAGGGCAAAGGCTGGCGCCAGCTTGAATCCATGACCGCTTAAGCCTACAACAATTATTAAGTCCTTGATTTGTTCATCAATTATGGGCATCCAATCAGGGATAACATCGTAAAGCCCCTGCCAACCTCCAATGAAACCGGCATTAACGAACCAAGGAAGTCTCCTTACTGCGGACTCCATTAGGTTCATTGTATAATCAAGACTTGGCTGCTGAAGTGAATTAAAGGTGTCTGGGTCTTCCCATGTATTTTCTGGTGGGTAGAGCATCCTCATTAAGGCTTCGGAGGACCCCCTCGGGCCTCATGTAGTAATTATATAAGTAATAAAAGACATCAAGCACTGCATGATTAATTCTAACCCTAATAATTCTCTTAATAATGATCCTAATAGGTAGGTTGAGCATTGGTAGGTACTTACTGGCCCAGACACCGGTTGTGAATACGTACTTACTAGCCCTAATTAAGTCATGCTTATCAGTCTTAATGCCCATGATCTTATCACCCTCGATTAAGGGCCCCGCTTCATCAATTATGAATGTGGTCCTCCAATTCCTCAGCTCCCTTCATTATCGTATTAGTATAAAGACCTGTACCCGCATAACCAGCATCCTCCTCATAAAAGGCAAAGTTCATCATCAGCAAGGACCACATCACCCGTTAATCCCTTAACCTCATCCTTATTTAGTAACCTCACATTTAGCATCAATACCATGAAGCATATCAAAAACATTCCTTATGGGTGTTGCCTTGCCAATGATTAGGAGACCCGTCTTTGTGAACACGTTAATGCCGGACTCTTTCTCGAAGTTCATGAAGAAATTATGAGTATAGTGGGCCATCTTAGCTACATCTTCATTTGCGTAAAAACTCCTAACAATACCAGTGGAGTATGCAGTCATACCTCCAGCCACTCCACGCTTATCAATAACCAAAGCCCTAAAACCCTCATTAGCCAAATAATAAGCGATAGTCGAACCAGTAGAACCAGCACCCACTATAATCATGTCATAATAAACTATCATAAAAAGAAAAACGTATATTTTAAGTTTTTCTTATTAAAAATATAGAGTAATTAAAGGATAACGCTTAAAAAATTAATTTTTACATTATAAATAATGTCCGAACAACCACAGAGGGCTTTACGTAAAGAGTTAGGGTTGTTTCATATAACGATGACTGGGCTTATTGGTGCGATCGGTACTGGCATACTATTTAGTACCGCCAAGATGGCTGAAATGACTGGACCAGCGGTTATTTTAGCCTGGATCCTCGGTGGGATCTTTTACCTATTCATAGGGCTTACATATTCGGAAATAGGTACGGCATACCCAGAGGCTGGTGGTCCATCTAGGTACTCGTTATATACGCATGGTAGGATCACGAACATGATCAATGCCTTTGCGGATCTACTTTGGTATTTATTCATACCACCAATTGAGGCTATTGCGGTGGTTTACGGTATAAATTACTTCACGCATAACCTATTGACCCCAACGGGAACCCCAACATTGCTTGGTGCTGTTGTTGCTGCCGTGATAGTACTATTGATGGTTCCATTCAATTACTTCGGCATTAAGACCTTCGGTATATCAAACATAACACTAGGTACGTTCAAGTTAATCCTATACTTACTAGTCGCCTTCGGCATTATGGCCACAGTATTCATACCAAGCAACTTCACAAGCCTTAAGGGTGGCTTCTTACCGTACGGCCTAGCAGCAATGTTCATGGCTATTCCATATGGAATGTTCGCCTTTGGCGGCGTTAGGGTAATACCCGACTTCGCTGAGGAGATGAGGAATCCTCATAGGGACATGCCATTATCCATAATCCTCGTTGTTGTCGGTCAACTTCTTGTCTACATACTATTTAGTATAACTTTCGTAGGCGCAATTAACTGGTCTAAATTAAATGTAACGCCAGGTGACTGGAAAAGCTTAGCGTTTATTAGGAAAACAAATCCATTCCTTTACTTAAGCGGCACCTATGGAGTTACCTGGGTCTTCATAATAACACTAATCATAGCAATACTAGGCCCATTCGTAGTTGGCTACATCTATCTCGGAGGTGGCACTAGGATACTCTTTGCCATGGGTAGGTCTAGGTACGTACCAGACCTAATGAAGTTCATCCATGAGAAGTACGCAATACCATATTGGGCATTAATAACATTCGGCATCATAGGCATATTACTGGCGTTACTAACTGCCCCAATACCAAGCATCTATGGATTAATCGATGATGCCGTGGTGGCCGGCTACCTAGGCTTTCTAACGAACCCAGTAGCCATGATAGTATCAAGAAAACAAGGTAAAGAACCAGCGTTCAAATTACCCGGCGGTCTCTGGATAGGATTAATAGCGTTTATAGGTGCCAGCTACATAGTGTACTGGTCTGGCTGGCCTGCCGTTCCATATGCCGCTATTTTCGTATTCGCAGCTTCGTTAATCTTCGGCGCTATTTATAGTGTCAAAGAACATCTTAAGAATGCACTATGGTACATAACTTATATAGTCGTTCTAACACTCATGACGTATATTGGTCAGACGGCTGGTGGTCCTGCCCCAATACTGAAGTTCCCGTGGGACATGGTGGTGGTCACCATACTAGCCATAGCCTTCTACACATGGGGAGTATTCTCAGGACTACCAAAACCATACACGAAATACGCACCGACAGAGACTCAGTAAGTGACTCAGAATTAGTTAAAAATGAAAACTGCTTTCTTTTTCTTAATTCCATTACCCTTAATGAATTCAGGCTAGTCAATAATTATGACCTTGGTTACACAATCAGCAAATAGAGAGACTGAGGAGACAGGCATTAAGCCAACCACGGCACATTTCATTGAGATCAGTAAAGATGCAATAATCAAAGTAAGGAGCAATAATGAACAAGTAATCAAACTAATAAAGATGAAAGTTCCAACAAAGGCGCTTAAGGAGTTCTACAATAATGAATATGCCCTAACCTGCTTCTCTGTATATTAGGAGTAATGCATTAGTACTTGTTACTACTTGCACTAAATGAATCTTTCTTTAATTGCTCAACTCCTCCTGCCTTATCAAGGATTCAGTGTTTCATTGATCTTTATGATTTTTCTGTCTGATTTCATGATTAATTGATACAGTGAGAGTAATTTTTATACCTGATTGTGATTTTGCTTTTGATGGGTAAGTCTAGGTATGTTGTTGCTCTTGGTGATTTCATTATTGAGGCTCCGATTAGTGAGAGGCAGGCTAGGGCTTTGTTGAGTTTGTTGAGGGTTTTGTATGTTGATTACTTGGGTGCTTACCGTAATTACCGTGGCGTCGTCATTAATGTTGGTAAGTTTGTCCGTAGGTTGGCCCTTAGGATTGCCGAGGAGTTTGGTATTAAGTATTTTGAGAGTTCTTCTTTTCATGTTCCCTGCCTTATTATTTACTATGTCGGCCTTGACATACCACCCATGATCTTTAGGGTTAGTAGTGATGCTTCCTTTGAGGATGTGTTGCGTGAGGTTCTTAGGAGGGGTTTCATTAACGTTGTTAGTGATCTTCACGTCGAGGTTACCTATGTCTATAGGGAGGGTGGTAGGCTGAGGGTTGATGATGATTACTTTAAGGTTGTCGTTAATGGACCCGACGACGTATACATTGAGTATAGGGATCCTGGCGAGGAGTATGAGGAGTAATGCTTTACTAGGTCCCTACATTGTATTGCTTGACTATGGATCCTGAGGCTTCATTTGTGCTGGGCTTGGTTGGTGCTGTCTTTATGCTGATGTCTTCATTTGAGCTTATGTTTGTTTCAATAGGGTTAGCATGCTTATCATTAGCTTTCTCGTTATTGTTCTCCTGATTCGTGTTGGTTCCCTAAGTGCGTTGATGGTTTCATTTATCAGCATAAACTTGAACTTTTGTGCTGTGGTGGTTATTATATACTTAATTATTGATTAATTTCCTAGTCATTGGTTCCCTACTCGTGCTTGCGTCAGCAATGTATCATGTACTTGGTTTCTCGAATCCCTAAGTCGTTGTCTTAATTAGAGGTTGAACGTGAAAAGGCAACATTTATATAACCGGACTATAGCCAGTATCAATGAGTATCAGTACTGGATTGAGGGCTAACAGTGAATTCCCTGGTAAGGAACCATTCTACTTCAAGTCCTTTGATAGGATCATTGGCGTGGCTCACAACGTCAATGAGTTGAGGAGTGAGTTTGGGAGACTTCTTAATGTTGATCCAAAGGCCCTTGAGTATCACCTTAGGGAGGGCCATATTGTTCAGTGGCTTGAGTACATCGGTGAGGTTGAATTGGCTAGGAGACTTATCGGTATTAGTGATCCAGGTACAGCCTACGAAATAATAAATAACTACCTCACAGGTAGTAGGGATACCACGACTGAGGAGAAGCCCTCCACAAGACAGGGCAGAAGACCCAGTAGAAGGTCTAGGAATTCGAGGAAGACCTAATCATAATCAACCACTACCCTTAAAATAGCTAGAGCCTTGATAAGGTACTTGGCATTCCCACGCCTTGTTTAGGTGCTCCTGGAGCCCCATGGCTGTTAATGCCAATTCCACAGCCGTTATCACACTCCCCGCTGTACTCAACCAGGTGAGCATTAGGGACATGCCCAGGGATGCCGTGGTTATTCCCACATTTAGCATCGCCATTATACCTAACCCATAATCTATCACCATGCGTATTAATGCGTATATTAAGAGGATCGTGATGATTAATACTGCCAGGTCAATTATCATGAATATGTAATTAGTCATTAAGCCTATGATCAAACCAGGCGATGCACCAATGATAACTGCTATAATGGGCATGGTAATTCTGCATAATTCCTATTTCCCATGGACCTAATCATTAGTAAACCCTGTATTAGGTATATTACATCAATAGTTATATAGCCTAGGCCAAGTTTAATATATGAAGAAAACAGCATTGCATATCTAATCACTGAGTATATGCCGACTAAGCCCAGAATATCACACTAACCATAATTAGTGCCTGGCCTAATCTTCTTATGATTATTCTCTGAGTGCCATGACTCATGTATGGATTATTATCATAATTTACCTAAAGGCATTACCAATATCGTGGGCGTAAGGCTTATTAGAATTATCACGTTTACGAAAGTACATATGCATTACAGCAAGTGGGCTTGTTAAGCGATTTAACGGTATTACCGCATTGAATGGCATTAGTTTCAGGATTGAATGTGGTGAGGCCGCAGCCTTACTGGGTCCTAACGGTGCTGGCAAGACAACAACCCTCAGGATACTCGCTGGCCTATTAAGATCGGACTCAGGGAGCGCCCACGTCTGTAACTTTGATGTTCAGAGGCAGCCGAGGAATGCTAAGGCATGCCTTGGTTACTTACCTGAGGATGCCGTACCATTCCTCAACCTCACTGTTAGGGAGAACCCGGAGTACGTCGCCGTGCTCAGGGAATTGAGTGATTCTGTGATCGACGAAACCATTAAGCTATTAGGCCTTGAGGACCTAGCCGACAGAACGGCTGACTCATTATCAAGGGGTAATAGGCAAAGGCTTGCGATTGCTCTGACAATCATGCATAGGCCCAGGGTATTGCTGCTTGATGAACCACTTAATTACCTGGACATACCGACCCAGGAGGCTGTGATTAAGTTATTCAGGGAATTAAATGCCTCTGGCTCCACATTGCTTGTGTCGACACATATAATGTCAATTGCCGAGAGGTTGGCCGGTAGGGTCATTGTGATTAATAGAGGTGTCATTGTTTGGCAGGGTGCTATGGATGAGCTTAAGGAAATAGCGGCAAGCGCTGGTGAGCGTATTGAGGAGGTTGTGGCGAGGTTGATGAGATGAGGATCTTGAAAATAGCGTATTTTGAGATTAAGCAGATGTACAGGAGGTGGTACGTTTTCTGGCTTGCATCTTTAGTCTTTATGTACTATTCTTTCTACACGGGTAATCATGGTGAGGGTATTTTATTGGAGGTTATTCTGTTTTACTTGAACTTCTTCGCTATAATAAGTATCCTAATCTCATACGCATCTGTATCACGTACATTCGCCATCACCAAGTCTGTGGTTGATGTGATCTTTATGACGGAAATAGATCCTTTAGAATATGTTATAGCTAGGTCAATAGCTACAGGTTTGGTTTATCCCATGCTCTTTCTCGTACTTACTGTTTTTGCGGTAAGGCCTGGTCTTGACATTATTTATTACGTGGCATCACTACTCCTTATGTCGGGCTTTATCGTGATCTTTATAACTAATGTCCAGTTAAGTCCATGGCGCATTAAACTACCACTATCAATACCCATATTAATTATTCTTTCCATAAGTCTTTTCAAGCCCAGATTATCGCCATTCTATGGTCTTATTAGCCCAAGCCCAATCTACGTGGTTTATGCCCTGGCTTTATTCGTGCTCGCCCTATTCACGATCCCGAAACAATACATAAGGGAGCTATACACAAATGCCTATGGCCTACTGAATTTCAGGTCTACGTTGGAACCACGTCAAACAGGTAAGGGTAAGCTCATTAAGACTATTAGTTTCCCGAGAACTCAGTGGGGCGTTATTTGGTTTACTTCTGCGTATGCCGTAAATGTACGTAGTGGGGCGAGATCCAACGTTCTCAAAAGGGTTACGTTAGTATCAGTTTTGTTTGCAGTATCTTACTGCGTGGTTTCATTGATTATCCGAGGTATGACCTTCCAATTAATTACTTCAGCACTTTCTTTCTACTTAATCTACTTAATGCTTTACTCTGTTCTATCAACAACCATAAGTAACGAGAGGCTTTGGTTAAGCTTATCTACGGACCCATACTGCTACTTCAAGTATAGGATGGGCGCTAGGACGATAATGACTACTATAGCGTTAATACCCTGGGTAGCAGCGTATGCGGTACAAAGTGTTTTCTTTAAACCCGCGTTGTTCCTCGCCATGGCATTGGTCTCCGTAATAATGACCATGCCAGTACTCGGTTGGTTGATTGCGGCTTATATCGGTATTCCCCAGGTAAGAGAGTTGCAGTTGCCGCAAAGGGATGTTGTGTATTCGTTGAGAATGTACCTGGTATTTGCGATGCTTGTGGTGACGCTGGGTATATACATGGTACCGTATGCCTTAGCCGTGGTGGCGACGCTCTATCCCGTGCTCACCGTATTGTAGTTAATAAGCGCAGCGTTCGCTGCAATAATACTTACTTCATCAGCAACCTTTTTCTATTACGCGATATTTTCAAGGAGGAGCCAAGCAATGTGGGCTTGGCTTGTGAATAGGTTGTCAGAGAATGGTTATGTGTAGGTATTCCAGGCGTAACCTCATGAATCACTCATTACTTATTCCTCAACTGCGCTAGATATAGTTCTCACTACGGTCATTAATCATTCACGTGGGCTTCATGAGGTATCGATAGGTTTATAATGGAGAACCCTAATGTCGTGATTGCCTATGTGGATTGCAACACTCTCATCAAGCGAAGTGGGAAGGGATAGGCCCCTTGGTGTTAAGAGGCTGAATATGAACCTGGTGTTCTGGCGGGATAAGTCGGGAAAGGTGAATGCACTGCTTGATGACTGCCCGCACAGGCATGCCAAACTTTCACTGGGTAAGGTGGTCGATGGCAATATTCAATGCCCATACCACGGCTTTGAATTCGATGGATCGGGAAGAACTGTTAAGATCCCTGCCCTGGGCAAGGCGTCTGAAGTACCGAAGTATTTAAGGGCATTTTCAATTCCAACATACGAGACCTACGACATTATTTGGATCTGGTACGGTAATGGAGATCTAAGTAAGCCACCGAGGTTCTTCGACGATTTAGATGAGTTAAGTACGTACTCTGAGTATAGTGAGGTGTGGAGTGTGTCCCTGCCGAGGGCTGTTGAGAATCAACTAGACGTATTTCACTTACCCTTTGTTCATTATAATACGATTGGTAGGGGCGGTAAGACCCTGGTTCATGGACCTCTGGTCAGACTCATTGATGAACACTCATTCATTATCTACCCATTTAATGAGGTCGATAGAGGGCAAAGACTATTAAGAAGCAATCAAATAGATGCGAGTAAGTTAAAGAATTACCTATGGTTCATATACCCAAATATTTGGGAGAATTACATATCAAGGAATATGAGGATTATAGCGTTCTTCGCGCCCATTGATTCAGGAAGTACCAAGATCTACATAAGACTCTACATGAAAGCAGCGGGCATAAGAACAATCGACAAGGTAATAACCAAGCTACTAATGCCCTTAAATGTATACGTACTCCATCAAGATCGCAGGGTAGTACTTACACAACCCAATGACATAAAGCACGACAAGTTAATCCATGCAGACTATCCAATAGCACTATACAGGAGGATGTACCTCAGGGACAAGGAATTAAATAAACTACTAAACAATGCAACCACAGTAACCCAGAGCCTTAATATGAAAAAGTGGTTCTGAAATATCCTTATAAACTTCCGGGATGGAGTGCTCTTTGATTTATGATTAAAGGATATTAAGCCCGACCTCCTTGATGGGGAAGCGAACTTCAGAGCTTGAAAAATATTTAAGGAGATAATGAATAAGATATTGGATTAACTAATGGGCATATTCAGCGTTAAGGCGCGCATTTGGAACGTTAAGGAACCGGTGAGGTCAGCCACGGTTGACCTACTCGTGGATACAGACTCAACATACACCATGATACCTGGTAGGGTACTCGAGGATTTAGGCATCAAGCCCACTAGGTCAGTTAGGCTTAGGCTGGCTGACGGTAGGGTTATTGAGAGGCCGTTGGGTGAAGCGGGCATCGAGGTTGAGGGTTCACAACATCGGCAACGCCGGTTATCTTTGATGATGAGAGCAACTACCTACTTGGTTCAGTAACCATGGAACAACTCGGCCTGGCGCCAGACCCCATTGAGAAGAGGTTAAAGCCCACCGAGGCATTACTAACGAAGGCAACAATCAAGGACTAGTCCAGTCCAGCAGCCTTATTAACTTCCCTAGCAACATAATGACTGATGGGAGGATTACTGCGGCTAAAGTCAGGCTCTGCAACCCAAGGGACTCGGGTAAGTGCCTAGAGCTTGATTTACTCGTTGACATGGGCAGCACCTACACGTGGATTAAGGCCTCGAGACTCAGGGAGTTGGAAATAGAACCAATGAAAAGGTGGAGATTCAGGACGGTAGAGGACAGGATAATCGAGAGACATCGGCGAAGCAATAATCGAGCGCATGGGCGAGAGGACAACAGCAATCGTAGTCTCTACCCAGGAATACAAGCAGAAGCACTAGGCATGTACCCACTAGAAGACCCAAGACTAGAGGTAAACCCAACAACAAAACAACCAAAGAAAACCAAGGCATTACCAGCCATATAACTAAAAAACAAACATGGTGGGGCCGCCGGGATTTGAACCCGGGATCACTCGGGCATACCCCGCCACCACCGGCTCCAAGCAATGTCCCGGTGGTGGACATCCAAGCCGAGCATCCTAGCCAGGCTAGACTACGGCCCCGATAATGATAATGACCTAAGTGATTTTTAAGTTTTTATTAATGACCTGGTTAACGATTATGCGTAGGTTTTGAGTATCGATAAAAGTAATCGTATCGGTCTGAAATTAATTGACAACTTTCAGCACAATCTATGAAAGTAATTTATTAATCAGGTTGAGAATAGGTTTATAGATGCTTAATGGCTCTTCAGGTCTCTGATAAGATTAGGGTCTGCTGGGACGTAAAAGTTAGGGGTAATAATTGCCTGAAATGCGGTAATGAGACCAATGAAACTACAAGAAAGGAAGCTTTGAAACTTATTAATACATTTCTGAATCGAGTTGAGAAGCATAAAGACATTCTATTAAGTGATGAAAGATCACCATTCGATGTTTATATTAATGACTTGTCAAAATTCATTGAATATTTAAGGATTAAGATATCCGAAGGAGGTAATGAAAAGATTTCTGAAGCTAGGAGTGCTATGCTTAGAATAACAGAAATAATGCTTAAGCTCTCAAGGAAAGCAAGAAAAAGATGGTTAAAATCATATAAGATAGAACTTGAAGAACTAATTGTTAAGCTAACTAGAGGTGAAATAACAGTACCGGTAACTGGAGATCTAAATAATAAAGGCAGGAGTTTTATAGTGCATATGTATACTAATCATAATAACAATAAATGTATGCAGGATTGCTAGGGATGGCAACATAACTGTGAAATTTACATTCACAGGTCTTTAAAGGTGAGCATATTGAAGTGCCAAAATTATTTAATGATAGTATATTGAAGGTCATGCAATATGGATTACTTTTGACGGATGTATCAATTTACCGAGGCTATCCAGGAATGGGCACACATCAAATGTGGCAGAGCATTGTGTGGTATTTAGCGTTTCCAGGTAAAAATTACATAGCTATAGATGGTATCAGTATCAACGATAATATAAGCATTGCATGGCAATTGGAATCTCTTAATTATAAGTTTAAAGGTAGGAGTGTGGTTGATGTTAAGCGTGGATTTGTTGGGGAGGTTGTTGGGTTTGATGATTGGTTGTTTTTGTGGTTTGCCGTGTTTGGTGATGGTAATGTTGATATTCAGGACAAGTATGATGTGAGGGAGATTAGGTTGTTCATGGGTGGTGGTAAGTATGGGTTGTGGGTGCCGATTATTGAGAGGTTGAGGGGGTTGGGTTTTAGGGATGGTGGGTATGGGTGGGAGTGGGTTGTTAGGGTTAGGTCTTCGAGGGCTGTTAAGTTGGCTGGGAAGTAGTTGGGTGATCCCGTGTTTGGGGTTATTATTGGGGATTTGGCTCGATTGGGTGATGCGGTTAAGCTTAGGCTGTTGATTGATTTGACTGGCATGGGTTATAGGTCGAAGGGTAGATCTTCTGTGATTATTGGTGGTGTGAAAATGACGGTGAGGGTTTGCGATGGTTATGTGGAGTTGGTCGCTGTTTACAAGGATGAGGCTGAAATCGCGAGGGTTTTGGAGAGTCTTAATGCCCTGGGGATTAATGCGAGTGTTACTCCGTGGGGTGGTGGCATGAGAGCCGTACGTGCACGGCAGGGTGAGGTGATGAGACATGATTGGGTTAGGGCCATAGTATGTGGAAAACTAACCGAAATGCTGAGGGAGGCTTTGAGTAATGGTGATGATGGGAGATCGCAAAGTATTGATGATGCCATGACTAGGCTCGGCTGTACCAATCCACTACCCAGGACCTAGTAGGAACTCGATAGGTGAATAGGTTTTACAGTCAATTATCACCGCCTCTATTCTCGGTCCTGCCCTCCCTTTTCCTTCGCTCCAGTATTTCCACCCCATATCAGGAAGCAATCGGTTACCGTATTTCCAGTCCATTTCTGCTTCTCCTCGTCACCCATGTCCATCATCCCAGGTACTTCCTGAAGAAGTTTACAGTCCTATCCCAGGCATCCTTTGCGGCTGCCTCATTGTATACCGGCCCGCCTTCCGTGGCGAAGGCATGGTACGTGCTTGGGTAGAAAGCCATTTCAAACCTGGGTTTGTATGTGAGTACTGCCTTTATTAGGTCTGGTATTCCCTGGTTGATCGCCGGGTCCTCACTTGCGTATATTGTGAGTATTGCGCCCTTTATCTTGGCTATGTCGTTGATATTCCTCGGATTCCTACCGTAGTAGACCACCGTTGCGTCGAAGGGGACCCTTGTTGATGCCTCAAATGCTAAGCCTCCTCCCATGCAGAATCCTATTATGCCCATCTTCTCGACTTTGTAGGTGCTCTTTATGTAGTTGTATGTGTCGACTATGTCCTTCACCATTCTTTCCTCGGTTAGGTCCCTGTTGATTACAAGCTCCTGCACAATCTCCCTCTCTGTCTGCTATAGCGAACTCATTAACTCATTCACTGCCTTAGGATCACTCCTCCTCTCCGGCGGTAGGGACCAAAATCTCCTCATTACCCCAGCTATGTTTTGCTCAGTAAATACATCGGCTCTCCTCGAGTATAGGTTTGGCGATACCGCCAGATACCCAAGCCCAGCCAATCTCCTGGTCACATTCCTTATGAATTCTGTTATTCCGAAGATTTCATGAATCACGATTACCGATGCCTTGTATTGCATGTCTGGCATTACCTGGAAAGCAGTTAATTCACCGCCATCGCTCGCCTTATACATTATGTACTCTTTCCTTGACATGTCTTTAGGCATTATTTGTGGCCTTATTAGGTTTTCGTTATCGGATTTTCAGAATAGGCCTTGTTATTTCCCATGCTTCTTTAGAGATAATTTTTTAAGTGTCTGCGGTAATCGATCCTTGGTTCTTGAGGTTTTGAGTATGGCATCCTTAAAGGAGGAGATGGAGAAGAAGATTATGGAGATTTTACCGCCCGAAGCCAAGTTTTCTAGGGTTGATTTCGAGGGACCCAACGTTATTATCTACGTAATGAACCCGAGTTATGTAATGGAGCACAGCGAGTACATAAAGACCCTGGCTAAGGAGTTGAAGAAGTACATAATCATTAGGGGTGATCCTAAGGTTAGGATTAGGGAGGTTGATAAGTTGAAGAGGGTTATAACGGACATGGTAACTAAGAGCGTTGGCTCAAACATAATTGATGACATAGTGGTTGATGAACCGACTGGTGAGGTCTATGTTTACCTAAAGAAGCCCGTCAGGGAGAGGAGTAAGTTGGAGAAGGAGATTTTGGCTGAGACTGGTTGGAAGCCTTGGATAATAGCCACTGCACTAGAGATGGGTGCTGGACTGCCTAGGTCTGATATCGACGCTGTTAAGCAGATACAATTGGCCACGGCTAAGGATAGACTTGAATTCCTCAGGAGACTTGGCATGAGGATTCATAGGGAGCCTGTGTATAAGGATGCTAGGATAACCGTGACAGGACTCGGAGCCCAGATGGAGGTTGGTAGGAGCGCCATATTGATTAGGACAAAGGAAAGCTCAATACTCCTGGACTGCGGTGTTAAACCCTCAAGCTCCGGCGACGAGGCACCACTGCTTGATGAGCTTGACCTGGATACCCTGGACGCTATTGTTATTACCCACGCACACATGGACCACATTGGCTTTGTGCCATACTTATTCAAGTATGGTTATAAGGGCCCCGTCTACATGACCGAGCCAACGAAGTACCTAATGGAGGTACTACTCACAGACTATATCGAACAGGCAGAGTCTGAGGGTAGGGTTCCACCGTACAGTAGGCAGGACCTCGCCCAGGCCCTCTACCACACAATAACCCTTAACTATGCTGACCATCCAACGGATATATCACCAGACACGAAATTAATGCTCTTCGATGCAGGGCATGAGGTTGGTTCGGCTGTGGTTCACCTACACATTGGTAATGGCCTTTACAACATTATTTATACGGGTGACATGAAGTATGGCCCAACCAGGCTTTTGAACCCGGCCCATAATAAGTTCAAGAGGGCTGAGTTACTCATCATGGAGAGTACGTATGGTGGTAAGGAGGATATTCAACCACCAAGGCAGGAGAGCGAACAGAAGCTTGTTGAGTTGGTTAAGCACACTGTTGAGCATGATGGTAAGGTGTTAATCCCCGTATTCAGTACGGGTAGGGCCCAGGAAATACTCCTGGTGCTTAATGAGGCCATTAATAATAAGCAATTGTCTAAGGTGCCCATTTACGTTGACGGCATGGTCCTCGAGACACTAAACGTACACTTAATGTTCCCTGACTACCTCAATAGGACCCTTAGGGAGTTGATTTATGATGGCGTGAATCCATTCCTCAGTGAGTATGTTAAGCCAATCGAGAGGGCTAGGGATCCTGAGAAGCGTAAGGAGCAGGTCATGGAGATACTACAGGGACCACCAGCCGTGATACTGGCTCCGCATGGCATGCTCAATGGAGGCCCAATAATGGATTACTTCGTGCATGCGGCCGAGGACGAGAGAAACATGTTACTATTTGTTTCTTACCAGGCCGAGAATACGATTGGTAGGAGAATTCAACAGGGTGAGAGGAAATTGACAGTTAGGTATTACTCAGATAGAGTTACGCTTGATATTAAGATGAAGGTTGATTCAATACCAGGGTTCTCGGGACATAGTGATAGGAGACAATTATTTAATTATGTTAGGAATATGGAACCTAAGCCACATAAGGTAATGCTTGTTCATGGCGAACCAGCCAAAATAATGAACCTAGCACTGGCACTTGAACTTCAGTTGAAGATGCCAACGGTGTTCATGAATAATGGGGAGACCATTAGGCTTGTCTAGGGCTAGTCCTTCCATAAACAATAAACATTACTATCGCCAATATCACCACGACAATAGCAACCAGGACTAGAACCGCAACAGTGGGTTTTTGCGGTGGTTTATAATTAAGGGCTGTGATTACATACATTGCCGCGGACCACGTTAATGGCGATGTCGTCGGCAGCGGATAACCAAGCCTTGGGTCAATAGCCTCAGGCAATAAACCATACTGTGAATGCCTAACACACCAAGTAAGTATGTTCAACGCACCCGTGTGATTACCAACCTCCTCGTAATACATTGCCAGGAATAATGTGGTTATCAACCATGGAGGATCCGGCGCAGTACTATCATACAGGCTTGAGCCATAGTGATAATCATCACCTGGAAACCTGGCCAATCCGCCATTAACCATCAACACACGTATTACGGTATTAACAGTACTTACTGCCCTGGCACTGCGTGGATTTATCAATCCCATGGCTATCGGGAGTATTACTGATGAGTCGGGTATTCCATTAGGTGCGTAAGTAACCTGAGAACCACTACCTGTGTATATCACAGTCTTAGTAAGAGCTTGGGAATAGAAGTTCTTTGAGTAGAAGTATTTTTGTATGGTAGCGTTTAATTCATTAGCAATCCTCAGTATTTCGGTATTGTTTAGACCCAATGCCCTATATACCTGCGCTGCGGCGTATAGGCCTAGGTCATCAATTGCCTGAGTCCAGAAGTTATAGGCGTAGTTACTCTCCCATATGCTTAGGTCCTGTGGTATTAAACCATTATTCTCATTAATACCCTCTAATTCCCAATTCAATGACTTATTTATGCAGGGCATTACCTCCATTAGGAACGTCTTATTATGGGTATACTCATAGTACTGCCAAACACCGATTTGGAACAAGCCAATACTATCATACTCAGGTATTCCGAAGGTCTCATCTGGAGCCCCAGTCCAGAAATTATACCGTGTGTACCAAGTACCACTTACGTTCTGTGCACTGCACATCCATAGCCAGTACTTCATTGCTGGTCCGTAATAACCAGCCGTTTGAAGCGCCATTGCTGCAAATGATGAGTCCCTAACCCAGGTATAGAAATAGACGGGTTCCGGCGATGCAATGAACTCCCCAGTAACTGGGTTTTGATCATCCATAATAAGGAGTAGACTGAGGTAGTACTCAGTAAGTAATGCACCGCTTAACCTCGGTCTCCTGGCCAGGCCTAACCAATTACTCACCTCATTATTGTTAATACTCATTAGCTCACTAATTGGCATAGTACTGGTGCTACCCAGGTTCAGCGCAACGTATGTGTAATTACCATGAATACTAAGTATAGTCCACCCACTCACGCTCTCAATATCAATCCCCCTGTTTGAGTATATACTGAGTTGCAGTGGTGACTTAATTACTAAGTATGTACTATTAATTACCTGGTAGTTGTACGTCCTTGGCATGAATACATTAATGGTAAGTGACGCATTTGATTTACTTATCATGACTACGGTAGTGTAATTAGGCGGTATGAATATTGATACCTCACCATTACTTCCCTTAATAATCACAGTATTATTAAGTTCAAGGTAAGCCTTGCTTGTGTTTCCTAGACCCATGATTGTGACGTTCATACTGAGTAATCCGTATTGGCCATAGAATATCTGTAGGATTGATGGCGGTCTTGAGGACTCCCCATTCAGTACTGGGCTTGGTATTGGATATTCCGTGGATATGTATATGCTCAGGTTCCTCCAATTACTAAGTAGTAGGTATGCTGGTGATGATGTATTTATTGGCATTTGAACAGTACTTTGTTCTTGAGTTAATGAAAGAATTATTATTGATATGCCGATTATCAATAATACTGCTCCAATGATCAGGAATATTGTTTTCCTAATCATTAATTAACTAACCACACGAAGCACTTTAATGCTTTACTTACAACTCACGTTAATTACATCATTAGGCGTATTATTTTTAATGCTGAGACTCACGTTAAATGAAGAAAGAAATATGCTGGCGTACCTACTTGGTATTGTATTAGCTGTGATCGCGTCATTTACCTGGGCAGTATCGCCAATACTCTATAGGGTCGGCGCAACGGATAGCGCCCTCGACGACTTAATATCAAACTCCCTAGGCGCCTTCATACTGGCTATGCCCTTCATATTACTTAAACCACCATTAAATGGTGGTGCGTGGCTTTATGGAACGCTCTTCGCCGTGCTCGGGCCCGTGTTTGGCACATACGTATTCCTAATTTCACTTAGATATGCTGATGTTGGTATTGCCAATGTGATATCGTATGCCTACGTAGTTATGCTACCAATAATCCTACTCGTGATTAGTCCATCATACCTAGTCTACACGTGGCCTGCCATATTGATAATGATTGGTTTATACCTAATAATGGGTTCTGGCAAGGGCACATTTTATGGATACTTCATGTCATTACTCTCAGCCATACTCTACGCCTTCTCCTTCCTAGCCCTTTATAGGGCCTATGACTATACGAACCCCTGGGGCATAATATTGATTAGGGGCATTACCCTAATGATCGGTGCATTACTACTGAAAATAGCCATTGAGGGCTTCAGAATTAGGGTCAGTAGTAAGGTTTTCCTCGGCGGATTAATTAGTTATGGCGTTGGTGGCCCACTCTACGTCTTATCAGTGGATTATGCAGGGATTGCCGTACCAACACTAATAACGGCATTATCACCCGTAATCACCGAGATCCTAGCAATAGTTAAGCTTAAGGAGAGACTGAATTTAAAATCATCACTAGGATTTGCAATAGTCATTATAGGCATAGTAATAGCCACATTAATCGGCGTGCAGGTTTAAAATACCCAACTGCGGTATTTAGTTCTGGTGATGATGGGTCGATGATATGGATGAATGATGATTTAGGAAGAGACGAGCTGATGAATAAATAATTCGATTGTAAATGAATAAAGAAATAAATTATGATTTTAACCCAAGGTATGTCGCATTATGGTAGTACAATACCAACCGCACCTGCAAAGGCTAGTATAAAGAATGCGAAGCCATCAATAATTGATATTACGCCAGCCACCTTGCCTATTACTGGTTTATTCATGTAATGGGCAGCCGCAAGTAATATTGTTATTATAGGTAATAGGCCGATAGCGAATGATAGCATCACAGCCCTTAACATAATAAGTTCCGCCGTTATTAACGCGAAGAATATGCCAGTGAACCAGAGGGCGTGGTTCATGGCCATTAAGTTCTTACCTACGATTAGACCGATACCCAGCATCCATAGCAGTAGTACGAATGCGGCGGCTACCGTTGCGCCGAATACATCGCCTTCCATTATCACAAAGGCCATGGCTATTGTCTCCATTAAAGCACCTGAGAGGAGCACGATACCGAAATCCCGCGGCTCATTCTTACCCACACCCATATTAACAAAGCCTATTACAAGGAGCATGACCGCGGCTTTCCCAGAACAGAGTATTCAGAGCTGTCTGCGCCACGGAAACCATATTGATATACTTCAGTAGGGCATATTTTTAAATATTACCTTATATTTACTTATATCTATAGTAAAACCTTAAAATATATCAGTAAGATAAAATTTATAAAACTATTAATCAGTATAGTTACGTGAAGATATGAGCAGCTCTACATTTAATGAGTTCCTGAAACAAAGAAACCTACTATTAAACGCGGGTAGTTATGAAGAGGCTAGGTCGAACTTCAGGTGGCCACCACATGGTGAGTTTAACTGGGCTGTGGATTACTTCGATAAGTACCTAGCGGAGACCTCCATAAATCCAGCCCTTATTTACATAAATGATGAGTTATTCAAGTCAGGTGATTCAAGGATTCTCAGCTACCATGAACTTAGGGCTCGATCCAATAAATTAGCCAACGCACTTTCGGACCTTGGTATCGGCCGTGGGGATGTAATCATGGTTATGCTAAATAATAAGCCTGAGCTCTTCGAATCATTCCTAGCCCTCATGAAAACAGGTGCTGTAATTTCACCGGCAACCACCCTATTACTACCGTCGGATATTGAGGATAGGACATCAAGGGCTCACTTCAAGGCCATTATTGCAGATCCAGAGGTGGTTAGTAGGATTGATCAGATTAAGGGCAATCTCGAGAAGCTCGGCGTTAAGTACTTCATAACCCTTGGTAAGCCAGGGCCTGGATGGCTTGATTACTATGAATTAATCAGTGGCAGGTCAGAGAACTTCCAGGGAGTTAAGACCAAGTCAGATGATTTACTCCTGGTTTACTTCACATCAGGTACCACCGCTAAACCCAAGATGGTCATGCATACACAGTCAAGCTACCCAATTGGCCATCTAACAACCATGTACTGGGTTGGTGCTAAGCCGGGTTATAAGCATATGAACATATCAAGCCCAGGTTGGGCTAAGTGGGCTTGGTCAACATTCTTCGCAGCCTTCAATGCTGGCGCCACTACCGTGGTTTATGACTATAGTGGTAGGTTTAGTGCGGCTAATCACCTAAAGATACTTGAGAGTTACGGTATTGACACACTATGCGCGCCACCAACTGTCTGGCGTATGATAATTCTCGAGGATCTGACAAAGTATAACCTTGAGAAGATTAAGAGCTTCGTGAGCGCCGGCGAACCCCTTAATCCAGAGGTTATTGAGCGTGTTTATAAGGCGACTGGTAAGTACATACGTGATGGTTATGGACAGACAGAGACCACGCTAATGGTTGGTAACTTCCCAGGCATGAAGATTAAACTGGGCTCAATGGGTAAGCCGGCCCCTGGCTATGATATAGTCCTCGTTGATGAGGATGGAAACCCAGTCAGCGTTAATAAGGATGGGCACATAACAGTTAGGACAAGCCCAAGACCCATTGGCCTAATGATTGGTTATGATGATGAGAATAAGAATAAGGAGGTATTTAGGCTTGGCTTGTACTTCACGGGTGATGTGGCCTTCATGGATGAGGAGGGCTACCTATACTTCGTTGGCCGTGCAGATGATGTCTTCAAGTCAAGTGACTATAGGATTAGCCCATTCGAACTTGAGAGCGACTTATTGAAGCATCCAGCCGTTGCCGAGGCCGCCGTTGTACCAAGCCCTGACCCAATAAGGGGCTTCATACCGAAGGCATATATAGTCCTGAAGCCAGGCTATAAGCCAAGTAAGGACTTGGCTTACGATATCTTTAAGTTCATAAGGCTCAACATAGCCCCATACAAGAGACCCAGGGCTATTGAGTTCGTGTCCGAGTTACCCAAGACAATTAGCGGTAAGATTAGGCGTGTTGAGCTTAGGGGTATTGAACGTGAAAAGAGGAATAAGGGTGTTAGAAGTGAGAATGAGTACTTTGAGGATGACTTCCCCGATATAAAGCAATTGAAGGTGTAATACACATTATTAGTTTAAAATGATTTTTAAAATTACATTATATTATTTTCCTAATGTCCAGCACAATAAGGAGGATTAGCCTTGGGGTAGACTGGCTTGATTATGCAATGCTTGGTGGTGTTCCAAGAGGTAATTGGCTGTTAATAACTGGTGAGCCTGGTGTTGGTAAGTCAATACTCACAATACAAGCCGCTGGAGCCAATGTGGACGCTATGCCAGTGGTCTACGTAAGCACTGAGACCAAGTTCTTCGATGTTGTTAGACAAGCGAAGCAATTCAATATTGACCTGTCAGACGCTGTGAGTCTAGCTGATGTCCTCGCTGGTAAGGTCAAGGACATGAAGACGAACCTAGTTGTTATTGATCTATTCGGTCTAGCCAGGCAATACCGTGAGTTACTCAGGGCTAGTGAGGAGGAGGGTAAGTCGAGGGCTAAGTCGCCATTGAGTATGGAGGTGGTTATGGCCAGCATTGAGAAGGCTTACGAGACACTTGGGGTGAGTGAGGAGGGTAAGGTTACAAAGGATGTATTAGTAATCATTGACTCCCTGGCTCCCATGTGGGCCCACGCGCCTGCAATGGCTAGGTTAATAACATATAGGCTTAGGCAGAGACTATATCGCTCTAATGTCACGGTGATAATGACCAATCAATTCGCTCCAACCACCGGAATGACCTTTGGGTTCGGTGCTGAGCATATTGCGGATGCCATAATCCACATGTGGATTGAGCAGCCCGAGAAGAAGAAGGAGATTGAACGTTGGCTCATCATTAAGAAGGCTAGGTTAACAAATCACTATAGGAAGGCCATGAAGTATGAAATTGAGCCTGAAAATGGATTAACACTTATAGAGCCTAGTATTGAGGAATTGAGGAAGTGGTTTGATCAGTATGGAGGTAAACAAGAATCAAGCGAGGAATAGTGAGGGCTGTAGCGACAGGTTAATTAGAGCTATGGAGAGGTTTTTATGGACCTTAATAGGTAATGATAGTAAGGATGATGTGGTGACTGACCTTAAAATATGCGGAGATGCTGCTAGGCCATATCTAGATGTTGTTAATGGTAATGACCCTGGAAATACCCTATCAGCTGCGCTATCGTATTATCAATATGTTAAGCTCGTTAGAGGTGAGTTAAAGGTGAGTAGGGATTACTTGATTGGCATTGGTGATGATCCAAATGATCCAGGCGTAACCTATTCATTGATTATTGAAAATATGACCCGCGCATTAAGGGCCCAGGACTATGTAACAGCGGCCTTTCTGGCCGATCTAGCCTTCATAACTAGGTCGTATGCATTATGCCTAGGTAATAATGATAAGGATGTATGTGATTGGATCAAGAGGGCATTTACTGCAAGGGTTTTAATAATGAGAAGGACTAGCAACTATTAATGGGTCTGAACTTATAACCGTAATTAATTAATCCATAGGTACCATCCATCTTCACCATCCTAAACACAACCTCAACATCAATACCTGGGTTCAGCTTGTCAGGATCCATGCAATCCACTATCTGCCCAATAACCTTGACACCACCTAGATCCACAATACCCACTATCAATGGTTTCATCTTCTCAAACTCAACAGGTACTGAATAAAGTACTGTGAAGTTGATAAGTTTACCAGTGCTTGGTAATGGGTACGGCTTAAACTCCCTGGAACCGCACTCACATACTGCCCTTGGTGGGAAGTATACACGGCCGCACTTAACGCATTGAACACCCTCAAGCCTATAGTACTGGGGCATCCTCCTCCAGTACCTTGGTATGGATAATCTCTGGTCGACCATGTCAGCCCACCCTCCTGAGTACTATTGATGTCGATACCAAATCGAAGCCAGCCATATCCTGAACAATACCCAGCTCAGCCCTGCCCAGCGACTCAAAGGGCTTTACGTTCATGAGCTCCATAACCATTAAGGCCAACTCATACATTCCCGAGGCACCACCTGGGAATCCCATGGACTTAAGCCCACCACTGGCATTAATAACTAGTTTATTACCAACATCTAATGTACCCGCAGATAATAGCCTCGGTGTTTCACCAGGCCTTACCAGTCCCATTGATTCCAACGCCAACATGCCAAGTATACTATACGTATCATGAACCTCGGCAAGACTTACATCGCTTATTGAGACATGCGCCATCCTAAGGGCCATATTTGCAGCATCCCTAACAGAGTACAACTCAGTGAGCGAGTCTCTCTGGCCTGTGTATGTTCCGTAGGCACCAACACCTATCCCATCAATCCTTATCACAGCATCACTCTTTAACGGCTTATTGCATAGAACAACCGCGGCTGAACCATCAACCGCAGGCGCCACGTCATAAAGCCTCAATGGATCAGCAACAACCTCTGATTCAAGAACGTCCTTAAGCGTTGCCTGTTTCTTCATATAGGCAAGTGGGTTCTTACTACCTCTCTCGTGCATTTTTATTGGCCATATTGCCAAGTCCTCATAATCATACCCATACTTAATCATGTACTCCTTCATAGCCATAGCCGCCTGGGCCGCGGGTGTTACCCCAAAGAAGCCCTCATACTCATAATCAGTGATTGTTGATAAAGCCTTATTCAGCTTCACGTTAATTACATCATGCATCTTCTCAACGCCGACAACCGCCACACAGTCATAAATACCCGCCTTAACCATGTTATAGGCCTCTAGAACTGCGATACCGCTCGATCCATCTCCACTCTCGATCCTAATTGCGGGTATCCTCCTTAAGCCAACGTAGTCCATTAAATATGCGCCCAAAACACTCTGGTCCTGAAGTACCTCAGAGAAGGCATTGGCTACGTATATTGCTCCAAGGTTTGCATTACCAACCTGGTCAAGGACCTTCAGGAAGGCTTCGGCAAATAATTCCTTAAGCCCCTTCTCATAGTGCCTACTTCCTGGTACTAGGGAGTGGGCTACGATGTATACTTCTGTCGTATTAAACACCAACAGTTGCCATAAATGTGAAGTTTTTAAATATTCCCTGAATATAGTCATTTAATGGTTGAGGAGGCAAGCCTTGAGGATTTATTTACAAGAATTGATAATGGCGAATTGAAGCTTCATGAATTAGATAAGTTCTTTAATGATTCGAACAAGGCAACCGAGGTTAGGAGGAGGTATATTGAGACAAGGATTGGTGTGAGCCTTGAGAGTCTTGGCAAAACAGTAATTGATTTCAACACAGTAGTTGGTAAGAATATTGAGAATACAATAGGGGCTGCCCAAATTCCTGTAGGCATTGCTGGTCCTTTACGTGTGATTGGTGATTACGCCAATGGGCTTTACTACATACCTTTGGCAACAACCGAGGGCGCCCTAGTAGCCTCTGTAAATAGGGGCACTAAGATAGTTACTGAGGCTGGTGGCGCAAGGAGTAAGGTCATTAATGATGGCATGACGAGAGCACCTGTCATAGCAGTACCGAGCGTCATTGATGCTGTTGAACTGGTTAATTGGATTAATGAACACTTCAATGAAATAAAGGGCGTGGCTGAATCAACCAGCAGGCATGCAAAGCTTGTTAGTATTCAACCATTCATTGTTGGTAATAATGTTTGGCTTAGGTTTAAGTTCACAACTAGCGATGCTATGGGTATGAATATGGTGACCATAGCCACAGACAAAGCCATTAAACACATACTCAGTAACTTCCCAAGGGCTCGCTTAGTTGCACTCAGTGGTAATATGTGTGTTGATAAGAAGGCAAATGCCGTGAATTTCCTGCTTGGTAGGGGTAAGACCGTGATTAGTGAGACGGTAATACCAAGGAGTACCCTTGAGAGGTGGGGCGTCACTGCTGAGGACGTTGCCGAGGTCAATAATAGGAAGAACTTACTCGGTTCAGCATTGGCTCATTCCTATGGATTTAATGCTCATTTCGCTAATATAATTGCGGCAATATTCATAGCCACTGGGCAGGATGTTGCTCAGGTTGTTGAATCTAGCATGGGTATCACTTGGATGGAGCCTCTCGACAATGGTGACCTATATGTATCAGTAACATTGCCAAGTCTTGAGGTTGGTACTGTTGGCGGTGGTACCGGACTGCCAACACAGAGAGAAACTCTTCAAATGCTTGGTGTATATGGTTCGGGTAACCCACCTGGAATTAATGCATTGAGGTTTGCTGAGATAGTGGCTGCTGCCGTACTTTCTGGTGAGGTTAACTTGATTCTTGCCTTAGCGAGGGATGAGCTTGCAAGGGCTCATGAAATGCTTGGTAGGGCTGGTAAGAGGAATAGTGTATGAGAATCTAAATGTTATAAATATATGTTTGTCTACATATTCCTACGTACTCTCTATAGTACATAAATTGAAATGATAAGGCTTATAAAGAGTTGCATTTAATAAGTTACTTTGGGGATTAGTTTGGTAATTTATGTTTCTCCCGATAAAAAGGTCGTTGAGAAGACGCTTCAAACCGAGCTTAAGCGGATAATGCTTAGTGAGTTGATAGACGGTGAAGTAATTATTGGCGCCGCTATCATTGATTCAAATGGCATCCCACTTATTTATCACATCCCAAACACCCTCACCGTTAAATCCCTTAAAAACCTCCTCTCCCTCATAGAGTTCGTCGATCATACCTCTAAAATCAATGATGACCTCCTCGGTCCATATCAATACCTCATTATTCGCTTCTCAAACTTCAAAATTGCCTTCTTCGAAATGGGTTCTAAGGGTTGGTTGATGGTTTTTGTTAACCCTGTTTGGCACGTTGAGAATGTGATGTCAAAGATTAAGCAGTTCATGCTTAAGGTTCAAAGGATGATTTAAAATAATTAAATTATTTAGGTAAAAATTGCCGCCTCAAATATATTAAGGGTATTCATCCAATCCTATTTTGAATGACGAGGATAGTGGGTAGTGTAAAAATACCTGAGATGGAGATTAAGGAGGAGGTTACATTAACTGCGTCAAATACTGCCGTGATCGTTGTTGACATGCAGAATGACTTCGTAAAGCCGAACGGTAAGTTATACGTACCAACTGCGCAGGCTACAATACCAGCAATAAGGAAGCTACTTATGAAGGCTAGAGATTCTAACGTACCAATAATATACACACAGGATTGGCACTTTAAGAATGACCCAGAGTTTAGGATTTGGGGTGAGCACTGCGTCATGGGTACGTGGGGCGCGGAAATTGTGGATGAACTTAAACCCGTGCCTGATGATATCATAATAAGGAAGCGCAGGTATGATGCGTTCTTCGGTACTGACCTTGACTATGTGCTTAGGCATGTAGTTCATGCAATGAACCTAGTAATAGTCGGTACTGTGGCCAATATATGCGTACTACACACTGCAGGTAGTGCTGCACTTAATTGGTATAATGTCGTTGTACCAATTGATGGAATATCCGCATTAGATGAATTCGATTATTACGCTGCTCTTAGGCAGGTCTCATTTCTATATAGGGGCATACTCACTAAGGTTGATGGAATTAGATTTGCATAGATTATGCATCCCTCTAATCCTAACTTTCTCAAATAGCTTTAATATGATTGTTTTTGTGATGGTAATTCACTTTGATTTTATGATTACATATTATGTATTACACTTTGAGAAAAATTTAAATATTGGTTAAGAATAGAAAAATTAATGGGTCAAGACTTTGATGTTAGGATTGAAGACCTGGTCAAAGTATTGCTTCATAGTGATTCTCACTGGATTGATTCTCTGAGAAGGATTGATTTTGGTGATAGGATGAAGATTGTCCATGAGGCCATAAATGCTGTTTTACCTGACTTTGTTGACTGTGTTAATAAGTCCTTGGATAGTGATGTACCTAGGCTGATGTATATTGGTTGCTTTGATATGGTGTGGCAGAGCATTGAAAATACGGCTAAGAACTATATCAGGGATTAAAATAGTGTGAAAGTTCTTTAAAACGGTAAGTAATTAGTTAATTAAGTTGAGTGAACGTAATCGTATTAGTGAGGATTGGCGTAGGGATGTCCTATTCATAGTTATTTCAATAGTTACGATAATAATTACAATAATAATACTGATAAAGTCAGGCCTAGCCACGTCTAGATATGAAATGCCTAGGTACCCATTCTACCTCATCGAATCTGAACTCATATACCTAACTCAATTAATACTCATTGGGATTAGACTTAGTATTATTTTTAATAGGGGCATGGGCTATAAAATAGAAACCACGGAATTAATCAAAATAGCTGCAGCCCAAACATTCACATCATTACTAATACCAGGTTTCTACATAGGTGGTGAGGCCGTGTCGATAGCCTACTTAACATATAAGGGGTTGCCAACGACCAGAGCCACTGAGGGTGTTGTGCTTCGTTATACTATCGATACAATAACACTGACGTCCATAATACTCGTGCTTTACCTATTTAATCTTGTGACGGTACCGATAATAGCACTCATAGTGGCATTAATACTACTTATTGCCTATACTGTACTCTTCATAACAATAGTAAACGCAAGGCTGGGTGGATATATTGAACGTATATTTAGGTACATAAGTTTACGTATTAAGTTTGTAAGTAATTTCATATTAATAAATCAAAATGAAACTTATGGACTGAAATTCACGCCACTTGAGAACTTGGCACTTTTTATAATATCCATTACCCAATGGTTTCTGTCAGGTCTCAATGTAATGCTAATATTCTACGCATTCGGTGTTCACATTGGACTCACCACTGGGATTTTAATCTCATCGTCATATGTAATCCTTACATACGTATCAGTATTACCTGGATCAGCCGGCATTGGGGAACTCGCGAACCTATATGTACTAAATAGCCTCGGCCTAGGTAATTATTACTTAATTTATGATGTTTGGTTTAGGGCAATAACGTACATAGTGCCGCTGATTATACTAATGCCCGCATTCCTCAGTATATCCAGGAAGTTAACAATGATCAATACTAATCATAGGAGCTCTCGGTAGGTAATTCCGTGATCCTCGACGACGCACCTTTAATTATTGAATCAATAACCTTTATTGCGTTTTTCCTGGATAAGTAATGATTATCATTACCACAATACGGCGAATAAACACACTTAGGGCAACCATCAGTGCATGTACAATGAGTTAATACACCAAGTGATATCTTGAGTACTTCATTGATCCTCCTAGTGAGCATCTTAGCAGTGCCAGATCCACCGGGGTATGAGTCATAGATTATTATATGCCCTGTTGGATATGAAATACCGCCTAAGTCCGTAGGTCCCGCACCAATTACGTTCTCACCAACCATAATGATTATGTGCTCAGCGGCGTGATATGCCTTGCCCCTCTCAACAATATCCACATTCTCAAATGGACTGAAGGTTATGAATGGGGCATAAATGACTACACCCTTTGTCCTGAACTCATACGTGAACGGTTCACTAAATTCCCTCTTCTCCACAACCTCACCACTGCCAAACCTCTTAACCAAGTACCCATGAACGATTTCCCTAATCGTTAAATTAACGTATTGATAAGGCACAGAATTTATTAAACCATCCTCAATAATATCATCAATCTTGGGCTCTGAATTATAGAGAGCTGTGGTATAGAGATCATAATCACTTGGTAACTTCCTCACCTGGGCAACCCTATTTCTTAAATCAAGTCTATAAACCTCATAAACCCTACCGCCATGGAGATAGATGGCGCCGTCATGAAGCTCCCTCAATGCCATGGGCAACTCCCTATGACCCACGACTTTCTTGCCCTCAACAATCCTAATCACATCACCAATACCTCTAATACCGTGTATTGCCTTAACGGCATCACGACCTCTACCACTCACGACGTAGTAATTACCCCTAACCTCGACTAGGCCATCATTAACTAATGACTTAAGGATTTCTTCACAGTAAATATCCACAGAGCCGCTTCTCACGGGTCTTTCATAAACCATTAATAGGCAGTGCCTTCTTGCAATCTCATCATTTCTCCACTCAACATATAAATCCTCAGGTCTCCTCGTGTAGAATTCACGTGGGTTTGAACTATAGTAAGTACTCATTGGATCATCACCAAGAACCTGAACCACATAAGCCCTCTGACCTCTTCTACCAACCCTACCGCTCCTCTGCAGGTACTTCGAGTAGCTGGGTGGTATTGTTGCCATAACCGCAACATCAGCGTCACCAACATCAATACCCATTTCCAGGGTTGGCGTGGATAGTAATACTAGGTACCTGCCCTCCTTAAAGCCGTCCTCGACCTCATGCCTCTCCTCAATAGCGAGCCCAGCCCTATGAACCCTAACCCTATCACCAAACCCAGCCTTATCAACAAACCTCTTAATTAACTCAACGAACCTATGACTATCAGCAAAGACGAGGCACTTCATATCCCTCTTTATACATGTCCTAGCCAACTCTGCTGCCTCGGCAAGCCTACTCCTAGTTATTGGGCTTATTAGGACATGCCTAACTAAACCTCTCCTACCCTCAGGTCCTCTTATCAATGTAGCATTACCAACATCAAGCAATTCCCTGGCGAAGTCCAGTGGATTACCCACGGTTGCTGTGGAAACTACGAACTGCCAATTCCTCATGAACCTCCTCATTCTTTTAAGTACGTAATGAACATGTGCTCCAAAAACGCCATTATAAACATGGAAGTCATCCAGCACTACTACCTTATACTCATGAAGGAGCTCCCTAAATTTACTAACGTGAGATAGCGCCTCGCTAACCATGTCTGGGTTCGTAATGAGAATGCTTGGCGGTGAGGAGTAAATCCTAGACCTAGCATTACTGGGTGTATCGCCATCGTACGGCATTACTGATATATCAATCGCAGAGAGATATCGCTGCATCCTTAGTAATTGATCCCTGGCAAGGGCCTTTGTCGGGTACATTATTATTACCTTGATATCTTCCCTACTCATCATTGATATTAACGGCAGTAAAAACGCCTCTGTCTTACCAACACCCGTTCCAGCCATTATCACCGTATTATCACCATTAATAATAGCCTGATAAGCCTGCCACTGAAAATCATAGAGCCTATCAATACCAATACCCTTTAATCTATTTGTTAATTCCCTCGGTAAGTCCAGGGAATCTATGGAGGGTCCATAACTAGGCTCTGAGGGCTTGTCCTCATGTACATATAGAATAATCCTAGCCCTGTCACTACCTAGTTCGCCTATGAATTCATCCTCAAGCATGTACTTGGCAACCACAAGTCTGTCGTTCCTGATCATTGTACTAAGGCCATAGTTTACACTAGGAATTAATAACTTTGGGTGGATTTATGCGCATATGTTCGATTTCATCATTTGCCTTAAGCCTGAGCACCTTTGGCTCGATCATCATTAACTTATCCCAATGCCTAATTATCGGTCTCAACCTACTGCCACATCTAGGGCATTTCCTAATCTCGCCCTCAGTCTCAAAATCAACATAGCAATTAACGCACCTAAAAACACTGAAAGCCCTATACTCATCGAAATCCAGGGAGACAATGCTTGGAATTTCCGTAATAACTATGCCATCGATTACATTCGACAGCTCCTCAATGATCTCCCTCTTTAACGAAGCACTATCAAGCATTACCAGGAATTCCTTATTACCGTAAACTGACCTAACCCTGTCCCTAAACCGTAATAACCAGTCTTTATCAATAATGGCATCCTTAATGATTATCCCATACGGCTTAATCAACTGCGGATATGGCTTGTCGGGACTCAGTATTATGTAATTCACGGAATTATTACTAATCCTTTGATTAACGTGAACAACATCAATAAGGTCACTATTAATGCCAATGAAGTCATCCGTTAATACGCCATCCGCACCACCCGCCAACGCCGCCCTGATGAAGTCATTAATTGGCTCGGATATTGCTGAGCCATAGATGAGGACCCTAAGACCAACTTTCTTAGACCAAGCAACCGCACTGGCTAATGATATTAATTGCCTAAGCCTACTTAATAATTGCCTGAGTATATCGCCACTAATATTGTTCAATTCCACTATGGACTCAGGCGGCACTATTGGCGTGGCATCCCTAACATACTTAACAACTTCCAAACCCTCAAATAACCAGGAACCCGCGAACATACACCAAGGCAGTCCGCACCACTTAATGAATATCCTCACATTACGAGTACTAATAATGCATCATTATTAACCTTAGCTATTAATACTACGGCTTCAAACCAAGGGACCTAATCAATGAGACTGCGTAATCAACCATCTGGTTCAACCTATCCTCTGAGAATGCCTCGGCATAAATCCTCAACTTGGGCTCGGTACCGCTACCCCTGATTAGGATCCAGGAATTATCGCTAAAGACAACCTTAACACCATCAATGGTTATTACCTGCCTAATACTACCTATGTTATGAAGCCTCTCGACGATGACCTCCCTACTCCTAATGACAAAATCCTTACCATTATTAAGCGGTACATCAACCCTCCTATAGAATGACTTGCCATATTCCTTAATTATCTCATCAAATACGTTAACTAAGCTACCTTGCTCAGAGGCTATCATCGTTAGTAACGCCGCGGTGTATATGCCGTCCTTATCAGGCACATGCCACGAGTATGCCAAACCACTACTCTCCTCACCGGCAACCTCAGCATCGCCACTAATTAAGTGCTTAACTGAGTGCTTGAAGCCAACGGGAACCTCATAAACTCTAATCCCATACTTACTAGCTATTGAATCAACAATGTGTGTCGTTGATATTGCCCTAACAACACCCCTCCTAATAACGCCTCTCCTGACTAAGTGCTCAAGTACAATTGTTATCACGTTATTCGGGCTTAAGTAGCCATGGGTAGGATCAACAGCTGCTATCCTATCCGCGTCACAATCATGCGCAATACCAACATCATAACCCTTACCCACAACCTCCTGAATTGTATCATGTATATTCTCAGACTCTGGATTGGGGTTCCTACCTCCAAAGTTTGGGTCATAGTTATTATGAACCTCAACAACCTCCATACCCAACTCCCTAAGTATTCTAGCGGTGTAATTAATCGCCGTACCAAATAAGGGATCAACGACAACCCTCAACCTATTTCTCGGCTTAAACATTTTGAGAACATCGTTAATCACGTGATCCACGTATTGAGGACCCGGATCTACTAATTGAGGCTTCACAACCCTAATACTCGATACTGACCTAACAATATCCTGCCACTCCTGGCTATACAGCCTCTCTATTTCACTCGTATCCTCATCCGAAGCCGGCGACCCCTTACTCGTTATTACCTTAAAGCCATTATATATTGGTGGGTTGTGACTGGCGGTGATCTGAATAATGAGATCAAAACCAAAGCGAGAACCATACCAAGCAACTACAGGAGTTGGCGTAGGCCTCTCTGTAATCATGGTGTCAACACCATACTCAGCAGCAACACTTGCAACTACATTTGCGTAATCCCTGGATTTTTTCCTAACATCATAACCAATGAGCAGTCTCCTTAACCCATACCTGCGTGACCAATAACGAAAGGTGGACTCAGCAAGTATTGCTACAAGCCCCTCATTAAAATCCCTATCAATCACACCACGCACACCATCAGTACCAAAGTGAAATGCCATTTTCATATTCATTTTATTTATGTTAAAGATAATTCTTTAAAAATTATCATTGTTTGCCAGCTAATGGCAGCATTAAGACCAACAGTGGGTACAAAGGTATACCACTTAATGGCTGGACCTGGCGATATAGCACCATATGTTTTAACACCTGGTGACCCTGATAGAGTGCCTAGAATCGCCAAGTATTGGGATTCTGCCCGTGCTGTGGCTGCGCATAGAGAGTATGTGACATACACGGGTATCTACAAGGGCGCGCCAATATCGGCCGTATCCACTGGGATTGGTGGACCAGCAGCGGCAATAGCCATTGAGGAGTTACTCACGCTTGGTGCTAACACCTTCATCAGGGTCGGAACCACAGGAGCATTACATGATTGGATTAGGATTGGTGACGTTATAATAAATACAGGGGCCGTTAGATTTGACGGAGCTAGCAACGCCTATGCAATGCCTGAATACCCGGCTATAGCTAGTTACGATGTCATACTAGCCCTGGTAACAGCCGCAGAAACGCTGGGCGTTAGGTATCACGTTGGCTTAACAGCATCAACCGCAGACTTCTATGTTGGGCAGGGCAGGCCAGGTTTTAAGGACTACCAGCCACCTTGGTCAAGAGATCTCGTTAATACCTTATCATCAATGAACATACTCAACTTCGAGATGGAAGCCGCGACTATATACACCATAGCCAATATCCATGGAGCAAGAGCTGGGGGTATTATGGCTGCCATAGCAAATAGGAAAACCAATGAATTTGTACCAGACGCTGGAGTTGATGATGCTATTAGGGTGGCCAATGAAGCCATTAGGATACTATATGAGTGGGATGGCATTAAGGCAAACCTGGGGCTTAGGTACCTGACGATTAATGTGATTAGGGAATGGATGAAGAGGTGATTTGCATGGTACTAGAGGAGTTTGATGAGAAGAAGCTTGAGGAGTTGGCTAAGGGTTTACCTGAGTTTGGTAGGTTCGGTAAGGAGTTAGAGACTATAGGCGTGCTGCCAATACCATCTAGACTAAGGAGATACAGGTCCTATAACCTATTCAATATTTTGGGCGATGGCATCCGCATCAGCCGCGACACCTCTTGCTGGTTACCTACTCTTTAACCTTGGTCTCAGAGGTATGCTAATAGCAATAACCCTCGCCTTCATACTTGGTGTAATACCAACACTACTATTCTCGGAAATGGGTAGGCAAATACCATTAACGGCACTTGTGATCGCCAGGAAGACCTTTGGTTATGGAACCGCGCAGGCCCTCTCATTGTTATACACAGTGATAAACATTGGTTGGTTTGCCCTGAACAATGCCGTAGGCTCAGAAATATTATCTGCGGTGACTCACACGCCGATTATGTATTGGTACATAATAATGGGCACAATACAGATATTCCTGGTAATACTTGGGTTTAAATGGCTGGAGTACTTCTACAGATACACCTCGATAATACTACTAATAAGTTACGCTGTACTAACATACTACTTAATAATTCATTACCACGTCTCATGGTCAACTCTCTGGTCAACAACATCAAGCGCAAACGCCCAATGGGGCGCTGCCATAGACTTAATGCTCGCCTTTGGAGCACTATCATGGGCTTATAAGACCTCAACAACGTCTAGATTCGCCAAGCCCTCTGGTAAAGTCAATATACTCTACGGTTTAGCTACGCCAATAGGCATCATAGTACCGATATACCTAATGGGTATATTGGGCTTCGCTGGGCAGTACTACGCCAATAATTGGAATATTGCAGCCATATCATTTCCACCATCAACGCCAGCATGGGTCTTAATAGCTGCCCTGGGTGCTTCGTTAGCGATAATACACACTAACGCAATGAACCTCTACCCATCAGCCATAGATTTACTTGTTGCAATAGACCCAGTGATAAGGAGGTTCAGAAATGAATTTAGGGCTAGGTTAACGCAGCCAGTGGCTATTTTGATACTGGGTATTGCGGCAATAATAGTCTCAATATGGATACTATCAATAATAGAGAGCTTCCTTAATTTCGTGGGTTTAACAATATTCCCGTTAACATTCATACTAATCTTTGATTGGTACTTAAGGTTGAAGAGGAATGTGCACACGCTGGATGATGTTAAGAGGTACTTCTACGATATACCGAGGGAGCCCCTGAGACATATTGGCATAGCTGCAATAGTATCCTTCATAATTGGTAGTGTATTAATGAATTACTTGCCAATTGCAATACCAACGACGTTCCCGAAGTACCTACCGCCTGAGTACACAGGAGCTCTAATAGGTGGCTTAGTGTACTTAATATTAATGTTACTAGCGATTAAGGTTAAGAAATTGTCATGGTTATTACCCTAGTATAACTTCATGTATCGTATTTCTTAAAATGCATATTAGTAATCATTCCAATTGCACATATTTAGTGAATAACATACCATAACTAGCCTTACCCATGGGTTTCATTTATTTTTCACGTAATAATGACGTGTAAACACCAATGAAACTGAATATTGCGGATATTATTAGCACTATCCTTAATCCTGTAATGAATGATTGATATACCGTGATATTACTCATCATTATACCCGTGAATAGATATAGACTTGCGTATCTGCCCAGGTAACTAACGAGTATGGCGCTCGCCACGGTAATACTCAGTAGTTGGCCCATGAAACGCATTGTGCCTAGAACACCCGAGGCAATTCCATACTTATCGGCCGTGACTGAGCTCATCACGGAATTCGTATTCGGTGCTGAAAAGAGGCCAAAGCCTATCCCAAGGACCATTAGGGAGAGGGCTACGTAAATCGCATACTTAATGTTGAGTAGTAGGAGCATTATGAATGCCACGCCTATTAAGCCCATACCTAATGCTGCTATTTCCCTGGAGCCATACTTATCTGAGAGCTTACCGCTAACTGGTGATAATGCAGCCATGAACACAGGTTCAGAGACTAGAATTAAACCTGCAATGAATGGGTTGTAACCAAGGACAACCTGTAGGTATAGCGAGAATAGGAATGGCACTGAGTATGTGCTTATGTAATTAAGTAGTGCTGTTATGTTACCTGCCATGAATGAAATATTCCTAGTGAATAAGCTTAAGTCAAGCATTGGATAATTAATTCTTCTCTCAGCGATTATGAATACCGTAAAGAACGCGAAACCAATAATTAATAGGTATAGGTAATATAACCAATCACTCACGGCCGATAATATTAAGTACATGACCACTAGAAGAATTGCTGTAGTGAATGTGATGACGCCTACGTAATCAATCCTAACAACACGCCTGGGTAATTCAATACTCTCCATTGAGAACCAGGATATTGCAAATCCAAGTACGGTTAGTATTGCCGTTATTATGAGAACGAACCTCCAACCAAGAAACTGCGTTATTAAGCCTCCGAAGAATGGGGCTGATGTTAAGCCTAGGTAAACAGCCATTGCATTTATGCCAAGGGCAAATCCTCGTTCGCCTTCAGGAAACACCTGGCTTACGATTGCTGCAGAACCTGGGGATAGTATTGATGAACCGAATCCCATAACTAACGACGCAATTATTAATGTGTATATGTTTGGCGCCAATGAACCAAGTAATGAACCAATTAGAAATAGTACAAAACCTAACTTAAACATTTTAACCTTGCCGTAAATATCACTTAATCTGCCTAGGGTTATCATCAATGTTGGTAATGGTATTAGGTAGATTATTGGGACATATATTAAGACATCCAATGGTGCATGGAAATATTTACCTAGTACGGGTGTTATGAAGGATAGTACTGTGGAATTGTATGGTGTTTGAAAGGCAGCTAATGATGTTGTGAATAATATTAATCTTTTTCTATTCCTACTCAATTTTATCATATTAATTAATTCATTTTTCAATATCGAATTATAAGCATTATTCCTCACTATACTTCATTTTAACAAAGGATACGTATGTTACTGGCTTCATACGAGGCGTATTGCCCTCCTTAGTAACAACGTAGAGTACCTGCGTAAGTCTCTCTTCAATTGGTATTACCATTATACCATCACTTGATAACTGCTCGAATAACCTAGGTGGTACCTTAGGAGCGGCGGCTGTGATCAATACCCTATCAAACGGTGCATACTTTGGCAGTCCTCTGGACCCATCACCAATAAACACATGAACATTATCTAAATAACCTAACCTAGCCAGACTTTGGACTGCATAAAGCGCAAGTCCTGGGTAATATTCAATCGTATATACTGTGCCCATCCTCTCCATTGCCTCAGCACACACAGCAGCATGATAACCAGTACCTGTACCAACCTCTAAGATCCTAAGCCCTGGCTTAAGCTCAAGTAATTCACACATCATTGCAACCATGTGAGGCGCAGATATTGTTTGACCATACATTATTTCCAATGGTGTATCCTCATAGGCATACAGCCTTAGGTAACTTGGCAGGAATTCCTCACGGGGTACATTAAGCATTGCCCTCTCGACCCTGTCACTCTTAATTATCCCCTCGTCCTTAAGTATGTTGATTAGTCTCCTCCTTGCTGACGCAAAATCAATCATTACAATTACTTACTTGCACTATCCTAAATAACTCTTCTCACTCAATAACCTAATCGCCATTATTGGGGAAACTCCATGCTTAGGTTCTTCGATAATGAAACCTTCATAGCCTTAAAACCAAGCCTTAACCTCACGCCCTCAAGCACATCAAGCGAGAATGAGTCATCAATAACACCATTAAGCGGCTCGACCTTAAGCGTGAGAATCCAACCATTGTAGGACTCCGCAAGGTTACGCTCTATGTAGAATGGCACACTATCAACCCTACCAACCTCAACATAATCACTACCAACAATGAAATCACTAGCTCTATATATCTGTGGCTCAGTGGGTGAACAACAGCCATGCCCGAGAATTATGATAATATCACCATACTTCTCCTTCATATTCCTAATCAATTCCTTAACATCATCCCCAAACTCAACACTAACATTCAACACATTCCCGTATGTGGATGTCTAACTTAAAAATTTTACTGATCATTTAATGGTTAAATTAATAAAATATATTCAATATATAACTGTGAATAATAATAAAATTTACGCTTTATTAATTTAAAACCATTCGTAATCGTGACTTGTTATTATTCCGTACCAAATTTACCCAAGTTATAGGAAGGAGTATTTAGGTAACATATTGTTTTGACGAAACGAAATTATTGATTACCACGCCATTAAGCTCTACATATTATATACGTTGTATATGATGCAATACCGGTTATGTAAGTGTTAGGTGGTGCATTCACATTATTTAATATAAGACCTGACTGTGAGAGACTCACTGTACCGCTTGACTGTGGAACTACAACAATATCCCACGTAGTATCGACCCAAATTATTTGAACAGTATCATAAAGACATGGATAATATGCAGTCATAGCATTATTTTCAAAGTCAATGTTAAACTGAGCATAAATATATGGAGACGACAGATTTGGTATATATACGGCAGCTGGCGTTTGATCTTCAAAGGAGTTTGGAAATGCCTCGTTATTAGCGCCATAGCCTATGCTAAACGTCCACGTAATATTAGACACTTGTATGTATGTATCATATAATACTGTGGACCCTGCAGGATTTTGCGAAGCACTAATGGTCTCACTACCACCAAGAGGAAGGTCTATTCCAACTGTGACAGATGGTACCTCCCCCAAATCTAAGCCAAGGAATACTTCGTAACTACTCGTACTACTTGTTGGCGGTGGATTCCACGAATTAGTGCTAAAAGCACCGGTTTGATCACCAACCAGGGCATCAGTTATACCCTCATTAAATAATTGATAACCGGAGTAATAGTCAATGGCACCAACCTGATAATCTACACGACCACCATTATCATACATAGTTGTACTCTCTGTGTAGGCTTCATATCCAAGGACATTAATAGGGAAATAATGAAGTCCAGTATTTGTTTCAGTAATAAGATTGTTCGCTACAAGGCAAGTATCCCAATAATATGTTCCATTACCATCCATGTAAGCCTCTATACCATAAGCACTATATGGACCTGAAGAGAACATAGGTACTGCCCATACTAACGTCCCATTACCACTCACGTATATTCCAGGCGCCGGATTTGTGTAACCGGCACCTTCGAATTTAGTATACTCAACATAACATGGGTCCTCCGTATCGATAACATTACTAGTTGTAACCATTGCTGCTGGTTTCATTATATTCGTTATGACCATTGGTAGTTGGTTTAAGTATACTGGGCCTATTACTAGTCCTCCAATCCCAACACGTCTAACTATGATTACCACCGGCTGGTGAGTATTAACCGGTATTATTGGATACGCTATTAGGTAATCATTGCTTGGTTTTCCCAAGTTAAGTAATAGCCTATTATTTGTGGCTACTGCCCATGAATAAGCTAACACAAACTCAACAACACCCTCATCACTTCCATTAGCATAAATGCCCACAACATCCCCCTTAGCGATAACACCAGCTAACTCATGAATAATAGGACTGGTTAAATTAATGGTTACTTTATTCATTGGACCACCAATGACGAGACTTGACTTAATCAAAGGCCAATCAATAATAATAACACTATCATTGGGTAGTTCAGCGAGTTGATTAAGACCTACAGACCTAATAAGCGACTGATTAATGCCAATATTGACTAACTTCTGAACCAGTGTTGATGTACCAACCACGTAGATTGGCATATTTAAACTTATTAGCGATGACCTGTTAACCATAGCATTGTCCACCTTACTCATAGTTTCACGCGGAGTAAAGAACCTTGGTGAGTATGTAACAAATATGGCTGCAATGGATATGCTCACGATTACTAAGACGATTATAAATAACAACCTGAATCTGGAACTCATAACCATCACTAAAGCATAGCTACACGATTTTTTTACTCCGGCTGTTCATAAAAAAGAATCGAGCAGAATTGAAAATCATTTTATATAAATCATTAATCATTATTGGACTTTAATCATAAAGCAATTAAATGCACTCGATAATATATCACTCATAATTACGATGCCCTTAGGGAGCATCAGGATTCGCAAGATTACTTAGTGCTCACTTAATCATTATATGCTGTTCACTATTAAATAATATTCAATAAGATACCATAGTAATATTAAAAATATCTTATTAGTTATTAAGTAGAAAATTAAATAAAATCAGTTTTAATTCAAACTCGTTAATAGATACTTACTCATAACTTATCGATCTTCATCACAGTCCTCCAGTGCGGCCTATCAAGGCTACCCGTGGTATCGACATAGACCTGCTTAATCTCAAGGAACTCCTCAAGACCGTAGAGACCAAGCTCACGTCCAATACCGGACTGCTTATACCCGCCCCAGATGCCTTCTGTTGGTTGTGTGTAGGCATCGTTAATCCATACAGTACCTGCCTGAAGCTTCCTGGCTACCCTGAGGGCTTTTGCTGGGTCCTTGGTGAATATGGACGCTGTGAGTCCGTAAATCACGTTATTTGCTATCTCGATGGCCTCCTGTTCCGTTCTAAATGGTATGACCGCAATGACTGGGCCAAATATCTCCTCCTGAGCAAGCCTGCTCTTGGGATCAACGTTATCAAATATTACGGGACTTACGAAGTAGCCCTTGTCATAAATTCCACTGCTTAACTTGCCACCATCAAGAGCCACCTTAAAGCCTGCCTTCTTGCCAAAGTCTATGTAACCAAGCACCTTCTCCTCCTGAGACTTAGAGACCAGCGGACCCATGTCAGTATTATCATCAAGTGGATAACCAATAATCAATCCCCTAGCAACCTCAGCTAACCTATTAACCAGTTTTTCATGAACACCCTCGTGAACCAACACCCTACTTATTGCACCACAGGCTTGTCCAGTATTCCTGAGACCGCCAAATACTATTGCCCTAACGGTCTCCTCAATGTTCGCATCATCAAATACAAGAGCTGGGTTCTTACCGCCGAGCTCGAGTCCAATCCTCTTAACGCCAGCTGCTGCCTGCTGCATGATTAACTTACCCGTTGTTGTCTCACCAGTGAAACTTACATAATCAATCCTTTGATGCCTAACTAAGTCATTACCAACAGTTGCCCCAGGGCCATAAATGACGCTGACCACACCCTTAGGAAGCCCGGCCTTAGCTAATGCCCTATAGATCTCCATGGCGCTCATTGGTGTATAGCTGGCTGGTTTCCAAACTACCGTACAACCCGTAGCCAATGCCGGCGCTATTTTCCTAGCTGCCTGGGTCATTGGGAAATTCCATGGGGATACTGCGGCGACTACTCCAACTGGTTCCTTAAATATTAGTGATACATTACCATTACTGAGAACTATTGAATCACCATAGACCTTATCGGCAAGGCCAGCATAGAACTCGAAAATCTCAGCAGCGGCAAGCACGTGCGCCTTAGCCTGCCTAATTGGCATTCCATTCTCAAGAGCCACCGTAACAGCGATTCTCTCAGCCTCCTCTCTAATTATTTCGGAGGTCTTAAATAGTATCCTAACCCTCTGTCTATAGTTCGTGACCCAACCATACTTATCCTTGTCAAATACCTCCCTAGCTAGGTCAACTGCCCTGTTAAGGTCATCCGTGGATGCCTCCTCAATAATTGCTATTGTTTGATCAAACTGTGCGGGATTCTCCCTTGTGAATGTCTTACCCTTGCTTGAGGACACCTCTTCACCATCTATGAACAACTTGACCCTAACGGGTATTTCCAGGGTAAACTTCCCATAAGATACCGTAGGCATTAGACACTAGTGTATCCGCTTATTAATAAGTATTACTGATCTACTCTATTATTTAACAATGTATTGATTATTTATATAATATTTATCAAAATAGATTAATAAAATAATAATTAAGTCATTATTTACCATAACTACATTCAATAATATTCTCTGGAGACGCTGACGTATAATAATTGAACAATGTATCGGCTGGATTTCTCGATACTAATATCATGACTTCCTCATTACCATTTACTAGATTAATGAAAAAGTGTATTAAATGCTCGTCATTACCCCTGTAGATTCTTGCCGTTACACCTCTATACTCGCTTACAGAGAGTACATTATTAATTACATAATTAACTAATTGCCTAATACCGTCACAACTATTATTTATCATAAGCATTACTTGGTTTGGATTTAAATCCGAGACTCTTTTATACTCATTTCCGTGATAAACCCAAACTAATGACATTAAATCAAAACGTGATTAATAGTAATAAATGTTTAACGGGCATTAAGCATGAAATTAACTATGCCACTAATTAACGACCGCCTACTAACCACGCTTTGAGACTTGCTCATTATTGTGTTATACCTGGGCCACTTAAAGAATATTATGTAGTCTAATTCGTTAGGAACCACGGCGAAGCCCGAATCCCTTATGTACGGCCTACTCATTATTTTATTGAAGGTCTCCACATGGGCCTCGTAATACGTGTACCTATGAATAAGTATTGCGTAGTCCATACCATCCATTAAATAACTCTCCAATGCTGATAAACCCCTATGCACTGTCTTACTTGGATCTAGCACCTTGTGCGCTATTAAGTACTTATTATTAGTTATTATGAGAACATCAATTGGATTCTTAAACACTATGGTATTCATTATACCAAGGGATTTAACATTGATCCCAACATGCATGATCTTACCATTTAAATAATAATCAAGCTTCTTCATGTTAGATGCCAATAAGCGTGTTAGATCATCATATGGTTCTTCAATCACCTCCTTCGAGTGCGGTAGTCTCATTATCATTGGACTTGGGTAGATAACCTCTTCATCAATAATTAGATGCCCATCATCAAAGTCACACGCCAGGTCTAGGTTAATTTGGTCAGCAAGTGCCATCATTTGCGGTATTTCCACAAAACCATCATTATTTAGGGTAGCCACTTTATTGTTTATTAGGTCATGAATCATAGGATCAATTTCTGAGGACCAGTCAGTAATTATTACGGTACCCATTGGCGATATCTCAGCTTGAACACCCTCCATGAAACCATACTTAACCCATTTACAAAATACTGCCTTGGTGTCTGGGCTTAATTTCGATATTTTATTGATAAGTTTTATTAAATAATCATGATTTCCATAATCCGAAGTAATTAATTGATTAATTTCCTTTGTTGATTTACTCACTTTGTCAAATGGCATAATCAAGCCACGAGAGGCCAAAGTACTAATAAACCTTTCCCTTAAACATTAATTGATGATGACGGCTAAATTAATGATCGGATGATTAATTATGAGCCAACTGAAAATCAGTGGCGAGAAGACCTAATCATTGATCATATAAGTCCTGGTTCATCATCGGGAAAATAAACAAGCATTAAACTAAAATTTTAATGCATTATTAAGACCCGTGTTACTAACAAAGGCATTAGACGACACACCGCGTAGGATCGTAAGCCTTAACCCATCAATAACGGAGTTCCTATTCATAATAGGCGCAGGTAATAGAGTAGTTGGCACTGATGTCTGGAGCTACAGGCCTAGAGAGGCCATGAGGACCATTAAAATAGGCTCATTTACCTCAGCGGATATTGAAGCAATTAAGAAACTGAACCCCGACTTAGTAATACTCTCATACCCAGTGCAACGGCAGCTGGTTGAACCAATGAGTAGTATTGCCTCCGTACTTGCGGTACCAATGCCCGTAAATTTAAATGCAGTAATGAGCTCCTTCGAGATGATAGGTAAGTTACTTGACCTAGATGAGGAGACGCATAGGATAATGGGCATATACATGGACTTACTAAGGTACTCCATAGATTTAAGAGATACCTTAGTTGTTCTATCCCTAGGGGATTACGTGATACCTTGTGAATCATCATACATAGTATCAGCACTTGATAAGGTCGGTATTAAGTACGTCAAGGGCCTTAAATGTATTGAGCTAATCACTAATAGGGATGACGTTCTAAACATAGTTAATAGGACCAATCCCCAATTAGTGATTTATGAGGGGAAGACCAAGGTATATAGACCGCAGGAAACAAATTGGATAAGTAAACCAATGCTATACACACCAAATGACACACTTGCACACTTTGGACCGAGTTTTCCACTTGATATTCAGTTGCTAATTAATGCAATAAAGAACGGAGAAAAGACCGTAAGAGGCACATCAAGCATTGTTAGGCCAAGTTTATATGATCCCTGGTATAGAATATTTTTAACTTAGCCAATAGTTAATGGTTTCTATGAGAGACTCAGTTTTTTGGCGATGGGCAATTCTATTAAGTTATTGTTTCATTACGGCATCATCTCAGATGATCTGGCTTGAGTTCTCTGGAATAGCTGTTCCTCAAATGATCCTTATTTTCCACGTTAACCTACTGATGATTGGGCTCATGGTATCGATCTGGCCATTAATATCAATACCATTAGCACTCATTAGTGGAGTACTCGCTGATAGGCTTGGTTATAGATTCACTATATCATTAGGAGGCTCAATAATCGCATTATTCTCATGGTTAAGGCTTATTGCCGGTAAGGATTTCACACTATTATTACTATTTCAGAGCTTAGCTGGTATAGGTCAAACATTCATTTACGATAGTGTCACTAAGCTCGTGGGTGAACTGTTCCCAATAAATGAACAGGCCTTGGCTAATGGCGTAGGCGCTATGAGTGAAATCTTAGGAATGGCACTCGCATTGGTAATATCACCGTTATTAGTTCCAACACCATCATATAATTACCTTATGATAAACATAATAGTATACTCACTAATTTCTACGATATCACTCATAACCTTCATCATCATTGGCAAAACCACCTATGTGAATACGCATAGTGGTTATGAAATTAGCACTAATATATCTATGCGTGATATAATGAGCATTATGAGGATGCGAACCATAGTAATACTCATGATATTGTTCTTCGTAGGCACAGGGATCTTCGCAGCATTAACGCAATGGATAGAACCAATACTATACTCTAGAAACATTCCTCAGATATATAGTGATTTAGCGGGTATGGTTATGTTAATTAGTGGTTCCCTTGGAATGATATTAATACCATACATATATGGTAAACTTCACACAAGGAGTTTATTCACGATAAATACATCAATATTAACACTGCTACTAATCCTATTCTCAATAAGACTACAATACCCAATACTTTACTTCATAATTGCTGCCTTAATAGGATTCTTACTACTATCATTAGCACCACTAGGTCTTCAATTATCCCTCGAGATTGTTGGAACAAAAATAACAGGTACAACAACGGGGTTACTAGGCTTAATGTCCGAGGCGGGTGCGTTCCTCATGGTCATAATAATTGGCGAGATCTACAGCACCACGGAGTCACAGTTCAAAGGTAATCCATGGTTCATACCAATAATAGTAATGAGTTTACTATCCCTAGTACTTTCAATATTAAGTCTATTAATTGTCATAGACAGAGACCAATCATCTTTTAGGACCTGACCTAACATAATTCTTCCAGACCTCACCAGCAACCTTCCTACCTATCTTCGTCAAGTCATAGTAAATACCTCTACCACGTCTCTCGGGATTTCTTTGTTTAACCTTTAACCATGGTTTAACTGACGATGTCACCCTACCCTTAAGCGAACCCCTAAACTCCTGTAACAAGCCCAGCTGGACTAGGCGCTGAACAGCCTTCTCAACCTCATCCTCAGGCACTATTGGTCGCCAACCAGCCGCACCAAGTAATCTCCTGGCCAGCAGCCAGGGTGTGTCTGGCCCGTAGTGATATATGTGGGCTAATATCTTCTTCTCTAGATCCGTGAGCTGATCTATTACTGCGTTTATGTCATCTGGCATTTAAAAAATGGAATTAATAACTTATTTAAATCAATAACTCCAGGACTACCTATATTTTCTCCATGTACCCTTTATGACCCATACAGGCTCCTCCTCATGGAACGGCTCCATACCCTCAAATCTCATTTCATTGAGCACCTTCTCATTAACATCGATGCCAAGACCAGGTCTATTAGGCACCCTGTAATACCCATCCTCAATCCTAAAGGCGTTATTAACAAGGTCCTTCTTCCACTGGGGCCAAAATTCATAGAAGCTCTCTTGAATTAATAGGTTATACGTGCTTGCATCAAATTGGAGTGTTGCGGCATGCTGAACGGGGCCAAAGGCATTATGTGGTGCTAATTCGATACCGTATGCCTCGGTTAACGCCCTAATCCTAGTCATACCAGTGAAGCCCAGGGCATTTGTTATGTCAGGCTGTAAGACATCGACTAACCCCATCTCAAGAAGTTGTAATGCTTCCTCCACACTAATTATTCTCTCACCCACAGCAATCCTTACAGTGGGTGCGGCGGCTTTTATCTTAGCCAAACCCTCAAAATTTAGATCGGGATGAACAGGCTCCTCCACAAACAATGGATTGAACTCCTCCATGGCCTTAACCATTCTAACGGCAGTATTCACATCAAACCTACCATGAGTCTCAATAAGTATGTCCACGTACTTACCCACAGCCTCCCTGACAGCCCTGACACGCTCAACGGCCTCCTCAAGACCCTCCTCATCCATTTGGTCAAAGTATGGACCAAAAGGATCAAACTTCATGGCCTTAAAGCCCATGGAAACAACCTCCTTAGCTCTCTTAGCAAAGTCATCCGGTGTTACGCAATCACTATACCAACCGTTTGCGTAGGCCTTAATCTTATCATTAACCAAACCACCAATTAATTGATAAATTGGCGCACCAAGGTATTTACCCAGCAGGTCGTGTAGGGCAATATCAACGGCGCTATATGCCGTAGCCGCCTCAAATGAACGGCTAATGTAGAACTCGTGCTTATACCACTCCCTGAATAGGTACTCAATCCTGAATGGATCCTTACCAATCATGAACCTCCTAACCTCCTCAATGGCCTTAACAACCTGGTTGACCCTAAGTGTTGGTACTGCCTCCCCATGACCAACTTGTCCATCATTCGTGACGACTCTTATTATTATTGAGACGGAGGCCCATGGAGAGGCTTTTGCAGTTGCCAGGTCACTAACTGGGTATATTTCTATATCCTTAATTGTGACCATATAGTCCTGATAATGCCCCTATATTTAAGTTTGGTTTTGTAATAAAGATTTAAAGCGACTAATTGTAATGACACCTTAATGGATAGGGTGCAATTCATTGTATTAACGCTACTCACCCTGGCATCATTTATGACTGCATTGGATAGCACAATAGTTGTCCTTGCAATACCCGTAATGCTAACGGCATTACACACCGACTTATCAATACTTGTCTGGGTAATACTAATTTACATACTCGCTGTCACAATATTCTCAACACAGTTAGGAAAGCTCGGCGATCTAAGGGGTAGAGCCAAGATGTTCAATATAGGCGTAATACTGTTTGGTGTAGGTAGTGCATTATGTGGTTTATCAACCAATGCCATAGAGCTTATTGGATTCCGAACAGTACAGGCATTTGGAGGCTCGCTCATGTCTAGTAATACCATGGCCATAGCCAGTGATTACTTTAAGCCCGAGGAGAGAGGGTTCGTGTTTGGAACCACGTCAATGGGTTGGAACCTGGGTGCCGTGGCTGGTATACTGGCTGGCGGTATCATAACAACATTTATTGGTTGGAGGTGGATATTCTACATTAACGTGCCAATAGCCATAATCAGCTTCATAACGGGCTTAGCATACCTAAGGGACAGGGGTATTAGGGTTAGGCAGGAGTTTGATATATATGGCGCAATAACCCTTGGGCTATCCCTTGGTCTCCTATCGATGGCTGGTATAACCTACGCGGGCGTTGGCTATAACACTACCGTAGGTGTGATGATGTTGGTAGGCGTAGTCTTATTCCTGCTATTTATTTATATAGAGACCAAGACGAAGTCTCCATTAATAAGTCTGAGACTCTTCAGGATCAGGATGTTCACGCTATCAAGCTTCTCCTACTTCTTCCAGTACATGGCTAATAATGCAATACTATTCCTACTGATAATGTATTTACAGGGGGTTAGGGGGTTAAACCCATTCTACGCATCTATATGGCTAGTTCCTGGTTACCTACTTGGCTCAATAGCGGCGACATTCGGCGGTAAATTGGCGGATAGATCCGACGCCAGGGTAATAGCCTCAATCGGCCTCACACTTCAGGCCGTGGCATACGTATTATACGACATATTACTGACGCTAACAACACCGTTTTATTACATAACAATAATAGCATCAATAAGCGGCATTGGGGCTGGGATGTTCTTCGCAGCCAATGGTAAGATGGTGATGTTCGATGTACCGAGGGACATGTATGGAATAGCCTCGGGAACGAATAGAACCATCGGCAACATAGGCATATTACTCAGTTTCATAATTGCCATTGTAGTATCCTCAATGGCAATACCAAGAAGCATTGCCTTCCAAATATTCGTGGGATCATCAACACTAACACCAAGCCTAATGGCACCCTTCATAAACAGCCTACACATGGCATTTAGAGCATCCCTAGCCCTAATAGTAATTGCTATAACAACCTCCTGGAGTAGGACCAGGGTACCAATGACACAACAAAGAAAGATAGTAAATAAGCCATAAGTATTTTTAAGTGAGATCATCCATTATCCCCCATGATAGAGCAATTACCTAAGCCCTGGTTCGATCTTAATAAGTACAGGGAGGCCAGGTTGAGGGAGGCAATGTATGAAGCTGAGCTCGCCGAGTCATTCCTAAATCAGGGACTTATGATGAACGTAGCAGGTAGGGCATTCCAGGCATGGAAGACGCTAGAGCGGCGGCATATACTGTAGATAAGATATAATGAATTAAGGAAGTTATTCCCAGGTACAAAGAAATTAAGGGGTTTCAGAACGAGGATTGGAAAGGCTTACTGGATTGTAGCTGTTATGTCAACAACTGTGCTGAAAACAGTGGCCAGGTAATAGGCGATGACATTGACATATACACAAACATGGCGCTATGATTGCATGAGTCCCAATACAATGGGCCAGATAAACAGGGCATACTAAGTCCATACCCAGATGATGAGTCTGCAGCCAAGGATACAAGGACATTAATAAGTAAGACTAGAGAACTTACGAAGAAGGCCGTTCAATAACCATCACGAAAAGCTTAAAATTCCTCAGGGAAACAAGTGTTTCGCCCCGGTAGCTCAGCCTGGTCGGAGCGCCCTGGGGCAATAGCCCCGTGCAAGCCTTGTAAGCGGGAGGTCCCGGGTTCAAATCCCGGCCGGGGCTCCACGTTCGTTGTCTCTCCATTATAGTACTCTATTATATTTAATTTAACTTCTTCTAAATGATGATAGCTGGAAGGGTACTTGCCCTTTTATTTTATAGCCTATGTGATATCCCTAGGAATAAACGCAGTAATAGAACGTGAAAAGGCCATAAAATATGAGGATAACTAACAAGTAGTGCGTTTAATTCGAAAAATATTTAAGTCACATTCTCTTTATTATCTTTTAATGGGATTAATTGATGAGGTAGGTAATGCCATGCTCTGGTCAGCTATAGCTAGCTTAGTATTAATTGCATTATCCTTTGCGTTCTCCATGGTTCCAGTCATTAAAGCCCTGCATGAGTATTCCACATTCACAGTCCTAATGGGCCTTGTCTCATTTATAATTGCTACATATGCAGCACTAATCTATATAGTTGGCTATGTGATTGAGATTATACTTAATAAATGTATAAGAGCATGTAGAAGATGCAAATAGTTCGAGTGCTTACTATGGTTTTTATTTACATTGACTCTTTAGTTTATTCTATTGATATTTCCCCCGCTGTGTCTATTCCGCACTTTATTATGTCCATCTTTGTGTTCATTAGACATATGAGTTGTCTCATGGTTAGTGGCCCGAGTGCCTCTATTTTGCTTAGTTCGGTTTTGCCTAGTCCGTACTCCTGGGCTACCTCCTTTAGGTCTTCTGGAGTTACGTAGTCAGGTAGTGTTATTGCCCCTAGCCTCAGTATGTCGAATAGTGGTGTGTCTATCTTCGATATTAGGTTAACCACGTCTGGGAGCAACGTAATTATTATCTTGGTCGACGGTATTGCCTGCATGTTATTCCTAAATGCGTGTATGGCGTTTATGAAGTCCATGGACCTAGGATCATCCTGACTGAGTAATCCCTCATCAATACCAATTACTAATGGCGCCATGCCCAGTAATTCCACTGCATCATTGAGTAGTTTTAGTGTTTCCATTGGTTTCAATTTTGCACTTTCAACAACCTCATCAGGACCCGCCTTTGCAAATGCCCTAAGTAATCCCTTTATGCTCATTCTCTTCAATTTCTCCTGAATCTCCCTAACCTCACGAATATTATCTGCAAATACCGTAGAGACTATCGCTGATAAATCCCTATCCCTAACCTCAGTCATGTCGGCATACATGAATATTCCATCACCAATGCCCTCAAGACTAAGGAGCAATGTCGTTTTTCCAGTACCTGCCCTACCAATTATCGCCATTAATTGGTAATCCTCATGAACCATACCCAACAACTTCTCCCTGGCAGCCCTCCATGACGGGCCAAGCAATCTTATACTCGAACCCCTATTAGGAACTAAGAACCTCTGCATCACCCACCACCTTTACCAGACCATAGTATGATGAACCAATTTTTAACCTGCGGGAACCACCATGCGCAAACACAAATCTACCTCTGTGAAACTTAATCACCTTAACCAGGAATTCCTCAGCCTCCTTAGTTGGTACATTGAGCCTACCCTCTATGTACTTAATAACATCACCAATATCCGCATAGCCAGACAGTGGATTTGCCAACTTCCTAATGCCTTCAATGACCAGCGTTAGTGGGTCGACATCCTCCCTGGGCGTTAATATGCTATTTACCCTATTCATCATTTCTCTATCCGTAAATATCACACTCCTACCCTGACCACTCTTAACAACCTTAGCCTTGCCAATATCCACTAGGTATTGAACAACATTATCAGGATCCTTAACCCACTTACCCAGGGTACTCATGTATGTTGTATACGCAACTCTAATGCCATCAATATCCTCCCTACCAAGCACAACTCCAATTACATACGCCAGATCCAACCTATCCACGGTATAGGTTATAATTCAGTATTAAATTATGCTATGTCTTATAATAAGTAATTATTATGTAGATAATACATGGGTATTGATATTAATAATCCTAAATGGCATTAATGGATTTGAGGAAATCAAGTACTAATTTCACAAATTCCCTGGGCCTATCGAGATAGGCAGGATGACCAGCACCATCAATTACCTCAACCCTAAAGCCAGCCCCCCTCATAGCCTCCATATTCTCCCTACCAGAGACCCTGTCCTTGCTTCCCCAGATGCCCATCACTGGGACCTTTATCCTGGATAGGTTGATGCTTGGCACCCTAACAGGCCCAACAACAATACCAGCAACCGCCGGATAATTCAATACTAAGTACCTAAGGACAGTCTCACCTCCCAAACTTGCACCAATAAGTATAGGTGCCTCGATATTCAATGCCTTAATTATTGAGTATAGGTGATTTGCATAATCATTTGGGTCGTTTATAGCGAAATGCGTGCTTCTTGATTTGGGTCCATATGGCATGTCTATGGCATATATCCTAAATCCAGGGAAATCATTTCCGCAGCAGTTAATCCAGTCATTAGCATTGAAGCTAAAGCCGTGTACCATGACCATTGGTTTACCATCACCATGCACTAAGTACCTCACCGACCTACCATTCACTCTCATCCAATTCTCGCTCACGGCAAAAACCTAGATCAACCTTTTATTTTACTTTCCCAGATCTCGCTAATCATTACCTTAATTTGTACCATTGTGTAATTCCTGATTAAGGTGGTCATAAGGTTTTTAAGTAAGTTCTTTGCTTACGTTAATTCGCATGAGATTTTGTCCTAGATGTGGAGGGTTGATGGTCCCCGTGAAGAAGGAGGGAAAGGTTTACCTGAGGTGTCAGAGGTGTGGTTATGAGGAGGAATTGAAGAGCAGTGATGCTAAGTCCTATGTTGATAAGAAGAGTGTTGAGAAGAAGGGTGCCGTAATAGTAGAGAGTTATGAGGAGAAGGAGCCTGGCGAGGAGGAGAAGGAGCTTAAGGAGGACTACGTTAAGCAGCTCCTTGATAATCTCTACGAGACGGAGAGTGAACAGGAGGAGGATTAGGATTAAAATGAAGTTACTTATTGTTTGTTAGGTAATAATGCGATACTCCGTAATTGACCTATTCGCAGGTGCGGGAGGATTCAGTAGAGGATTTCTTGATGCCGGCTTCGATGTAGTACTTGGTATTGAAATTGACATTAATGCCGCACGGACATATAGTTATAACTTCCCGGATGCCGTTATGCTCGTTGATGATATTAAGAATATTCGGGGTGAGGATGTAATTAAGTATATTGGTGATAAACCCGATGTTGTGATTGGTGGTAGTCCCTGCGAGGCATTTACTGAAACGAATCCCAGAAGGGCTAAGAACCCGCTCGATAGGCTTTATGTTGATGAACTGGGCAGGCTAACCCTTGAGTTCATTAGGCTTGTTGGTGAATTAAAGCCACAGGTTTTTGTTCTTGAGAATGTTGTCCATATAATGGATGGACCATTAAGGGATGCCTTAATCAATGAGTTCGCCAGGGTTGGTTATGAGAGGATATACTTCAATGTACTTCATGCGGAGGATTATGGAACGCCAAGTGTTAGGCGTAGGGTCTTCATTAGTAATATACCCATAAGACCTGAGAGGCTGGGTAGGGTGTTAACGGTGTGGGATGCCATTGGTGATTTACCAAGTCCTGGTGACCCAAGTATTCCTAACCATGAATATGTAACTATTAGTGATAGAAAGATTAGAGGAATAACAAGGCTTAATTGGGATGATGCTCTTTATAGATTCAGGGGTGCCACTGGCTCGTTTAGGAATTTCGTGAGACTTAATCCATGGAAGCCAGCCCCTACTGTCATGGGTAGCGTGCGTTTTGTACATCCCTTTGAGGATAGAGTACTGACTGTTAGGGAACAGGCAAGGCTAATGGGCTTTCCTGATGATCACATATTCTTTGGACCTAAGGACTCCCAATTTAACCAAATAGGTGAGGCTGTTCCACCACCGCTTGCCCTTGCAATTGCCGGGACTGTCCTTAAATACCTGGAGAGAAGTAACATTAGTGCTAATTTGCCTTTACCAACAATATAGTGATCCTTATAATTACTTTTGCCTTGTTAAACCACTATAAGCATTATAAATATTGTAAGGGTAAAGTATTAATACATCGATTTAATAATTATTATCAATGAAGACCACGGTCTCAATAATAAAGGCCGACATAGGTGGCTTACCTGGACACGCTTGGGTGCATCCAAAGATACTTGAATTCGCTGCTGAAAGACTAAAGGAGGAACAAAAGAGGGGCTTATTGATTGATTATTTTGTGTATAATGTTGGTGACGACATGTCATTACTCATGACTCACACGAAGGGTGAGAATAACCCTGATATTCATGGATTAGCTTGGTCAATATTTAAGGAGGCCACAGAAAACATCGCAAAGAAGGTTAAACTCTACGGTGCAGGCCAGGACCTACTTAAGGACACATTCAGTGGAAATGTCAGGGGTTTAGGTCCCCAGGTTGCCGAGATGGAGTTTGAGGAAAGACCCAGTGAACCTCTCGTGGTATTTGCTGCGGATAAGACCGAACCAGGCGCCTTCAATTTACCATTCTATAAAATATTTGCCGACCCATTTAACACGGCTGGGCTTGTTATTGACCCAGCAATGCATGAAGGGTTTAGATTCGAGATACTTGATGTATATGAAGGTAAGGTTTACCTACTTGATGCTCCCGAGAATAGTTATGATATACTAGGCCTAATAGGTACTCCAGGTAGATACATAATAAGAAGGATATATAGAAAGGCCGATTTTGTTCAGGCCTCTGTAACTAGTGTTGAAAGGCTGAATTTAATTGCAGGTCATTATGTAGGTAAGGATGATCCAGTAGCCATGGTTAGGGCGCAACATGGCTTACCAGCTGTTGGTGAGATCCTTGAGGCCTTTGCTTATCCGCATCTTGTTGAGGGTTGGATGAGGGGTAGCCATGTTGGTCCATTAATGCCCTCAAAGATGATAAGTATTGACCTGGAGAAGAGGATTGCCATGGGGCCTAAGATGACCAGGTTTGATGGGCCACCAAAGGTAATAGCTATTGGTTTCCAGGTTCATGACGGTTATCTAGAAGGACCTGTTGATTTATTTGATGACCCAGCCTTTGATTATAGCAGGCAGTTAGCTGCTCAGATAACGGATTACATAAGGAGAATGGGCCCAGTAATGCCCCATAGGTTACCGCCTGAGGAGATGGAGTACACGACATTACCACAAATACTCTCGAAGTTAAAGTCCGTGCCTGTTGATGAGTATGAGAAGAATAGGCTTCAATACATTCAATTCGTGTCATCACAGGTAGGACAATCAGTTACTGGTCCTAGTCACGATTAAACCTAATATTTCAATATTATTTATTAAATAATTAAAACCTACGAAAGATTACTTCTTATGACTCTAAGGGCATTTTCAAAGGTTATTTTCCTGATATCATTATCACCAAGTCCATACTCAACCAACTTACTTATTAACCTGGTAATCTCACCAATGTTTGATAAATCCTCGGGGGTCTTCTCGATTCCCAGGAAATCCGTCCCTATAGCAATTATGTCAGGTCCAAACCTCTCATGTATGTATAATACGTGTTTCACTAACGAGTCTGTATTTGGCCGTGGCCCTATTGTAGATGGTATCATGGTTATACCCACAACTCCGTGATTCCTACTAAGGAGTTCCAATACATCATCGTCAATATTCCTCAAATGCTTATGCACACCCTGTACATTGGCATGGCTTATTACTACTGGTTTTTTCGATATATTCAAAACATCAATCATTGTATTCCTACTGGCATGCGCTAAATCAATTATGACACCAAGCTCATTAGCTAGCCTAACTAGCTCCTCACCATCCATTGTCAATCCATAGTCCTTCCTCGTGAAACATGACGCACCATACCTATTATCAAAATTCCAGGTAATACCGAGCGCCCGAATACCAAGTCTATGAAGTAATAATAGGTCGTATGGATCATCAATCATGTCAGCACCCTCAACTGACATCAGTAATCCAATGAGATCACTATTCAGTATTTGCTCGACATCGGAATAACTCTCAATAATTCTAAACCTACTAAATCTTCTCGTTAGTACTAAGTATATTTTTATCATTTCGAATCCTATTAACTTCGATGCTGCTGGTGTGTAGGACTTTATCGACCGTGTCCCATAACCTGAGGATATTCTCTCACCAATCAATGGATTATACGTGTCATGTATCGGGAATACCGCACCAAATACTATCTTAACGTTACCCCTAATTAACTTAGGTATATCTGATTGCCTACCTGGGGCATCAATATCAAAGTCCTGAAACTCCTCCTCAAGCCTACCTGAATTCATTAAGTAATAGGCTATATCCTCATGAAGATCAATGACTGGATAATTAACCATAGCGCATTTACTAAGGCGATACTAATTAGGATTATTTGAACTTTACGGAAATCCTATACTGATTAATTACATCCTTAGCCCTCTCTCTTCTCTCATTATGCTCCTTCATGAACTCCCTAATCCTTTCAAACAACATCATCTTACACTCACCGCATAGTAACTTCCCAACCTTGCAATCTTCATAGATTTTCTTAACCCTCTCATCACTGTCCTGGAAAAGTAGATGATACTTATAAACAACGCAATTGTCCGGGTCACCACCATACTTACGTTGAAGCTCAGCCGTTGGTTGACCACCAGTTAGGGCATTCATTATCTTCCTCCTAACATCCCTTTCGCTATCAGTTACGTAAATTGCTGAGTCAGGGTTTGATGCGCTCATCTTGTCCTCACCAGTTAAACCGGGTATGAACTTGCTATATATCGTAGATGGTTTTGGATAACCTAATTCATCAGCCACATCCCTAGCCAACCTGAAGTATGGATCCTGATCTATAGCCGTTGGTATTAAAACGGGTACATTCTCACCATATAGCTCAGTTGGTAGGAACGCTACTGCTATTTCCAGGGTTGGGAAGAAGGCAGCACCGACATTAGTTGAATCCGTGAACCCAAAGGTGTGCTTAACAGTCGATAGAGTTAATTTCTTCCCAATCTTAATGGCTATTTTATATAAATACTTAATATCCTCACTGTCAATAATTATATGGAGCCTATCGGGCGTGAAACCAAGGGCTATTAGATCCAGGGCATTTTCGTACGCGTATTTATTGGTTTGTTCCAGGGCATATCCTTCCTTCACTAGGAACTTCTCATCATCCGTTAATTCGAAGAAATAATCAACATTGAACTTATCCACAAACCACTTACTTAGCATCCAGGGAACCAAGTGCCCAATATGAAGATCAGCGCTCGGTCCTCTACCATTGTATAGCGCCCATTTCAATCCATTTCTCTGTCTATTTAGGATTGATTGTAAATCCCTATGCGCGTAGAAGAAATTCCTCCTTATTAGGTAATGAACCTCACCAGTTAATTCACGCAATGTATTAATTTCATTGTCTGTTATTAATTGAACACCGAACTCATGGGCAAGCCTCATGTAGTCTACCTTACCCTTAACCTCCCAAGGCGTTACTGTATACTCATTCGCCAGATAGTAATCACCACGCCCATTAAAGAACTAACTAAATATAAGCATTATTGGTTATTTCTCTCCATTATCCCTTACATGATGCCTTAACTTCACCGTAACACCTCTACCAACACTCAGCACCTCTTCCTTAGATAGAACTAGCCTACCAACACCGAGTAATTCACCATCCTCCGAGTAAATAGCAACCTCATCACCGGGAACAGCATTCCTAACGTCAACGACGAATTTAGCCATGACACTCCTACCCTGCCTCACAAAGGGCGCCGCATCCCTACTCACAACAACAATCCTATCAATTAACCGCGCACCCTCGATCGTCGGTAATGGACGACCATCACTCGCCCTAATTGTGAAGACAAGCTTATTACCAAGGTATATTCTCCTCAAACCACCTGTCTTACCAACCTCAATTCTAAACTCACCACTTAATCTCTTTAATACATCAGGCCCGTAAATGTAAGATATAACTCCCCTAATTATGTCCTTAGTTAATTGATCCATCCCTCTGGACCTAAGGAATACCTTAATTTTAAGGTTTAATACGTATTAACATTGTGAGTTGGTATAACGACTTCATAAGCAAGTTAATAGAGTGCAGGGCATGTCCAAGACTAGTAAGTTATAGGGAGAGAGTTAAGCCGCTGCCAAGATTCATGAATGATAGGTATTGGTTGAGACCAGTACCGCCATGGGGCGATCTAAATAATGCTCGTATAATGATTGTCGGATTGGCGCCTGCAGCGCATGGTGGTAATAGGACTGGGCGTATGTTCACTGGGGATAGTAGTGCCCAATTCCTATTTAGGGCCTTATACGAGGCTGGTCTATCTAATAAGCCCTATAGTATTTCCAGGAATGACGGTGTGACTTTGAAGTGCATATACATAACATCCGTCGTTAAGTGTGTACCGCCAAATAATAGGCCTAGTAATGAGGAGCTTCATACTTGCATAGGTAATTGGTTTAGGTATGAGCTTGAGCATGTTGGACCTCGGGCAATTATTGCGCTTGGGCATATCGCATTCCTCGGCATTAAATTAGCCCTAGGAATTAGGGCTGAGTTTAGGCATAGTGAGTATATTGACTTTAATGGTATTAGGATATTCATGAGTTACCATCCCAGTCCAAGAAATACTAATACGGGTAGATTAAGGATTCGTGATTTAGTGAATATTTTAAGGATGGCTATGGAATACTCTGGTTGTGAATCAACCTAGGTATTTACTTAACCACTTGTAAATTACCATTCTTTGTACCTCATTTGTACCCTCACCAATTTCCATTAATTTAGCATCTCTGTAAATCCTATTCAACTTACTATTGCTCCACACGCCATAAGCGCCCGTTAATTGTACGGCTCTTCGAATAATATCCATGCCTATGAGTACGGATGTTAACTTAGCTATTGATGCAAATGCGTAGTAGTCCTCATACTTACGATCAAAACGCGAGGCTGCGTCATACACAATAGATCTCATGGTCTCCATATACGCCATTATATCTGCTAACTGGAACTGAACCCACTCCAGATCACTTAATTGTTGATTAAATGCTCTCCTATTCTTAACCCATCCAAGGGCCTCTGTAAGTGCTGCCTCAGCAAGGCCCAGGGTAACTGAGACCACGGCAATCCTTCCCAGGTTTAACGCCTCCATTGCTATCCTGAACCCTTCATTAGGCTTACCAACAATATCATCATCACCAACTACACAATCATTAAAAGTAAGCTCAGAAGTGCCTGTTCCTCTTATGCCCATGACATATATTGGGCTTGCCTCAATGCACTTATTCCTCCTTAATAGGAATGCCGTTACTGCCTTATGCCTAGCCTCCTTAGGACCAGTTCTCGTGAATACTATGTACACGTCAGCATAAAGCCCCTGGGTTATCCACATCTTCTTCCCATTTATTACCCATTCACCACCCCTCCTCTCAGCCCTAGTCTCAATAGCAGCAGCATCACTACCACAACAAGGCTCACTAAGCGCAAATGAACCTATTAATTCACCCCTAGCTAACTTAGGAACTAACTCCTCCCTCATCTGTTTATTACCATACGTATAAAAAGCATCGGTTACCAGAAAACCCTGTACCTCGGTTAGTATTCCCATGGAACCGCTATATCTCGATATCACCTCGATAGATAATGCCGTACCTAATATATCCATGCCATAACCACCATACTCTCTCGGCATTACTGGTGCTAGTATCCCATTTTCACCCAACTCCCTAATTACTTCACGTGGATAATAATTCTCCCTATCAATTTTATCAGCAACAGGTTCTATGAATCTCTTGCTCAACTCATCAACTAATTCCATGAATCTTTCATGGTCCTTAGTTAATAGTGGGTGTTTTACCGATATCATAATTCTACCTCTGGTAATCCTCTTGTTAGTATTTTGTAAATGACCATCCTCTGAACTTCATTAGTACCCTCGGCAATCTCAAGGACCTTAGCATCCCTATAAGCCCTTTCCGAGAAGCTCTCCTTTGAATAACCAAAGCCACCAAGTATTTGAACGCCATCTCTCGCTATCTCAACAGCCATCTGGGCCGTGTATAGCTTAGCAATTGAAGCATAGAGCACGAATGATGGGTCCTTATTATCATAAAGCCAGGCAGCCTTATATGTTACTGTCCTACCAATCTCAAGCTTAGCCTTAATATCGGCTAACTGGAACTGAACCCATTCCCAATCAATCAATGGCTTTCCGAATGCAGTCCTGGTTTTAGCCCATTCAAGAGCCTCATCAAGTACACCTTGGGAAAGTCCAAGGGCTACGCCTGAGATACCTATTCTTGCAAGGTCCAATGTAACCATGGCTATCCTAAATCCCTCATTGACCTTGCCCAATACATCATCATCACCAACTACACAATCATTAAACTTAACCTCAGCCTCACCGGCACCCCTCATACCCATCATTTCCAACTTACTAACCTCAACGCAATCACTCCTCTTCACGAGGAATGCCGTTACTGCCTTATGCCTAGCCTCCTTAGGACCAGTCCTTGCGAAGAGTAGGTAAATGTCCGCATAGGCTCCTTGCGTGATCCAGATCTTTCTACCATTTATTACCCATTCACCACCCCTCCTCTCAGCCCTAGTCTCAATAGCAGCAGCATCACTACCACAACAAGGCTCACTAAGCGCGTACGATGCTACCCATTCACCGCTGGCAATCTTTGGTAGTATTTCCTCCCTCTGTCTATCAGTACCATACCTGAGTAACGCATATACTATGTTGTCATTTACTATCTCGGTAATGAAGCCGAGGGTTGGGCTATACCGGCTCAACTCCTCAACAACCACAACACTACCCCTAAGATCAATCCCGGGTCCACCATACTCAGGTGGTGCTGATGGCGTTAGAAAGCCCTGCTTACTAAGTTCTCTTATCAAATCTCTTGGGTAGTAGTCCTCTAGATCCATCTTCCTGGCTATGGGAACGATATACCTCTCAGCAAACTCCTTAACACTATTTCTAATGAGCTGATGCTCCTCCGTTAAAAAAGGATCTGGCATATAACTTAATAAAATAGTGTGCTAATAAATATTACTGTAGATCATTACCTTCTTACCCAAAAATATTATTAGTAATATTATGACAATTGAAATAATAAATAATGAAAAATACCAAGTAAATACGACTATGAATAAGCCCACATTTATACCTGCACTTTCAATTAATGATTTAAATCCATTAAGTATTGGCAATTTTATTATGACCCTTTCCACAATATATGATAGGTATATTATAAACAAGGATAGAAGTATAGGGTAGAACTTAAGTATGCCGATTAATGACGAATACAACACAATACTCACCATGAGAATTACAGTATAAGGTATTACTAATGCCTCAGGTATTAGAAAACCCATGTACGTCAATAATACAATATTTATTACGAATAAGTATTTATGATAAGTGGATCTATACGATACCACTACCATGGATATAGCATTAACCAATATACTAAGAAACGCTGTACTGGAACATTGTGCATATTGTGTTAATGTTAATTCAAGTATTAACCATATGATACTAATTAGGATATAGGAAATATAATTATTAAGCTTCATTATAATCACTAATAATTGTGACTAATTACCCAAATCAATATTTAGTAAAATAACCCTATCCCTATTACTCACGGTACTTAATGCCTTATTCAATTCGTCAATAGACGGCTCATCCCCCAAGGGAGACCTTATATATGCTATCTCAAGCAATTTATTATAATCTATGTATTTGCGAAAGTAATCTGGTATGTTCATAGTTACGTTATTAATATCACAACTCCTAATCATTTTAATCCTTATTTCACGTTCTAAATAGGGAATAATGACTTTACTCAATATTTTCTGCTCTACATGATCCTTACTCACAAGTACTACACTTACTTCACCGCAGCGTTGGGATAAATCGCTTATTGCCTGAAGGGCTTTATCGATAGGTCTCTCGTTATTTTGTGGTATTAATACCCTTGATGATGAATTCATTATGAATATTGGGCATGAGCCATAATCACTCCTATTAATCATCATTAACTCATTAACCCTGGCGCTCGTTAGCCAGTGTATTGTTGATGCAGATCGTTCATAATCATACACAGACAATGACTTAAAATCGCCTAGTCTACCCTCCATTAACGCCCCATACTCAGTATATCCATCAATCTCCACCTTACTAATTGCACTGCTAAGTTGTCTTGGCCTTATAACAACATTAACACCATTATTGAGAAGCAGGCTTTGGATTAATAAAAGCCTTAAGGGCTCCTCAAAATCAATAATCCCACCAATAATCTTAACCTCCCCAATCCACTTACCCGTTAATTTAACCATAAAATCACCATCATTAACCCTAATCTTTATAACACTGGATTGAATATGAGGCGGATGAATTAATGTAAGCCTTGCTTCCCATCGTAATGGTATCTTAGACAAAATCCTGATGCCAATTACCGTTGATGAACCTACCATTAATCCCACATTATCTTGACTAAAGGCTAGTTGTGAATATAATGCAGTGAGTATGGTTAGTAAGTACCATGATAATACATATGATGTAAATACTATAAATAGCGCCAGCCCGAAGTAAACCCCAAATAGGTTATTGGTCAATAACCCAAGATAAGTAATGCCAGATAGGGCGAGGTATATAATCAATAACTTATTGCTTGGTATTACGCGTATCATGATTTACGAAGCACCCTCTCCATAAGTGGAGTTGGTACCTGCTGAAGTAATTGCCTAATTATTATAGTACTATCAGCGCCAAGGGTTATTATTCTATGATTAAGCACATAAGGTGCTAATAATTTTACATCATCAGGTATCACGTAATCCCTACCATCCAATAAAGCCCAAGCCCTAACCAACTTACTTAGTATTTGTGCAGCTCTCGGACTCGCACCGAGCTTCACATCACGGGCATTCCTCGTAGCCCTTATCAAATTCACTATATATCTAATGATCGAATCATCGACATATATCGATCGCACTAACGCCTGCAAACTCTCAATATCCTCTTTACTCACTACGGTATTGATTGAGCTTATGCTACCAAGGTCTATGTTCTCAGTTATCTTAAACTCAATATCCTCACTTGGGTATCCCAGTTTTATTCTTATCATGAATCTGTCCAGTTGTGCTTCTGGTAGTGGGTATGTTCCCTCGAGTTCGACTGGATTCTGTGTGGCAATTATCATAAAAGGCTTTGGCAACTCATAGGACTTACCACCAATTGTTACTTGGTTCTCCTGCATAGCCTCAAGCAATGCGGACTGAACCTTAGGAGGAGCCCTATTAACCTCATCAGCAAGGACTATATTTGCGAAAATCGGGCCGAACCTAACCTCGAAGTCTCCGATCTTAGGATTGAAAATGAGTGAACCAGTTATATCACTTGGCAATAAATCAGGAGTGAACTGTATACGACTGAAGGAGAGACCCAGGGCTTTAGCGAATGCCTTAACTAGAGTTGTCTTGGCTAAACCTGGATAACCCTCAATCAATGCATGACCACCTGCAACTAAGCACGCAAACAAAAGCTTCACCTCTTGCTCATAACCAATTACAGACTTAGAAACCTCCCCCATTAGCCTATCCATAATTTGCTTTGAATCAACCGTTCTCATCACTATTTACCTAAAGATAATTCAGCATGGATTAAATTTTAAACTCAGCGCGCCTTTACATGGCTTAGTAATATATATATTAAGTAACCAATAAACCAGGGTAGTACAAGTATTAAGCCGATAATTACTGAGGACGCTAAATTACTAAGGCTAATGCCCATTGATGGCTTAACATAAGAGGGTATTGGCATGAACATTATCCAACCATTACCGATAAACGACTCATCCCATAAAATATTTGATCCCGGGCTAAATACATAGGAATTATTACCACTACTAATACCGTAAAAGCCAAGAGCTACCCTCGTGGGTATGCCATAAATCCTTAAAGCTGTCATTGCGAACACCATAAAATCAATAATAGATCCCCTTCCAGTCTTGATTAGGTTCTCAGGACCTACGGAATACGTAATAAGCCTATACTTACCACTCGATAATACATAAAATACCCTATTAACAATATTCATTAAATTACTTGATTGTTTAATACCGAGTGTGTTCATAATAATTGAATTAGGAATTGAAACTCCAGTAGATCCTAAATACTCCATTACGTATAAGAAGCTATAACCATTACTACTGGTACTCATTAGTTTCCTGCAAACATACATTGTATAATTAGCCTCAGTAATTGGTGATTCTGCAACAACTATATCGCCTGGTTCAAGTAGCATTAATACTGTTTGAGGCGCCACGCTCACTATCGATACATTACTCACAAAGTATGTTATTGGTGGTTGTGTATTAACAATAACGGGTATTGGTATAACCCTTACAGGCTCATCAAATGTTACGTTTATATTGTATTCATTACAATCATACCCACTACTAAACCAAATAGTTAATGGTGGCCTTGAGGTATTAACCGTTATTAAAGATAATGTATTCATTAGCGTTCCATTGCTATACTCATTAAACACTAAATACCTTAGGTAAATAGGTATTTCTGATCGAGCAGTTGCCTCAAAGCTCGAATAATTACCTGGTGTTAATACCGTAGGTACTGATATCGATTCATAGGCAATAATAGGGGTAAAGTAACCTATGAACGACGAACGAATTATCACTCCATTGTATATCCCAATATACGTCAAATTACCCAGCCTAATTAAACCGGCAAACTCACCTTCATAAGCGCCCTGGGACGCCATTAAGTAACCCGTGAGGTTTCCATACGATAATCGATATACATTGACTGAGAAGGCACTACCAACATACGTTAAGGAAATATTAAGAGACATTGCTGATAAATTGCTCTGCATCGACTCAAGTAGCAAAAGCATTATTAGTAAGCTCATCATTTATTGCTCAGTAATGCTGATTAATAAATCATTAATACCCATGGCAATACTAATCCTAATTGTAGCATTGATTATTACCCCAGGTACCGTATTCAGTAATACCTACGTGGGTTTTTACAATATCATTAACTGGCCTGTACTTAGCGTTACCCTAATAAACGGTACATCTAAAAGCAATGGAATAATCATTGTAATATCACCAGGAGAATTATCAAATCAACCGTATGAGATCTTCTCTGGAATTGGCTTAATCAGTGATAATTACCTTCTGGTTGATGGTATTATATACACTAATGGTACAATAAGCATTGCAGAATTAACACCAATAAATGCATCGATAAGTTCAGGTAACGTTGGTAATGAAGTTACCGCAACGCCGGGCGTTAATATTACTATATATGGTACCTCTGATTATGTGGTGATTGGTCAACGAACATACCATGTAGGTCAAATGACAGAGAGATCATCAATTATGAGTAATAATGTTAGTGGTAATTTCATAATGAGTAATGGCAATATTAATAATGCTCAATCCACCGTTATGCATAGCGTGAATAAGAAAGGGGAAAGTAGCAATATAATTATGCATATTATCGTTAATTCTTCATTACTAACAACAGTGTTAATGATCACCCTATTAATATCACTACCTTTTCTTAGAATTCAGATACGTGATAATAAGGATTGCATTAACGATGCATTTATAAAGTTCGTAAAGAAACTCGGCGTTAGGGATCCCTCCTTAACCCATAGAGATCTTAGTAAATATTTACTAAGGAATAATTACCAGCTTAATGATACTGTTAATAGGGTGATTAATTATTATGAGATGGCTATTTATGGAAATAGACCAATTAAATGTGAGGAATTTAAGAGACTAGTTAAGGAGGTGCTCAATGCAGGGATTTATAGGAGGCATTGATGAGGCTGGCCGAGGACCAGTCATTGGACCCATGGTTATAGCAATAGTGGTTACTAATGATATGAATAAATTACGAGAAATTGGTGTTAAGGATTCAAAGGAACTAAGCCCTGAAAGCAGGTCTCGATTATTCATTATTCTTAAGTCAATCCTAAATTACATAGACTATGAAATCATTGAACCAGTGATAATTGATAGGTATGTGAATATGAATGCTCTGAACATTCTTGAAGTAGAGGTAACCATTAAATTGATTAATAAGGCGTTAAGTAATATTCAAGTTCATACTATTTATATTGACTCGCCGGATCCCAAGCCCGAGAGGTTTAGGGATATGATCATGGAGAGGGTCGGTGGTAATGTTAATGTGATCGCAATGAACAAAGCTGATAAGTTAATACCAGTAGTTTCTGCGGCAAGTATAGTGGCTAAGGTGGTTAGGGACTCAATAATTGAGAGGCTACATAGAGAATTTGGAGATTTTGGGAGCGGTTACCCTAGTGACCCAAGAACAATTGCCTTCCTTAAGAGGTGGATTGAGAAACATGGTGACCTACCACCAATAGTTAGAAGGAGTTGGTCGACCGCCAAGAAAATGCTTAGTAATCACTTAGATAAGTACTTATGAGGGCCATGGCTCATTAAATATAAATACCTAGGAAATTACTGGCTTTACGCATATGAGGATTAGCCTAATGATCACAATAATTGGATTAGTATTCATGGTTATTGGATTTGTGCTCCTATCAATAATCAATAATGTATTGCTCTCATCATCATTCTTCATAATAGGCTTTCTCCTAAATGTCCTGGGAATATTAATGATAAACAGGGATATTGAGAACCTACTCGTTAGACTTGAAATGGAAAGTAATAAGCCGAGCCCTGATGACATTAAGAGAAGGCCGCTCAAGAAACCAAAGAGATAATTCTTAATTTAAAGTATGAGAATGAAAAATAAAATCATTATATTAAGGAACACGGGCATTAGTTCTAGTAATTCTTATTTACTTACTGTATAAACATAGTGTAATTGGTGATCTTGTGAAGACGATCTTAATAACGAGTGGCACTAAGGGTGGTACTGGCAAAACAACAATAGCCGTGAATATGGCCGTTATCCTCGCCTATGAATTAAGGGGAAGATCTCAATACCCCACCGTGCTTATTGACCTAGGTTTAGATAGTGGAACCGCAACCATGTTATTGCTTGGTAACGTTGAAACACAGATGATGAATACCCTCGCTGATTACTTCATGGGCAAGATCCCTGATCCACTTTCCACATTATACGTAAAGACTTGGCAGATTGATAGTGATTTATTTAAGCTCGTCTTTACCGCATCCCTAAGTCCATATCCAGGTCAAGTTAGAATTGATAGATACCTCCTTAGGGGCTTGCTAAATGCCGTGGAGGCCATATCACCAATGTACGTCATAATCGATACACCAGCCCTTGGCCTATCCTACGATACTTTAATTACACTTCTTGAGGTTAGTACAAATGTAATCTTGGTGGCAATACCTGATCATAGTAGTTTAAGGTCCGTTAGCAATGTAGTTAATCTTATACGAGACGTGAAGGCTACCAATAAATTATTGAAACCCATACTAAACATGCTTAATATTAAGTACCCAGTGGATGCCTTGAGTGGTTATCCATGGACGAAACTTTTGAGAGACATAGTAGGTATCGAACCTCATGTAATTCCATACGATGAATTATTCCCAATAGTAAGGCAGGCATTAGAAATAGAGAGCTTGAAACTATCATTCTACGAATCATCAGCCCTTGACTCAATTTTTAAATACGTAGACTATTTAATGGAGACTATACCAACCAATTAATCCTAATATGGTACGCTTGACGATGGTGCAGACATGGCTCCAAATAAGCCACTCGCTATGAATGGCGACAACGCATAGAAGATAACCACCATCAGCGTTAACACAACCGCATGCCTAAATCCAAGTGATAACTCTCCCTCACCAAGCTTACCAGCTATTAACCCCATTATAAAGGAGTCTATGGTTATTGTAAATGAGAACGATGTAGCCAGTAAATTAATTAATGGACTAGACGTTGACCCACCTGCCGCAACACCACCAGGTCCGACCCTGGTCACTATCGCAACTACCGAGAATATTAAAACAACCAATGTAACTATTAGTATGATTGCACCTATGTATGGCACATATCTCAGCGGCCTCAGCCTAGCCCTCATATTCTCCTGGACGCTTACTATTGATGACGCAAAACTAGCGAGCATATCAAGAACCTGTGGCGATGCACCACCAAGGTCTATTGTTTCGGTGAGTAGGAACGTGAAGACCTTTGAGTAATAACTATGTAGTTTGGGCATTATTGATGATAGAACCTCCCTAATCGGAACACCATACCTAATCTGCTTAACCATCTTGTCTAGGTACTGATCAAAGGCACCATACTTCCTAGTATACCTCAGGGTCTCAAAGGTTTTTTCAGGCGTGAAACCACTCTTCCTTAATTCAGTCACATCCCTAAGGAATTCCGCGTACTCTCTATCAATCTCCCACCTCTCGCCAACAACCTTCATTGAGTAAATGGCAGTTGGTACAAAGGATAGGGCAAGAGTTAATCCAAAAACAATCGTGAAATCAAGAGGCACCGGTAAGCCGCGTATATAGATCCTATTGCCTAGATCCTTGTGGAATAATACCATATATTCAAGTGCGCCAAGTACGGCAGCTACGGCTATAGACACGCCAGCCCACTTATACGGCCTATAATCAGTATATGGCGATCTAAACGCCGAAACCTCACCAAGGTATATGAAGGCTATGGATATGGCAGGTACAATAAACAAGCCAAACATGTAGTTTGAGTTTATTGCCTGCATGAAGGCTGCGTACCTATTGCCAAACGGTGTTACGGCTTGTGCTAGATAAAGTACGTCAAGGCCTATTAGGAGTATTGCGGCAGATCCTATGTAGCTCTCCATGAGCATTCCCAGGAATTCAGCAGCCCTATTCATATGCTCTATGGCATTACTAACTATGTCATGTAATCTAGTATTTATGTAGTGGACAACATCACCGCCAGTCCTAACGGTAGTTATATAACCGCTAATGAACTCCCTAAGGGATCTACTCTCTAATGCTGATGATACGTTTGACAATGCCGTAAGTGGATCCTCACCAAAAACCTTAAACCTAATGTATGACCACCTAGCCACCTTACCCATGACCTCGAGGATCTTGGCCTCGGCAATTCTCTCCACAGCCCTAAATACGGAAAGCCCAGAGTTTGTTATTGCAGATACATAAGCAACAAAGAACGGTAATTCCGTATCGACCTTAAAGGCTAAGTCGCTCGATGTTATTCTTGGCATACTTATCATTATTTCATAGACAATAAGTGGCATGAATATGAGAACAATACCTATGACTATTAAGATAAGATCCCTAATCCCATATTGTGTTGAAAATAACAACTTCATTTTAAGCAGAATTAGGGCGTTATTTAGGTTCAGTATTATGAGGATTACGCCAAGTGGGGCCGTTATTACAAGCATTATTGTTGTTATGAATAAGACTCGGGCCAGGTACCGCTCAGGGCTTGTGAATGATAGTGATGATGCAAGGTTTTTCTCTAGCTTCTCGTAAATTCTCGTATTCTTTAGCCTTAGGATTAGTGGTCCCATTACCGATAATGCTAATTCGTCTAGGTCCACATTCTATTTTATAATTTCAACTTTATAAACTTACCTCTACATGAAGTAAAGCAGCGCACGAATAATTATATAAACGGCGAATGCAATAATGCCTAATGCCGAGATGAGCTTAATGGCAAAATCAACCCTGGAACCACCATAGACCTTACCAACATGTACAGCGTACGGAAACACAAAGACCCAAATAAGTATGGCAAGAAACAAACCAATGATACTAGAGATACCAAATATACTTATGAATGATAAACCTGCCGTAAGCCACCAAAACACTTGATAGGGATTGGTTAAGCCCATGGAAACTCCCATGAAGTAATTAAGGAATGGAGACCTATTACCACTAGTATTCCTGGGCGAGAAGGTGGATCTAAGTATTGACGCGGCTAAATACATCATAACGGCAAAACCAACGAAATAAAGGTAATACACGTAGTGACCCAAAATCCTGGAGAAGAAGTATGTTATTATCATTAAAATACCATCTGCGGACATAGCTCCAAGACCAACACTAGTTCCATGAATTGGCGAACGAGTTGCCTCAGCGGCAATTAATGCATTCATGGGACCAGGGGGAACTGCGAGGAAGAAACCAAATACCATTCCAAGTACAAAGTCATAGAACTGATGAAGCATTAATAATTCTCATTAGCACTTAAAATTAAAAATTTACGTATGAATTCTAAATTAAGAGGTGATGATGGACCCAACAGATGATGAAGAATACTTGCTAATATTTAGCAATTGAAGAAAATCAATAGTTTTTAATTAAATTATGCCGTGGTTCGCATGACCTTTGTCTTGGCTAAGTCATTGATCCTTGTGAAGTATATGGCAAATGGCCTATATGCCAGGTGTGACCATTTTGCGAAGGGTACCTCCAACACTAATAGTGGTGTTACGAAACCGAGATGCACCGTATACGCTATGTAAGTCTCTATGGGTAGACCCAGGTATTTAAACACATCAACAAGCACACCTGTGATCACCACGAGGTATAATAGGGTTAGGAAGAACCAATCCGTGGAGTGGGAGTACTGCCTCATTACTGCGTTCTTCCTTAAACGACCATAAATAGCATAGCCAGCGCCAACAAGCAATGCCGCTGATGCTATGTATCCACCGAGCCTTATCGGATTGTATATTGGGTAAAGGGTGTTTGTTTGGAATAGGTCCAGGAATACTATTACGAATACGAATATCGTTGCATATCCATAAACAATTAGTATATGCATTATCCAGTTTAAGGTATTTCTATTGCACTTCAACATCCTGACTTGCGTAAGGAAGTGAGGCACTACGGTCCTTATTAGCTCCCTTATATACGTTATGAAGGATATATCCCTAGCCGCAACTGTGAATCTATACATTCTATAAACATTGGTTAATAATAGGGCAGAAAGCACCACCAGTATTGCTATATCGCCCATCTCCACGATATGCAGCGGCAGGAAGGAATCTAGATCTACCCTTGTGAGGATGATTGGCCCATGTACGAAGTATACGCCGAGTACTGTAATAGCGAAGAGGAGGATTGTTGAGATGAACTCCACTACTTTTGACCTATAGAATCTCCTTGAGAAGCCTGTGAAATCATAACGTGTCGTTAAATACCTCCTAACGGCCATCATAAAACCAGCTGGATCTGCACCTCTTGGGCATGATTCTGTGCACTCACCGCAGTAGTAACACAGCCAGGGCTCAGTACTTGAAATTAGCTTATCCTCAAGACCAAGGATTGCGTACCTTATTATCTTCCTCGGAAATTCATGCCCCTCCTGGGCTAAGGGACAGGTTGCTGTACAGACGCCACAGCTATAGCAGGCAGATATATCAAATGCCCCAAGTTCCTTTAGCTCATCTATTAGTTTAGGATTTACCTTAGCCATGAGTCTCACCCCTCAATCTATACCTATAATAACCATCATCGGTCTTTTCAGTTGATTCCACTAAGCCGTACTTAAACATGGTCATGAGATGCCAAAAGACTATATCCTCGGGCAATCCCGTCTTTGAGGAAATCTCCTTAACAGTTAGCTCCCCATCTCTTCTTAAGCAATTAACTATCTTACTTCTTATAGTTGTTATTTCCCTAACGTACTCCGTAAGTTCCTTAGGTGGTTGAATCCCTAATTCCCTCTTTAATTTATCCATTGAGAGTTCCCTCCTAGTCATGAGCACCACCTGCTGCCCTTATCATATCCTCAATCTGCACATTCCTGAGACCCCTAAGTTGAACGGCACCGCTTGGACACACAGCCACACAGGCTCCACAACCTTTGCAAAGTACTTCGTTCACCCATGCCTTCTTACTGCCTGCATATTCCTTAATTACGATAGCGCCGTACGGACATTCACTCACACATAGCCCAGAACCCCTGCAACTATCTTGGTCGACAAAGGCAACGAAGGGTTCTAGCTCGGTATATCCCTTAAGGACCAGCGACATGACCTTTGCCGCAGCTGCTGATGCCGATGCCAAGGTCTCACCAACACCACGCGGTGCCTGTGCAGTACCCGCAATAAATATTCCACTCAGCATGGTCTCCACAGGCCTAAGCTTAGGATGAACCTCCTGGAGAAAACCATCGGTGCCCCTGGATATCTTCAATTTCTCTGCAATATTCACAGTACCGTCAGACGGCTCCATTCCCGTGACAAGAACCACTAAATCAACGGGCAGTTCTAATTCCATGTGCTCAGTTAGAACATCCTTAACCTTAACAATAGGCTTACCATTAATGTATGTGACCTGCGGCTCGCCCTCATCAACATCATACTTTATGATAACCTGTCCCTGCTTACTGGCCTCCTCAAATAATAACTCATTTATCCCGTAAGACCTAACATCCCTAACTACATGGTATATTTTGACATCCTTCAGGAACTCCTTAATGGCCGCCGCGACGTCCAATGCAGCTATGCAGCAATACCTAGAGCAATACTCATTCGCCTTCTTACCATCTACCCTTCTCTGCCTACTCCCTACACAGTAGATAAAGGCTATGCTCCTCGGTCTCCTACCATTAATAACCACATCACCATACCTATTAATAATGCCCACCAATTCCTGCAATGTAATTACGCCAGGTAAGCCATACCCATACTCACTCTTTTCAGGCTTATACGGCTTAAACCCAGTGGCTACAACTATTGCGCCAACCTTTAGATGAACAATTTGTGGTTCCTGAGAGAGATCAATCTTATCACTCATCTTAGTACATAGGCCGCATTTATCACATAATGCCATGTCTATCGCCGGTATTTCAGGGTAAGTACCATTGAATGGAGGAAACATTATTGCAGTTCTTTCAGAGACCTCGTAACTGAACTCATCCCTGGCCTTCCTTGGGCATATCTTTCTAAGTTCCTCAACTTCTCGTCCATTAGGCTTGCCTCTGAAATAGCGTGGATTCACCTTAATGGTAACATCGAAGTTACCCACATAACCAGACACGTTCTCTACCTCGGCATTAGTATATATAGCTACATTACTCATCTTCCTAAGTCTCTCTATTAACTCCCTCACTACGTCAATAGCTGTTTTTTCATATGGAAATACCTTAACGTTGCCTATTTTGGCAGCATTACCGCCAAGAAATGGAGTACGTTCAACAAGGTATACCGTAAGTCCTGACTCAGCCAAATCCAATGCCGTCCTTAACCCAGCAATACCACCACCAATTACGAGCACTGAACGCTCACAATTCACCCTAATCCTGCTAAGAGGCTCAGCATGCCTTAAGTATGCTATAGCTGCCCTAACCTGCCTTATCGCCTTATTGGTGGCCTCTTCCTTATCGTTCTCATGAACCCACGAACACTCCTCCCTAACATCAACATGGTAATACATGTACGAGTTACCACCGGCTCTCGCTATTGCGGCCCTAAATGTTGCCTCATGAAGCCTTGGAGAACACGAAGCGACAACAACAGCATTTACCTTACCACTCCTTATATCATTCTCAATCAACTTCTGACCAGCCTCAGAGCACATAAACATAAAGTCCTTAGCAACAACTACACCCTTCTCCTTACGTACTTCATCAACAACCCTCTTTACATTAACAACGTCAGAAATATTACCACCGCAATGGCATACATATACACCAATCCTAATTTTATCACTTCTTTCCATTGCTAACCACCTCTACTGGTATCATCCTCTCCTGCTTAAGCGATTTTAGATAAGCCGCGCATCTTGCTGCGGCCGATGCCGCTTCTAGTATGGTATCAGGAATGTCCTTAGGACCTGTTGCGCAACCTGCCGCGAATATGCCTTCTATATTTGTCTGAGTAGGTGCTGATGGATCTACCCTTATAAATCCCAAGTCATCTACGGCTATTTTTGCTCCATGAATTATTGAGATAATACTATCATTACTTGGCAATAGGCCCACGGATAAAACCACCAAATCATGCTCTGCTGAATTCACCTTCCCATCATCGATATCTTCATAAACTACCCTAACATTACCACTTGGTAATTCCTCAATCTTAGCCACCCTACCACGCACGAACTTAACACCCATTGCCTTAGCCTTCTGGTAGAACTCCTCGAAACCCTTACCATAAGCCCTTATATCCATGCAGTAAATAGTCACATCAGCTAGCGGTAATGCACCAAGGATTAACTGAGCCTGCTTTATTGAGTACATACAACAAACCTGGGAGCACCTTGGGTTACCAACCGTCTTATCCCTAGAGCCAACACAAAGTACGTACCCAATACTACTTGGTTCCTTACCATCCGATGGCCTAAGCACTGAGTTAAATGGTCTCGTTGGCGATAATAACCTCTCCATCTGCATTGCGGTTATCACATTCGGGATCTTACCATAACCATACTGCTCCTTCCTTTCCGCAGGGAATAATCTATACCCAGTTGTTATTATTATTGCATGTGCCTTGATCTTATATATCGTAGGTTTTTGCGTGAAGTCAATGGCACCAGCAGGGCATTCTCTTTCGCACTGTCCACAGAATATGCAATTATCTATATCAATTACAGCCTTCTTCGGTACAGCAGTATCGAATGGAATATACGCAGCCTTTCTTCCCCTAAGGCCATAATCATACTCCTTAGGTAAGACCACAGGACAAACCTCCTCGCATGTACCACAGCCTGTGCATAATTCCTCATTAACGAATCTCGGCTTTCTTAATACAGTGATCTCGAAGTCACCTTTACCCTTAACATCAATCCTAGTAACCTCGGAGTATGTCCATAAATCTATGTTTGGATGATGAGCCACGGCAGCCATTTTAGGAGTTGAAATGCAACTTGCACAGTCAAGTGTCGGAAACACCTTACTCAGTAGGAACATCTTACCTCCTATCGTAGGTTCCCTCTCAACAAGTAATACCTTAAACCCCATCTCAGCTAAGTCAAGTGAGGCCTCCATACCGGCAATACCACCACCAATAACCACTACGTCATACTCGAAGGACCCTTGGATCAGCTCCGCCATCTCAAGGATCTTCTGTGATATATTACTTCTCATGTGTTTTCACCTTAATGGGCCCTAGTTCCATTAACCTGGAATAGAAGTCATTCACTAACCTAACGAAGGCCTCACCGCATACTGAACAAATAGCGGCCATCTTAACTCTCTCAGGCTCTATACCCCTGTCGCTCAATAACTCCTGGGCCTCCTTAACACGCCTAGCGGTTTTATCAGTGCAGTCAGTTAGGTATGGGCAATCTGTACCATCAGCAGCTACGAACACCCCATCAAAACCACTCTCGAGCGCCAGTAATATCCATTCGGGCCTTATCATTGACGAACATGGGACCTTAATCATCGTGGTCTGCGCAGGATAACTCAGGTGCATTAAACCAGCGGAGCATACTCCAGGGTCTGAGATTATGTTTGTTGTAAAAATAAGAATTTGTGGATTTGATTTTTTAAGAACCATCCCATATCACCCCACCCATTATTTCATTCTCTTTACGAATATTCTCCAGTAACCCGGTTCCTCTATTGTTCCTAGGTATACGTGACCCATCTTCCTAGCCCAGAGAGGTAGGTCTCTCTTCGTACCTGGATCTGATGAAAGAACCTCAAGTATACCCCCAATTGGTACCTCCGTTATTGCCTGCTTCGCAGTAAGTAAGGGGCCGGGGCATGACATACCCCTGGCATCCACAGTCTTGCTTGGCTTGAGCTTCCTAAGCTCCTCCGGACTTAATTCACCCTTTGTCTCACTCATGCCCATCACCTACACAAAGAGTGTTATGTCAGCCTCAGACATCTTATCTACCCACTCACCCGCACCTATTATGTCATCGACTAAGTCGACGAAATCCTCCTTCTTGGCATTCCATATGTTGGCTGCCGTCGAGCATACATAGATCTTTAGGTTGCCCGTCTTCTTAGCCTCCCTCAATAAATCAAACCATGACGGTAATCTCAATTCCTGCAATCTTCTAGCAACCTCAGAACTCAGGTTCTGAAATTCACTGAAGTTCGTGTTTCTCTGAATAACGTCCTTCCTAAATGCATATGCTCCCCATAACTGTAGGAATAATTCAACCTCCATACCCATGGCCACCGCACCAGAAACAAGCATAGCTAAACCAGTCAACCTATCCACACTGCCTGAGAACACGGAAACCGCCATCCTCTTCTGTTTACCACCCATACTATCACCAGTCTTTATTATATTCAAGTGAATAATAAACAGTATTTCACGTCAAATGTATAACAACAAAAATATTTTAGTATTTAGTAATATAATTAAACCATAACGAGTCCATTTATAATTATGCATTTAAATTAACTTAACAAGGAATACGAATTCCCAACCTTGTTATTAATCCTCAATCAATTATCCTCCTAAACTCAATAGACGCCAACACAATAAACAACACAGCGAAAACCACTAAAGCCAATGCATCAATTGCCAATCCGTATGAGCTGCCGATTATCATAGTCTTCCTCAGGGCATCGACTACATATGTTAGTGGGTTTATAAGTACGATAACCCTGATCGGCACAGGCATGATGCTAATTGGGTATATGGCATTGCTCGCGAAGAATAGTGGTATTGTTATTGCCTGCCCAATTCCCATAAATCTCTCCCTGATCTTCATGTAAGTGGCGATCCATATGGAGAACACTGAAAATCCAATGAACGTAATCACCACTATGATCAATGAAAGTAGTAGATAAAATGGATTGGGCTCAATCTTAACACCTAGTGCTATGGCTATTGACGTTATTATTGCAAATTGGAATAAGGCCCTAATTATTGATGCAGAGGACCTGCCAAGTACAATGGACATTCGGGAGACAGACATTGTTAATAGCTTCTTCAAAATTCCGGACTCCCTTTCTCAAACTATTGTTAGGCCGTAGAATATGGATACGAAGGCCACGGATTGCATAAGATTGCATAATTACGCCAGGCGTTATAAATGCAACGTAGGGAATACCATTGGTGGGTAATGCCCTAACCCTAGCCATTACTGGGCCAAAGACAACAAGCCAAAGTATTGGCTGAATAGCCCTTGTGTAGAGCTCAGTCCTATTGTGTTTTATCCTACGTGCCTCATTGCCTGTCACTCCATAAACCTTTGAATAAATAAGTAGGTTCTCATAACCGGTTAAATCCATCCAAACACTGAATTCCTGGGGAACATAGCCAATAACCCTCCTAACCTTATCATCCTCCCTAACCACGTCATAACCCATCACATAGGCCAAACCTGTTGTTGGTCTTATCTGTGTCGTTTATATCCTCATTAATGTTGTCTTACCAGCATCATTAGGACCAAGTACTGCGAAGATCTCGCCATAATTCACATCTAATGAAACCCCATCAAGAGCTTTTACATTATTACTATAAATCTTAACTAAATCGTGTACCTCAATGATCTGCATATGAATCAATTACGTAAGGAATCACGTATCATTTAAATTACCTACTCTTAGTATTCGCATATTTGCAAGACTAAGCATTAATGTACTATCGTTATTAGCTTACAACTAGGAATAAATCTCTATAAAGCAGTATATCTATTTACAATAAAATAGAATAATATTTAATTATTATAATTTGTGATAAGAAAACTTATATATTTTTAAGTTATAACTATAACTATGCCTATGTTGAAAAATAAGGTTGTGATAATTACAGGGGCAGGCCAGGGAATAGGAAGGAGCATAGCCCTAAGATTAACAAGAGATGGTGCTATCGTTATTGCCACGGATATAACCGGTAAAGAAAATGAAACCCTCAACGAAATAAAGAGTCTAGGTGGTCAGGGAATGGCATTAAGGCTTGACGTAACTGACCTAAGGATGGCCGAGGACATAGCTAAGAAGGTCTATGATGCATATGGTCATATAGACATCCTTGTAAATAATGCTGGGATATACCCATTCAAGCCCTTCCTCGAGATGTCATTTGATGATTGATATAAGGTAATTAACATAAACCTAAACGGTACATTCAACGTAACGAAAGCCGTAGTGCCCTACATGATTAAGCAGAAGTATGGCAGGATAATAAACATATCATCCATAGCAGGAAACGTCATGGGCTTCGCCGGATTAACGCATTATAGTGCGTCTAAGGCAGGAATTGTCGGCTTCACCAGAGCCCTAGCCCTTGAATTAGCCCGCTACGGAATAACAGTAAACGCCATAGCACCAGATGCCGTTAAGACGCCAGGTGCGATGCAACCAGGCGGTGAGGAGCAGGTGAAGATGATGGAACAAATAATACCGGTGGGAAGATTGGCAGAACCCGAGGACATAGCATCTGTAGTCGCATTCCTGGCATCAGACGAGGCAAGTTATATCACGGGAGCCCTAATAATTGTTGATGGAGGCTGGACAATAACGTAAAAGCATAGGAAAATCTATTCCAAATATAAAAACAAAACACATAACCTTTCATTAATAACATATACGGCATAGCGTAACAATATTGAAAAGAACACGATTATAAATAATATTTTCGTTTCATTAATGAGCAATAAAAACTGGCGGGCCCGGTGGGATTCGAACCCACGACCTACGGGTTAAGAGCC